>CAYUHG010000013.1:0-47626 GCA_964444545.1 uncultured Rhizobium sp.
GGGGAGCCATAACAAAAAAGGCCGTTAGCGCAAGCTAAACGGCCTTTTTTGTTATGGCTCCCCAGGAAGGATAAAATCATAATCTCCGATGAGGTTCGACAATTTTTTTCTGCAGAAAAAAATTGCAACTCGTTCAACCAATGCGGCTTTAGCCGCCAATAAATAATAACGAGTAATCCTTCCGCTGACTGATTATGTTAAACACTTAACTAGTATACTGTACCCAGATTTGCATGACTATTTTAATAACTTTTCCAAATAATCCTTTGACACTTGAGCAACACTATCACGATTGATACCTTTATCAATGCAGTAATTACTTCGAAACCAATCTTCGAGTTTTTTTGTTCCTTTGCTAGCGTTGCATGAGCTGTTGAGCCTAATGTCATTTATTATGCGCTCCCAACTTGAACTTAACTTGGCTGAAGTTTTATTTGAAACAAACTCAACACCACAATAAATGCAATTTGTGTCTCGCTTTTTTACCAGTTCTTCAACTTCTTTCGGTATACCCCAACGATTAGACATAAACTTACCTAAATTTTTCATCGAGAGTTTTTCTATCCTTGTCTTTCCAGCTTGTCCAGCCGTTACTTCTCATACCAAGACAGAATGTTGATGCTGTTGATGGGCTGTTGAAAGTGATGTTTTTTTCTACAACAAAAACGCCACCTTCCTCTTTGCTAAAATCTGGGGACAGTTTACTAATTAAAAATTTTAGTATTGAGTGTCGGGAATTGACACCATTTGCACAGATTTCCCATACCAACTTTCTACATTAGTACAATTTCAGTCAAAATCGACTCTAACAATTCGTCAACCACCTTATTTCCATCTACTTTAAGACTTATCATAACTCATTGCATTTTTAGATTTTTCAAAAATTCCTGAAACAATTTACCAATTAACCTGTTTTAAACTCCGAGATAAATTAATTGGCATATCGTCGCCCTCTTTCCAAGTTCACTTCCCCAAAAGCAGCGTATCGTCAATTGCGATAAATTTTGATGCTGAGTTGATTAATGAATTAGCTGTAAGCTCGCGAACTCCGTAAACTTCGACTTCATTGTTGAAATCTCGCTTAATTTTTTGCACCAATAAATCAAAATCACCATCTCCAGAAAGTAGAATTACAACATCAGATTTTTGTGCATATTCTATCACATCCAAAGTAATTCCCACATCCCAATCGCCCTTCGCTGATCCATCTCCGCGCTGAATAAATGGCTTTAATTTTACTTCAAAACCGATGCCGCGCAAAATATTTTGGAACTGTTTTTGCTTGTCATCAGAGCGGCCAATTGCGTAGGCAAAAGCATTGATTACTTTACGATTTTGTGTCGCCTGCTCCCAAAATTTATTATAGTCGAAATTGCGCTGATACTGCTGTTTCGTGGTGTAATAAATATTTTGCACATCGGCAAAAATAGTAACTGTTTGCATTGCGTTTTTTAAATACCATTTCGAGTTGAAACTGCGACTGAACCAGAAAAAGAGTTTTCGATAAATGGTATTAAGTTACCACCGCCAAATTATTGGCATAAGAAATTGCCTGCTCACATCAAGCATATCACTTAGAACAAAGCGGAAACGTAACTCTTGATTAGTAAACATCACTCCAAGTTAAATCATTTCTAAGGCGATAGAACTTTTTGCTTCTTGGATCCAGGCAGTAAAGCCCAACCCACTGATTAGCAAATAGCTGCTGCAGCTTCGGACTTTTGGCGATCACATTATCAATTTTATTTGAAGGGGCATAAACCAAAGTCATCAGACGCGACGGTTTGTGGTATGATTCATAGTCATTGGCATAAACCGATTGCAGAGCCAAACCATGCATCAAATCACTTGAATTTCCCTGCATCACACCAATTTTTCCCACAATATTTTGAGTGATTTTACTGCCCGATCCGAAAGCAACATTATCGATTGTTGAGAAGAGATATTGGCTATTGATCCATTGAGCTACAACCATCGGGGCATTTAGAATCAGATTCAAAATTGCTCCATCTTCATCAAGACTCCAATCATAAGAATGTAAAAACGATCTGCCGTCGAGATTAGCATTTTTGGTTATCGATCGTGGCGCAACTATGAAAGAAGCGTTTTGCGCCAAAGCCCATTCTGGCTGAACTTCTGACCAGCTGTGACTGCGATTAAAGAAAAAGTTTTTTAGCTGATTTTTTTTGCCAACAAAACCCATTTTTTTAGCGCGAAAATCATTATTCATTTCCTGAGCTTTAGTCAGACTCTTTTCAAGCTTAAGCAAGTTTTCACACTTTTGATTTCCTTGTGGATAAATTTCTACTTCATCAGTTGTAGTGTTATGTTTCGCGGCGATGAATTTTGTTAGAGTAGGAATCACAATTCCATCGGATTTTAAATGGTTTCTTACCCTTGGTTGATTAAGTATTGCTGCCAAAATCTTAGCATTGCTATCGCCATGCCTTCCGCCGCAAGCTCCGCAATCAAGCGCGGTAGCAAAACTATTATTCTCCGTTTGGCTACCATGTCCGCAGAAAACCACAATTTCAGGAAAATTTTTGATTAATCCTATCGCCCGCAAGGCTCCTGATGCGTAAGCACACTGATCTTCGAATGGAATTGCGTCAATTTCAGGCGCAGTTTCGAAGTCATGTTTTAAAGTTTTTTTCACAGTTTTTTGCAGAAATTTTTTACTCTTTGGTGAAAAAGTTTTGATCATCATCCAACCACCACTCCAGATTCCCATTCCTTCAGCAAGAGGAAGTGGCGTAGTGAAATTATACTTCAAGGTTTGATAAAATTTTTTAATTTCTAACAAAGTTGAGTATGATTTTATCTGCTTTGTTGTGGCTTGATGCGAACACATCGCAACCTCAGAAACATTGTGTTTAGGACTCAAAAGCACCGGACAAGAAGAATGAGATTCTCCGGTAAGTTGATTAGTGATTTTTGTAGGAATTCCAAAGAAACCGGCAAAACCAAAAGTTTCATAATTTCCGCATTTCTCCAGCGCTCTACGAAATGGCTCCGATCTAACATCTATACAAAACACTACCTGCGCATCCGCAGTTTTATTTGACGTTGCCGCCTCAAGATTAATATTTTTTAGCAGCTGTTTAGAATGCTTTGCTTCGTTGGCAGTAATTTCTTGAATTTTTTCTTTCAGATAATTCTCCGGAATTGGTTTTTTACTCCACTCCAAGAGTTCTTTTCCAGCTTCGGGCCAAATTATCGTGGTGATTGCCAACCTTACTGCCAGATAGTCTAATTCGATTTCCGCATTTTTTTCATAATTCCATTCGCCAAGATATTTTACATAGGACGACCAACCCGAAAGTGTTGTAAGTAATATGGTTAAAAATTCTTCCCTGTCTTTTTCTTTAACCAAGAGCTGCTCGAGAAGATCGTGAATCGCAGTTTTACAGTCGCTGGCAAGATTTCTGAATTGCAGAATTTTTGCCTGTTGCGAGTTATGAATTTTCTCATCGAACTCCGCCAAATTTTTCCACGCTTGATAAAATCCCATGTGACGATTTGGCATTTTAATCGTCGCTTGACCTTGATCAAAAAAAACCTGACACCACTTAATCGTAACTTGGTTAACTATTTCTAATTTCTGCGGAAGATCTTTTTGCTGAAAGAATTTCAACCCCTTTTTCAGAGCATTCTCAAATTTCATATTCTCAAAACCCCGAAGTGGATTACAGGCAATAAGGTTCTGCAGCGGCCAATTCGGAGAGATTTTCATCCAAACATTAGCGCAAATTTGCTCGATTTCTTTTTGGTTGAAAGATGATTTAGGCATAAATTTTTCTGATAAATTTTTCATAATTAGCGATAATTATATTGGTTACGATTGGCAGTAATTGTGGTCGATTTTGGTTGGCTGGCATTGAGAAATTTCACGTAATATTTAGCAAAAAATCGGCTGTTTATAATTTCCGATTTTCGCAAAAAGAGGTGCAGCAACCACATCAAGAAAAACAGCGCGATCGCTATCAGGTGAAAAATATTTAGCGGCTGTGGCTGGAAAATTTCCGGCGCAGCGATTTTTTCAACGAATGTTACCGAGGCAGAGTAAAGTGCCGAGACAAAAGAAGATAAGATGAGTGCAGGAACAAAATTTTTGATTGGAGATTTACCAATTATCACCAAAGCAACCTGACTTGCTGCTATGAAGCAAATTGCAATCAGAACCAAAGTTGTATCTAAAGTTGTGATTTCAAATCCGCTAATCTTGGCAAAAATTTGTGCGCCCACAATTCCACAAAGTAAAGACAGCAAGAAAGAGGAAATTTCAGGCGGATATTTGGGATCCAATCTTTTCTCATTCCACGATCCCGGAGAAGACAGGAATAGATAAGATTTAAACATTCCATGCCAGAAGAGATGTGCTATTGCTGCAGGAAACAATCCCATTGCGCATTGAGCAATCATGAATCCCATTTGACTCAGGGTCGAGCAAGCCAGCATACTTTTGACATTGCTTTGGATTAGCTTCCACATTGTTCCCAGAATTGCTGAAAAAACTCCGATGATGAAAATTATCGTCATCATCTCCGGCAATTTTAAGAAAATAGGAGCAAACCGCGCCAACAATATTCCACCACCATTTACCAAACCAGCGTGCATGATTGCTGAAGCAGGAGTTGGTGAATTAAGTGAACTAATCAACCACGAATGGAAAGGATATATTGCAGATTGGGTTAACGCTGTGATCAAAATTAAGACTGAGCAGATTATCAGAATTTGATCCTCAATTATTTGGCTTGAAACGATATCTGAAATTGAGGTTTCACCACTTTTAAGGTAGAGAGTTGTAAGTGCGATGAAGAGAGATAAACTGCCTATGAAGAAGTTTTTAAATGCCATCATTCCTGATGATACTGCCTGTTTCCAAGAAGTTTTGTGGATCATCAGTAAAACCAGAATGACGTTACTTAAAGTCCAGAACGTCCAGAATAAGAAAATATTATCTGCAGAAAATGTCACAATCAGCGAACCGGCAATTGAGAAAACCAAAAATATAAATTGCGATCTTTTATTATTGCCCCGCAAATAATTTGCCGAATATCTTAGCACAATGGCGACGATGAATAATATCAAGGCCGTAGCTATGATTGCTAAGGAATCAAAATTAAAAAATTGTAACATATTTTTTCCTTTAGGTTATTAAATAATCTTTTTGTTTCTTACTCACGTATAAGATTATCTTTTGCATTAGGAAAACGAATAATTCTTTTAAACATCATTAGAAATCCTTATGACTATCGACACAGTTTCAGTTCAGTGTTTTATTGCTGCGGCAGAAGGTGGAAGCTTCACGAAAGCCGCTGAAAAAGTAGGAAGAACACAATCAGCGGTAAGCCAACAAATTGCCAAACTCGAAAATATTTTAGGAAAAACTCTTTTTAGACGTGGCAAAGTTCTAGAGATGACTAAGGAGGGGGAGGTATTTTTTAATTACTCAAAACAAATATTAAAACTACACCGTGAAGCAATCGATCACTTCAAAGAACCTGATTTAAAAGGGGAAGTCAGGTTCGGCATTCCTGACACTTTCGCCAGCACATTTTTGTATGAAGTTTTATCAGAATTTATTTTGGTGCATCCCAATATTTCTCTGCACATCGAATCTGATTTGACGCTCAATTTGTTTGAAAGTTTTAAAAAAAATAAACTCGATCTGGTGCTACTAAAGATGAAATGCCCAAAAGAGTTTGAATTCGGAGTTGATATTTCTTCCGATAAACTTTGTTGGGTGGGAGATAAAAATTTGATTAAAAATGGCGAAGCGATTCCTCTTGTACTTTCGCCAAAACCATGTGTTTACCGGACATCGGCGTTAGATTCGCTGAAAAGTAAAAAACTAAAGTGGGAAATCGCCTTTTCTAGCCATAGTCATGCAAGCATAGTGGCAGCGGTTCGAGCTGGAATCGGCCTAACTATTTTACCACAAAAAATGGTACCAAAAGAACTAACAATAACTCATCATCACTCTTTGCCTAAACTTGGGAATTCATTTGTTTCCTTGCTAAAATCAACGGACGATAATCCTGCAATTAACTCTTTTGAAAGTTTCGTGACTAAGAATTTGCGATAGTTACAAAGATACTTCAGCCAAATATCCCAGAACTCCGCACAAAAAGATAATTGCTGGCACACTCCACAACTTTTTTAAGTAATAAAATCCCATAAGCGCGATTACAAAAATAATCGCTTTTAGCGGAGAAGAAATTGTGTTTAAAAAAATCTGCAGAGCAGTAACCATTAACATTCCCGCAACTGCAGCTGAAATTGTATCAAGCGTGTTATTAAATGATTTTTTTTCGATCAGTTTTTCGAGATGTTTATGACCGAGCAAAGTGAAAGAAAATGCTGGTATAAAAATTCCGGCAGTAATCAAAAAAGCTCCCGAAAAACTTCCAGCTAAGAATCCCAGAAAAGTTCCAAAAATAACAAGTGGCGATGGGATAACATTTGCCAAAGCAATACCATCAAGAAATGATCTGGTTGTAATGCTTTCATAATTTCCGACCATACTGTTTTGCAAAAAAGGAATCGCCGTGTACGCACCGCCAAACGACAGCATTCCTACTTTCAAACCCTCAACAAATAATCCACTTTTGCTGTCAAAAAAGTACCACAATGAAAGTTGGTTTTTTCCCAAAAATAACAAAAATATTACGATCATTATTGCAGAAATAATTGACGCTGTGACTTTATGATGAGCAATCCAAAGCCGGCGAAAAACAACAGTAACTAAAAACACCGATAAGAAATTGATTTGTAAAAGCGTTAAAATTACTGCTCCGATCGCTACATAAACTAGTGATTTATCCTGCAGAATATGACTGCTTATTCGATGTGCTGCTCTGACAATTAAAGCCGAAACTGCTGGCGCAATTCCTGCAAACAAAGGCAACAAAGTTACTGCGCCATAAATTGTGTAAAACCAAGAAAGCAGAAGCATTAATAAGAATCCTGGCAACATAAATCCAAGACCCGCTAACAATCCACCCCATCTTCCGGCCTTCATCATACCAAAATAAACACAAAGTTCGTGAGCTTCTGGACCAGGCAAAGCCTGATAAATTGCTAATGTTCTTTTAAACTTTTCTGGCGATACCCATTTTTCACGATCAACCAACTCATCTTTGATCATCGCAATTTGAGCTACTGGTCCGCCCCATGCCAAAAATCCGAAACGCAGAAATCTTAAAAAGATTGGAAATAAACCATCCGAATTTTGTTGTTTTGCCATACACCAAATTTAATTAAATTTTAAACCAAGCCTATTACTGAGAAGTAGAACGATAACAATCTACTGACACCTAATTCAGGTAATTAGGAATCGCGCTATCCTTTCAAAAAATATCTTCGATTGTGTATCGAGCAGATAAAGCAATATCTCAAAATTCGATTCCAACTCTCTGAAAAATTCTAATGAATATAACTGTACTAAACCTGTCTCGCGACACTACTAAGCAACATCTGATGAAGTTATTTACTCCTTACGGCACCATTCAATCGTGCACCATAGTTATCGACAGAGAGACCGGTTTATCCAAAGGATTTGGTTTCGTTGAAATGTCAAATGAAGAAGAAGCCAATAATGCTGTGGCAGAACTTCACGGCAGAAGGTTTGGCGGCAATCAAATCAGAGTAAAACTGGTTCAACCAAAATCTTAGGTTAAACTCGATTTTCGCCTACTTTTCCAAATCCAACAGATAGGATTTAATTTCCAAACCTCCGGCAAAACCTGTAAGTTTTCCCGAAGATCCGATAACGCGGTGACATGGCGTGATGATAGAAACAGGATTTTTTCCAATCGCTGCACCCACTGCCCGCCAGGCTTTTTGATTGCCAATTTGGCTAGCAATTTGTCCGTAGCTTCTAGTTTCACCAAACGGAATTGTCAGCAATGCTGCCCAAACTTTTTTCTGAAAATCAGTTCCGATAAAATTTAATTTCAACGAAAAATTTTTACGTTTTCCTAAAAAATATTCGCTCAATTCTTTCTCAGTTTTAAGAATTATTGGATGAGTTTTATCTTGCTCAAGCTTACCTAATTTCACACGACCCGCGTCATCATCTTCCCACAGAATCGCCGCTAAACCATCATCATTTCCAACCAGCTGCAATTCTCCAACTGGCGATTTCATTTTTTTGCAAAAGTAAGTCATAGATCAGAATTTTGTTTATTGCCGGTGCTATTAGCATAATCTTGTCTTTTTATAGCGTTCTGTAATGAGGTTATCATCGCACCTAAACCTCCTTGATAATCATGCGCGACAAAATTCACTTCCTGCGCCATGATTGGATGGTAATTTTGCAAGAATTTTTGTTCTTTTTCCGATAGCTGATCTGTTGGTTTTTTTTGGATTTCTACGGCCAAATCGTAAGCACCTTTACGCAGCGCCAAGCTAACTGGTGCAAGTGCCGGATCGGTATGATTAATTTCGCCCAACATAAAATTTTTGCCATCTCCTACCAAAACAAAATCGACACCTAACTCGTGGCATTTCGCATAAGATTGTTTCAGTACGCCATTTAGAACCGCTAATAATCCACTTACGCATTGGTTAAATGACTGAATTTCTTCCGAAGACAACATATATTCCACTCTGGTTGGCGCCGCTTTTCCGGCACTAAAACAAGTTGTAAAACTTGAACCGATAGCTTCTCTATCATCAATTGCCGTGCTTCCTTCTTTAATAATTTGCGCTCTGAAAGTGTGACCAACACAAGACCAATTTCCTTGCGCATCAGCAACAAAATTCACGCGGACATCTCCCATTTTTGCCACACCGATTAAGAATGGCTGAATCAAAATCTCTGTCTCGTAAAGCCTTTTGATTACTTTGGCCATTTCTGCTGAGCTGATTTGTGTTAACTCTTTTGGATGCGCCGTTTTTTCTTCTTTTAAAACCTGCGCATAAAGCAAAACCTTCGCCATTTCTTTTATTTCTTGCACCACGACATTTTTTTGCACGTATAGCAATTGCACATCTTCTGAAATTAACTGTCTGATCGACATGCTGCGAAGCCTTTCCAGAGTTAACCCATTTTCACGAAATTCGATTCCACAAACACCGCTTGATTGTGCTGAATCAATCGGCTTGAAAATTATTCGAGTTGGCAAGTCAGCAAATTCAGCTTTGGTTCTAAGAAATAATTTTTGTTCCGCCTGCACCGCTGCGGTAAAATTTTCACAAAATTTATCGTCGAAATTATCAATCGTAACTTTCCAAGTTGGAGTATAAATCGCGGCCATTCCTGATTTTGCTCTTGCTTCGTCAACTTCTTGTGGAGCAATTTTATCACCCTTACCGCTTGGATCGCTAAACTCAATTTTAGGAACTAATTTTTTGTACTGAGCTAAAAAATACTGATAAACATTGCCATTTGCCGCCTCTCGATCTGCTTGGGTAAAAGAAGCCAACATTGGATCTAAGCGATTTAAGACGTAAGAATTTTGCAAATCAGCCATTGTCAGATTCACTTGGCGGCCGATAACACTTCCAACTCGTACAATTTCACGCTCAGCAACTTCATTCCATTTTTCATCTGAATCGGAAGTTAAAAGTTCTGCACCAGCATTTTTAGTCAGATCAGCTAATATTTCATTACGCTGCTGATAAAGATTTATAAACTTACCGAAATTACTTTGATCGAACAATGAGGCTGGAAAGCTTTGACTTTCTAAACACGATTGCAAACTAACTCGCGAATGATCGATAACAAAAACACTGTGCTTCTGCAAAATCGCAGCACAAATATAAGCCAAAGTTGAGTGTTGCCCTAAAGGCGCTTTGCCTTCAATCAAACCTGACTCGTTACACAAAATAATTACGTTGCTCATTTAATTGTACGCTGATTTTTTGTTGCTTGCTCGGCAATCTAGAAAAAAACTATTGAACACTCTTCAATTTTGCCCGCAACAAAGATGCATAATCTTTATATGCTGTTCCTTTATTGGTGCGACCATAATTGGTATTGTGAATACGACGTTGCGAGGACACAAAATCCAATCTTTTAATCGGCAAATTGTGTTTCTCCATTTTGCCGCTCCACTGAATAATATCGCCAGCTTGAATATTTTCGTCGAACAAACCAATCACATCGAACAATTCTTTCTTCATCAAAATCGCTGCCGAAAATAAACCAAAATAAGGTTCTGGTCGAACCAGAATTTTCTTTGCCTCTTCTGGCGGAAGCTCAGGAGAGAAAAAATCTTTCAACTGCGCCATTACTGCAGATAAATCATCGTTTGCCTGCAATTCCTGCAGCATTTTTTGCAAAGCACCTTCTGTTAATAAATCATCGTGATCGTGAAACATCACATATTTGCCGCGGGCAACCTTCAAAGCAGTATTCTTAGAAGCAACCAGTCCTCCAGAATTTTGATTCTTTAAAACCACACAACCAAAACTCTCAGAAATTTGATGCGTATCATCAGTTGAACCATCATTCACAACAATAATTTCCATATCAACATTCTGCGCTTTGATAAAAGTTAGCGCTTGGGCAAGATAATTTGAGCCGTTTTTTACCGGCATAATAATTGAAACTAACGGATTCATAATTTTACTTTCTGATTCGAGCACGCAATCCTGAAATTATTAATTCCATACGCGATTTACATTTTACAATAAGTTCTTCTACCGCCTGGTAATCTTGGTTCTGTAGCAAAATAAATAGATTCGGTGCGGTAGTAGCAAAGTGACTTTCCATATCATTTTTAGCATAACATTTCTCAAAAATATTGATGGCCGTTTTAGCGCAAAGTTTTTTGGAATTTTCATTCTCAGCCTTCAACGCCAAATAAAAACAAACGACGATAAAATGATGAAAAATAAAGGCATAAGTCGAGTTGCTCTGAAGCCCGATAGCATTGATATTATTCGTTATAATCTGGTAAATATCTAACGCCGATTTTATTTTTTCTTCTGATAAAATTTTAGAATCACCACTATCTTCGCGACGGTAATAGTGATAATAAACACCTTCAACAAGTTGCAGATTTTTTGCCGCTATCACAGCATTACTTAAAAAAAGAATATCACCTCCCAAAGGATGATGAATTGAAAACGTAATGTTATTTTCAGTAATCAGCGATCTTTTATAAATCGCACTCCACCAGTAAGTAATAAAGAGCAATTTATCGTCAGTTTGTCGCAGCTGTTTTATAACATTTTTATTACCGCTGTATGAAATTTCTATTGCTTGGCCTTTTGAAATATCAGCATCAGTTTCTCGCGCTTTTTCGTATAATTTTTCGTAAAAATCGCGATCGACTTCATCGTCATTGTCAACAAAAGCCAAATATTCACCTCGCGCCACAGACAAACCAGTATTTCTTGCTACCGATTCTCCCTGATTTTTTTCTAAATTTATCGCTCTTAAATTCGGATAATTTTTAGCATAATCTTGCAAAATTTTCGCACTTTCATCAGTTGAGCAATCATTGACACAGATAATTTCTATATCGCGCAAAGTTTGATTACACACGCTATTTAGGCATCTCTCCAAATAGCTTTGCGCATTATAAACTGGAATTATTACAGAGATTTTAGGCATTTTTCAGATCCAGTTTCACCTTGTTTCTAAGCTCTCTGATAAACAGATCTTTTTGAGTTTTTTTCTTTTCCAAAAAATGATAGGAAGCCAACTCATCTTTATAGCGACAACGCTGTAAAATAATTGTTAAAGCGTTTGTAGCTTTTATGGTAATTTCGTCACTAACATCAGTACGATTGCACCAATGCAGAAGCTGCTCCAAGACAAAATTAAAAACGATCATATAGTGAGTTTTGTCACTACATTTTTCATCAAGCAAATCCAAAATTTTTACCGCACCAATCATCATCGATTCGATGTGTTTTAGACCAATTTTTTTACGCGAAGACGACTCTGGATTTTCAACGTAATAATAAAAAACATCTTCGATCACTTGCAGTTTTTTATAGAACAGAGCCGCTTTGATAGTGAAATAAGGATCTTCAAAATGGTTTAATCCCTGTAAAAAATTTACTGAATTTTCTTTGATAATCACAGTTTTGAAAATTGCCGAAGTAAAAGAAAAACAAAAATGCGCTTGGTGTTTTTTAACTTTGCAATTGATGTCGATCCAACTTCCATAAGTTGTCTTTCCTTCTTTTGGACAATAAAGCGCGATATTTGCCTTCACTACTTCCGAGTCGTTTTTTTGAGCAACTTCATAAAGTTTTTCGTAAAAATTTCGATCAATAAAATCATCAGCATCAACAAAACCGAGATACTCCCCTAGGGCATTATCAATCGCAATATTTCTTGCGACTGCCGCACCTTTATTTTCGCTAAAATTAATCAATTTTATGCGCTGATCTTTCGTGGCATATTCTTGCAAAATTGCCAAACTATTATCAGTTGAAGCATCGTTGACGCAAACAATTTCAAGGTCGCGCAGCGTTTGGCCGCAAACACTATCCAAGCATTTAGCCAACAACTGCGCACAGTTATAAACTGGAATTATGACCGAAATCTTTACCATCTATTCATTCATTTTTGCTTCACGTCTTGCCACATCTTCTGCGTCAGGATTTAATGCATCTTTTTCTGGCGACCAACCTATATCTTCTCTTACTTCGTGAATTGGATCAGCCAGCAATAATTCTTGGGCATCGTTATATTCACTAAGGTTAAGATTAAAGCCGTCATTACAAGCCAGCGCAGCATAAATAATGATTTCCACTTCAGAATTTTCATCCGCAGGAATAAGCAATTCTTTTTCAATAAGCGCGTTTAAAAATTCATTATATTTCACCTCAATGTCCGCTGAGATATCAGGAATTTTTTTCAACTCTTCTAAGATCGCTTGCGTATCAGCACCTTTTATTAAATTTTCGAAAACTGCCGTTCCAAAACCGTTCATTCCGTAGTAAATTCCTGTATCGCCATTGATGATAATCGCTACATTGTCAGTAATATCCGCAAACATTTTTTCTTCGTTAAGTTTGTAAATCGCCATTTTCTAGTTAGTTTTTATTTGGTTAATTTGACTGCAGAACTGCCTCAAACATTCAACATTCGCTTTAATATCAGCACATAAATTGATCTGATAAAAATCAAAATCTTTGATGAAGGAAGTCAGTTTCTGAATCGTTTTAATATCGTGTTTATCTTCCATTTGGATTATGGTTGAATGCACCAACTGCGTGATTGCACGTCCCTTTTTACAAGGCACAATGCTGGGTTTTTCGTCATTAGTAATTTGCGGAAACACACAAACTTTTATCGGATATTTTTCACGGAAACTGTCGTGATACGCCTTGATATCGATCACATATTTATCACGGCGCGCATTGTTAGAAACGAACTTACCCTTCATATCGTCATAAAGTTCATTATACATTCTTGGTGACAAAGTTATGATCGAATAAATCGGGTAGGAATAAAGCGCGTCACCTTCTTTTTCTAACACCAGATAATCGTCAGAAACATAATCAAAACCCTGCATCATTGCCACAACCGCCAAAGTCGATTTACCACGCTGACCTCGGCCACAAAGCAAAATTCCCTGATTATTGAGACCAACAACTGCGCCATGAGTTAAAGCGGTATGGGAAGTTTTTAAGATTTTATTAAAAATTTGAACGAAGATATGACCTTGTTTTATAAACTCTTCCGGATGCAAATCTTTCACACCGTAATAATAAACATTCTGCTCTTGATCATAAGCGTTGATGATACCACTCTCCCCACTAATTCTAATCAAGGGATTATCTCTGGAGTAGGCTTCGTCAATAATCTCAAAATTTTTAATCAGCTCTTTTTCAATATTGAATCTAGTCAATATTTTGCGATTAGCTTCCATCTCTGCTATCATTTCAAAAATAACATCTTCATGCACAAGAATGCGCGATTTGATATGATTATCGATGAAAGTTGAGGCAAATTCGGCGATTTCTTTTTCATGCCACAACACAATCGTTGCCGTAAAATTATCGACAGAATCTTGCAAAACGTACGACAATTGTTTCTCAATCAACGCAGTAAATTCTTTGGAATAGCAAACTAATTTAATATTTTGAGATCCCAAACGAACGTATTTTTGCCACAATAATTGATGATTTTGTTTGATGTGCGAATCAATTTTAGCGAGATAGGATTTGATCTTTTGATTTTGAGGAAATGCGTTCATTTTCTAAGCCTTTCTAAACTGTTTACTTTTTAACATCAGAAAGATGGTCATAAGAAAATGACTCCTACGAATTACTCTTTTGATCAAGAAATATTTCGGTTTATTAACCAAATATTCTTTCAAATTATCGACACTTTTTACTGCGTTCTTAACACTTAATTTTTTGCAGCGATTACGAAAATCGTTAAAGAAAAAGTGATGAAAAATTATGCCGTCACAATGTCGATTAAACTTCTTGTTGATGAGATTATTTTTCAGCAAATTTTCTGGCAAAATATTTGGAATAATTTTGTTGGTAAATTTCATCGCCAGAAGCGCTTGTGCGTAGGTTTTGGTTTTTACGATGTTACGCAAAACCAAATCCCAATCGAAATCCATCTTGCTTTCGCTTAAATATTTGAAATCAAACAAGCTGTATAAAATGCCTTGTAGACTGGTTTTGTTATTCAAATTACGCGACAAATTAATCATCGCCAAAAACAACAAATCTTCAAAACACGGTACAAAAGATTGCGCGCCAAAAACATTTTGCTTGGTAGCACGCGCAAATAATTCTTGTGAAAATTTCTTATCGTAATTGGTTTCAAGATCGATGTAGCGATGCAGATCAACTGTTCCTTCCGTTGAATTTGGCAAATGTAAATCAATCGAATGATCGTCAGGAATAACTTCTTCGTAACCTAAGTTTTTACAGATTTCGCGAGCTTTCTCAAACTGAGTTGGATCAGGAATCAAAATGTCAATATCGCCCATCGCACGCGACAAATCAGGACGAATATGTTTCATTGCGCCACCTTTTAAAATCATCGGAAAAATATTTTGCTCATTGAGCGCCTTAACAATTTTAGCGTAATGTGCGATCAGTTTTAGATTGTGAAAACGATGATATTTGAGCAGACCTTCCAATCTCGGTCTTTCGTAATTTGAAAACTTCAACTGCGGATTGGCTTTCATCACATAAGATAACATCATCGACTTGCCTTCGCCGAATTTCTCGATGTCCCAATTTTCAAAAAATTGGTCGAGCTGCGATTGTTCAATTTTTTTGGCGAACGCTATGTCGAGTAATTTTTGATCCTGTGGCGAAACCACTTCGTTGTAGAATAAATCAATTATCAAAGCCGCATTATCAGAAGTATAATTTCTGATAATATGCGTTTTATCAATCATGTACCAAACCTTTTAAATATCTTAATAACCCTTCTGTCATCCTGAGCATAGCGAAGGATTACAGGTGTTAAACTCCAAAACTTGAATTTCTCATGTCCGCCACAGAAAGCATGGCAAAACCACTATTTTTTAATTTGGTAATTAGTTGCTGTTCAATTTGACGAGCACGACTTTTTCCTTCTGAAATTGTAACGTAAAAAAATTCGCACCCTTCGCCAAGTCGCTTTTTATGTGCTTCTACACGTTGTGAGAAATTATCACTTTCACCAGCATAGAAAAAATTATTCGTGGTTTTTATCACATACACAACGCTTCGTCCCGCTTCATTTAAAGGCAGAGTATCGTTTTCTTTGAGATTTTTTATTTGCGAAATTTCAACTGCAATCATTTCCGCCAGAATTTCTTTTACGCAATTAGGAGAAGCAGAATTTTTGGTGAATGAATACACAAACTCATCTTGCGCCGAATCTCTCAACTCTAAGATTTGCGACACTTCATAACCTCGAGCGATTTCTTGCGCTCTTGCCACAATCTGCGCATCAACGCCCACTTTTGTCGCCGTGTAAAAAGCCGACGAATTTAAATCAACACCATCAACCACTTTGTAGTTTGGAATATCGCCGTCGCAATACATCTTCACCAAACGAATATTTTCCAAATTCACCGATTTATTAACAAAAATTTCGTGCCAATGAGTAGCAAAAATTGAGCGGATATTTCGACTTGCCAAATGCTCAAGAACACTTGCGGCAATTGCGTGTCCGGCTTTTGATTCTGTGCCTTTACCAAGTTCGTCAATTAACAAAAAACTTTTTTGTGTCGCATCACGAAGCGCCACTTTGATGTCGTTCATCTCAACCGCAAAAGCGGAAAGACCAGCTTCTGGATCATCACTTGCGCCTGTTCGCACATACCAACCATCAATTTCATTGGCAATTTTAAGCTTCTGCGCTGGAAACATAAAACCACAGGAACCAAGCAATGTCGTAGCTGCCAACGACCTAATCAAAGTTGATTTTCCTGCCATATTGTGACCAGTTAACAAACAAACTCCGTCAAAACTAAATGTGTTTACCACCGCATCACCCGACTTCATCCAATATGGGAAAAAATCTTTGAGAGAAATTTCGTTATTTTTTGCGCAGTCATTCTCAAAATTTATCGTCCAATTTTTGCCCTGACATTCTTTGATATGCAGATAAATCGTTTTCACAAAATTCGAAAATGTCGCCAAGTGAATTATCGGCAAACAATACGGCGCAAGGTCTTTCGAGGTTTTCTTCAAAATCTGCCTAATCGCTTCAAAAGTTTTAAGTGCTGAATTTTTATATTCATGTAGCGCTTCCTCAACTTCTTTGGTGCTCCAGCGATCACGTACTTCTTTGCCGTAACGATCCAGCGGATGAATCAATTTATGCTGCTCAACTATTTGCGGATTAACCGTTCCCAGCATCCAAATTGCGTGATTGTGAATATCGTAAGTAAGCGCGAGTTTTCTGGCTTTTTTGCCCTTTTCCAATTCAAAAGATTCGATCGCTTTGATCAAAGTTTTTGCCAACTTTTCTTCATATTTTTTCGCCGCTTTTTCGGTTTTATCGTAAAGATCAGCAACTTCTTTCGACGAATTTCGCGAAATTCTACCACGAAATTCTTCTTCAATTTTCTCAAATAAAGTTGCCGGAATTAAATCATTTTGCGGCGCATACGATAAGTCTTCATCCTTTGGCAGAATTGGCGTCAGCATCTCAATTATTTTTTTGCTAGTATCACACAAAATTTTGTTTTCGGCTTTGATTGCTGAAATATGCGATACAACTTCCAAAGTATTTCCGATAAAATCTTGCGACAAATTTTTATCGCAGCTCAAGAAAATTTCCGCCAAACAAAATAGATCTTTTAAAATCTCTGGATGCGCTTCATTCTTGTTCAGAGTCTTGATATAACGCACCGGATTTGACACAATTAACAGCGGCAATTTTTTGTCGCTCATATGCAATTCTGCGATAACTTTTCGCAAACTTTCGGCATATTTCTTTTGCGGCGGATTAAGCAAAATATTGCGCACAATATATTTGCAAGTCGCCGGACTTCCTTTAGGTAACATCACCGAAACTAAATCAGGAATTCCGCGTTTTGGCAAAATGCCAATTTGCTCAGCGGTTTGCTGATAGAGCGGATTTGGAACATTATTATCACTTAGATTTTCCGTTCTGAGAAATGGAGTTTCCGCATCTAATCCCAAATCAATTTTGATTAATTCTTCCATGCGCTGAGCAAAATCGCGCGACGAATAATTCGAAATTTTAATCAAATTATGAAACTTCAAATTCGCCGCTTCAAAAAGTGATTTCGGAGTTTTTTCGTGTAAAAAAATGCGATTTAATCTGCCGCTATATTTGTTAAGACGAATGATTGCAGCCTCTTCAGTCAGGCCTTCCAAAATTAATGACGTACGCAAATCAGGATTAATTTCGACAACTTTTATTCCTTTGCTGCTGGCCGCAATTCCAAATTCAGGAGGCGCTTCAGGAAAGCAAATATTGGCTTTATGACTCATCGCCAAACCGTAAGTGTAAGTTGGCGAAGACGGCGTGATAATTTCAGAAATGAAGCGCACTTTGCGACCTTTTTTGTGCACATCGTCAGCTTGCTCACAAACTACCACCGAAAAACCAGCGTTGGTTAAATCATCCAAAACTGCTTGAATGTTGGCAAGTGGCATACCGGCGCGCGGCCCTTTTCTACCCATGCGATTGATGCCACAATGCTCAACTAAAAAGACAGAATCAATTCCCCAAGTTTCGTAAAATTCACCGATTTGAATGAGAACAATTTTTTGCGGATGCTGTTTTTTTATGCGAAACAGAAAGTCGATATTGGAATCTTTCGCACCATATTCATGTTTAAAACCTTTCCAAAAAGCTTTAGCGCTGTCACCAATTCCAAGAGGTTCAGAAACTTCCAAATCTTGCGCCATTCTAACTGCCACAGGATGTGCAATTGTATCAAGACGCGCACTCCAAAATGGTGTGTTAATCAGCAATTCGCTCAACGAAAGTTTTAAAGATTTTGCCGCTTTTTCCATCACCAAAGATTCTTCAATCTGAATTTAATATTATGGTCAGAATGTGGTGAAATTTGGTGATTTTACGCAAAAAAAGGGCGCAGACTGATAATCTGCACCCTTCAATTAAAAGGCAATAATCTCGGATTAACTGTTAGATTTTTGTCACATCAATTACAAATTGATATGAAATATAAACTTTTTTACCCCAATAAATTTATATCGCGTTTTGTCTCTAAGCTCCATTTTTTAATGTAGCGACTTCACTTCACCTTCTAAGATCCAACTCTGAGATTGTTCGATCTGATTATATTTGAAAATCTTCACCTCTGGATGAACACGACCGCGTGCAACTCGCGCTACAATTTTAGTGAAAAATCCGCCCATATTCAGCGCTGCTTTTTTAAACTTATGATGATTATTACCGGCAAAATTTAGATACTCCGCGCGATTTTTTGCACCCGACCAATAAGGAAATTTTTTGGCATTGATGATAACTCCTCTAAGCTCGCCATTCTTTACAAAATAAGGCTCGATTAGATTAAAGATCGCTTCAAAATCTTCAGCACTAAATGGCTTTTTGACATCCAAGAACAACACTCCGTGATGCGCATCAAACTGGCAAAATAATTCATTCGCCGTTGTGATTTCTTCAAAACTCACTTCTAAAATTTCGTCGTTCGACATAGCTATTTCACTAAATAATTATTTCCACAGCACTACTTTCAACTCATCCAAAATAAGCTAGGAAAGATCCTTCTTCATTATTGTGATTTCGAGTTTTAAAAATAGTAACAATTTTACAACTCACGGTTTTAAATCTTTACCATTTGCACATCATAAATCCTAGCCATGAAAAAGATCATAATTCTAGCACTGACTTTTATCACAACTTCTTGCTCTTTCTACAACAGTCAATCACCTTCAAAATACGCGCAAAAAAATCAGAAACTGCTAACACTTACAAGAAATTTACAATCTTCAGTAAATCTTTTACGATGTACTCAGAAACAAAATTGGTATGAAGCAGAAGAGAGAGCAAATAAATTGATTTGGAGTGTTGGTGAACACGATTCACGCTTCTATAAAGCCAAAAGCTTTCTTAGCAATCTCAAGAAAGCAGAAAATTCTTACAGTTTACAGAGTTGTGAATCACTACTCAAAGCTACTAAATACAATATCCGAACTTTCGAAGAATCTTTACGCAAAAAGAAAGGCGTAAATACAACGCATTTTTAATAGCCTCTAATCAAACTCTGATAGCCTAAAAAACCCTTTAACACAGCTCAGCAGTAATTAGTTGAATTTATCCAATCTGCCCTTAGTTTTTGGCAACCAATTTTCCCCAAACAATTTTCAAAAATATGCAATTTGAAGTCGCTAAACCTGTGCTGTTGAAAGCAATTTCCAACGTTAACGGTGCAGTTGAGAAGAAAAATACCATTCCAGTTCTACAAAACATCAAGATCGAAGTGAAAAACGGCAAAGTAAATTTGGCCGCAACCGACATGGATATTTTGGTTACCGTAGCAATTGATGCTGACATCAAAACCAGCGGAACCACAACAGTTCCAGCGCAGATGTTTTTCGACATTGTCCGTAAAATTCCTGATCTTTCAGCAATTTTAATTTCGCAAGAGAGCCCAAGCATCCTGCAAATCAAATCAGGCAAATCTAAATACAGCTTGCCGTGCATCGATGCTTCTGAATTTCCAAACCTTTCTGAAGGTGAACTTGGCGCCGAAACCGAAGTTGATTCGGAAGGCTTGGCGCGCATGATCGACAAAACTCGTTTCGCTATTTCTAACGACGAAACTCGCTATTATTTGAACGGACTTTTCCTGCAATCACTAAAAAGAGATTCGGGTTTTGAGCTTAGAACCGTTGCAACTGACGGCCACAGACTGGCTTTGTCTTACTTACCTTGCGAAAATCTTCAATCTGAGTTTGGTGTAATTTTACCAAAAAAATCAGTCGCGGAAATCAGAAGAATCATTGACGGCAGCAAGAAAATCAAAATCGCCGTTTCACGCGTTAAAATTAAAATTATCGCTGATAACACCGTGATCGTTTCTAAATTGATCGATGGCGAATTCCCGGACTACGAAAAAGTTTTACCAAAAGCCAACAACCAAATTTCCGTCATCAACAAAAAAGCTTTCTTCGACTGCGTTGATCGCGTTTCAACTGTTGCAACTGATAAACACAGATCTTTGAAATTGATGATCGAAAATGGTAAGATGAACCTGCAAGTGAACACAACTGACGGCTCTTTCGCTTACGAAGAATTGGATGTGAATTACACCAGCGACAAAATCGAAACTGGTTTTAACTCACGTTACCTACTTGATGTCATCAGCCAAATCGACAAAGAAGAATTGATGATGCGCTTCAAAGACAGCGTTTCTCCAGCGATTGTTGAAGCGAAAGACATGAATTCTGTCTTCGTGATTATGCCAGTAAGAATTTAATTTTGGTTGAGTAAAGCAGAACCCCCCGACCCCTATGGGGCCACCCCCCTTGGCAGGGGGGCAAGTTTGGCTAAAGCCCCCCTGTCAAGGGGGGTGGCCCCATAGGGGTCGGGGGGTTTTGATCACCGAAATCAAAAAAACTCCATGCAAATCTCAAGAATCGTCCTCTCTAATTTCCGTAATTTTACTTCGAAAAAAATCTCGTTTGATCGACCATTAGTTTTGCTTGCTGGAAATAACGGTGTTGGCAAAACTAACATTCTTGAAAGCCTTACTTTGCTTGGCCGCGGCACATCTTTGCGTGGTGCAGATTTTGAAGAAATAATCGCCGAAAAAGCACCAGCTTTCGCAATTTACGCTGAATTTTCTGATCACGAATTTATAGAAAAAATTGGCATTTCTTTTGAACGCAATTCCAAAAAGAAAAATGTCGAAGTTAACGGCGAGCCCTTAAGCAGCAAGCGCCAGAGCGAAATGCGTAGCCAGCTAGTAAATTTTATTTGCCTCACTCCGCAACTTGAACAGCTGTTCATTTTAGGCAAATCTGAACGTCGCGATTATCTCGATAAAATAGTTTCCGACATTGATTCACAACATCTTACGCGCATCAACAATTATCAGAAATTACTTCGCGAAAGATTATTAATTTTGCAAAAATACGGCACGCAGAAATCGGGCGAAAAATGGCTGGATGTTATCGAAAATCAAATCGTCGAACTCGGCATGGCCATTGCTTCGGCGCGCATCGAGGCGATCGATTTTTTCAATCGCGCCATCGCTTCTTTCACCTCAAATTTTCCTAAACCAAAATTACAAGTTAGTGGTGACATCGAAGAAAATGTCATGAAACAAAGCGCGGTACAGCTTGAGGAAATTTACAAAAATAAATTACGCGAGAATCGCAGCGTCGATTTAGCAAATTTCAAAACTAATTTCGGCGTTCATCGCTCAGATTTTGATGCGATATTTTCTGAAAAAAATATGTCGGCGATGCGCTCTTCTACAGGTGAACAAAAATCGATCATGATTGGAATTACTTTAGCGCGCGCCAAAATTTCTGCGAACTATAAAAACCAACCAACTATGTTAATTTTCGACGAGGTGGTTTCACATCTTGACGAAAAAAGGAAATCTGATCTTTTTGCTGAAGTGAAAATGTCAGCACTTCCAGCCTTTTTCAGCGCAACCAGTAAAGACCTACTTCCATCGCAATATTTACACGACAATTCTTTGCAAATAATTGAGGTTTAGAACTATGAAAATTCTCAAAAATATCGTGCTCTGTCTAAGTGTTTTTTCTCTCACCTCTTGCTCTTCTTACCAGCCAATTTTTTATCAAAATCAGACTTATTTAGATAACGGGAAAGACGCAGCTGAGAAAGAATCTAAACGCTGCATGAGTGAAGCTGATGAATATTTAAAACAATATAAAGCGCGTCGTGCTGCCAAAGAAGCTGGACGCAAAGCTGTTGTTGGTGGAGTTGTAGGAGCTGCGAGTGGCGCAATTTTTGGTCGTACAATGAAATCAACTTTGGTTGGTACTGCGATTGGAGCTGGCGTTGGAGCTGCGATGGGTGCGCTTTCAGTTGCTGGAGAAGACAAAGTTAAACCGGATCAGATGAAACAAAGATATGTGACGAATTGTCTAAATCAGAAGGGTTACGAAGTTTTGGGTTGGGAATAAATTAGTGGGAATAAAAAAAGCCGTACTCACGTAAAGTGTGAGTACGGCTTTTTTTGTTTAAGAGAGCGAGTTCTGCAACGCTACGCTGCTTTTCTCACTTCGTTCGAAGACAGCTTGCGCCAGATGAAACATCCAGTTCTGCAACGACACATCGCTTTTCTCACTTCGTTCGAAGACGAAGTGTCGCCGGGGTGAAGCGTAGCTTCACCCGCTTCTAGCTAAAAACGTGAGTTTAGCACGTTTTTACCGATCTTTGATCGGTCGCTAGAAGCCCATTCCAGGCATGCCGCCGCCCATACCACCACCGTGGCTGTGAGCAGGAGCTTCTTCTTTTTTCTCGATAATCGCAGCTTCAGTTGTGATCAACAAGCCAGAGATCGAAGCAGCATCTTGAAGTGCAGTACGCACAACTTTTGCCGGATCAACGATACCAGCTTTGAACATGTCACCGAATTTATCGTTTTGAGCGTCATAACCATAAGACGCGTCTTTTTTCGACAATACTTCGTTAGCCACAACTGCACCGTCTTTACCAGCATTTTCAGCGATTTGACGGATTGGAGCTTGAACAACTTTTTTGATGATGTTAATACCAACGTTTTGATCGTCGTTAGCACCTTTCAAACCTTCAAGAATACGACCAGCGTAAACTAGAGCAGAACCACCACCAGCAACGATACCTTCTTGCATTGCAGCACGAGTTGCAGCCAAAGCATCGTCAACGCGATCTTTTTTCTCTTTAACTTCAACTTCAGTAGCACCACCAACTTTGATGATAGCAACGCCGCCAGAAAGTTTCGCCAAACGTTCTTGTAGTTTTTCGCGATCGTAATCAGAAGTAGTTTCAGCCATTTGAGCTTTGATTGAAGCGCAACGAGCTTTAACATCATCTGATGAACCAGCGCCATCAACGATAACAGTATTTTCTTTGTCGATGATGATTTTTTTAGCTTGGCCAAGTTGATCTGGAGTAACAGTTTCAAGCTTCATGCCCAAATCTTCTGAGATCAATTGTGCACCAGTTAGAACTGAAATATCTTCCATGATAGCTTTTCTGCGATCGCCAAATCCTGGAGCTTTCACCGCAGCGATTTTCAAACCACCGCGAAGTTTGTTTACAACTAAAGCCGCAAGAGCTTCGCCTTCAACATCTTCAGCGATAATCAAAAGTGGACGACCTGATTGTACTACAGCTTCAAGCAATGGAACCATTGGTTGAAGATTTGAGATTTTTTTCTCGAACAACAAGATCAATGGATTTTCCATCTCAACTGTCATTTTTTCAGCGTTAGTTACGAAGTAAGGCGACAAGTAACCGCGATCGAAATTCATACCTTCAACCACGTTAACTTCGAAATCTAAACCTTTCGCTTCTTCAACTGTGATTGGAGAATCTGGACCAACTTTTTGTACAGCTTCAGCAATTTTAGAACCGATTTCATAATCGCCATTCGCAGAGATTGTAGCAACTTGAGCGATTTCTTCTTTGCCATTAACTTTTTTGCTCATGGCTTTCACTTCTTTGATCAAAGCATCAACTGCCAAATCAATACCGCGTTTCAAATCCATAGGATTGATGCCGGCAGCGACTGATTTTACACCTTCACGTACAATTGCTTGAGCCAGAACAGTTGAAGTTGTAGTTCCGTCGCCCGCGATGTCGTTGGTTTTAGAAGCAACTTCTTTGATCATTTGCGCGCCAAGATTTTGGAACTTGTCAGCAAGTTCGATTTCTTTTGCAACTGACACGCCGTCTTTAGTGATGCGTGGAGCGCCGAAAGATTTTTCGATTACCACGTTACGACCTTTTGGTCCTAATGTAACTTTTACCGCATCAGCGATAATATTTACGCCTTCCAAGATTTTGGTACGGGCGTCAACTCCGAAGAGGATTTCTTTTGCAGCCATTTTTTAAAAATAGTTTGTTTGATTAATAATTATTCGATTACAGCCAAGATGTCTGATTCTTTCAAAATCACCAATTCTTTGCCATCAACTTTCACTTCAGTGCCACCCCATTTCGCAAACAAAATGCGATCGCCAACTTTTACGTCCAAAGCGATTCTGTCTCCGTCTTCATCACGAGCACCAGCACCAATTGCCACTACTCTACCTTCAGCCGGTTTTTCTTTCGCAGTATCTGGGATAATAATGCCTCCAGCAGTTTTGCTTTCAGCTTCAATGCGCTCAACAAGAACGCGATCATGTAAAGGTCTGACTTTCATGTTTAGTTAAAATTTAGAGTTTTTAGGAAATTATAAATCGTGAAATGATCAGTTACATCGAACATCGATCGATCATGTGATTGGGAAGATAGTAACGCTTAAATTTTAAACAAGGGGAGTGGTAAAAAATTATCTCAATAATTCATCCAATTTACCAGCAGCCTCCAAAGCATATAAATCGTCGCAGCCGCCCACATGTTTTTCACCAATAAAGATTTGCGGCACCGTCATACGCCCACCCGACTTTTGCACCATCTCTTCTCTGGTGGCATCATCGGTAATTTTAATTTCGGAAAATTTTACGCCCTTTCTTTGCAACAGCGCCTTTGCTTTCACGCAGTAAGGACAAATTTCTTTGCTATAAACTATAACGTCTTTCATGGCTTTATTCGTAACCGGTTGTTCTCATTTGCTGACCACCGCTGTTATTGTAATAAGTTGGCGGAACATAATATTGATCAACGTCATAACGTTGATAATATTGGGTCGCTGGTGGAATAGCATATGGATTTGAATAATAACGTGAACCACCACCCTGATATTGTGGTGGGTAACCGTAGTTTTGTGGGTAAGGTTGTGTTGGTACATAACCTTGCGGCGGCATTTGCTGGTAAGGCACACCATATTGCTGCTGACGATAATAATCCGGCACAACTGCTTTAGGTGCGTCAGGATTTGGCGCAACAATTGGTCTAGCATCTGCATCAAAACCAGTACGATCATAGAGATATGGATCTTTGCTGCAGGAAGAAGCCAGAAGTAACGCCAGTATGATAGTGGTTTTTTTCAAAGTAATTTTATTCATCTTTAACAAAAACATCGCTCAAATAAATCAGTATTTCTCGACAGATCTCGTAACATTAGGAGAGTATATTGAAGATCTGCCTCTATAGTTTTCTTCACGACCTTGGTACGCTCTTGGAGGAACGTAATACTGGTCATAATCATAATATTGGTAATAATTTTGTGGTGGGTAGTTGTAAGGGTTACGGTAGTACTGTGGATTTGGTTGGTAATTTTGTTGATAGTAAGGTTGCACAGGAGAATATTGCATCGGCGCTGCGTAATCTGGCCTCACATCAGTTTTATCACAAGAAAAAATCACAACGCAAAAAATCGCACAGCAGAAAAATTTGACAATCTCAATTAAACTTTTTTCGTAGCACATTTTTTTGAGGTAAATTTCCGAAAGGCGGCACACGATAAAATCCTAAAGAGATGAAAACAATAATGGATTGCAAAATTTTTGTATTGGTCTGACCCTGTCCTAAAAAGAACGTAAATCACAAAATCGTTCTCATCCAGATTGTACCACTTCGAATATGAAAAGTTCTGACAAAAAATTTATTTCCTACGCTCTAAATCTAGCCAGAAGAAATCTTGGCATTACCGCCCCCAACCCAGTAGTTGGATGTGTTATCGTTAAAAATGGCGAAATAATTTCTACTGGCATCACCGCACGCGAAGGAAGACCTCATGCCGAAAAAATTGCTATCGACAAAGTAACAAATAAAGAAATTTTAAAAGGTGCCGAAATTTACGTAACTCTAGAGCCTTGCTCCCACGTTGGAGTTACGGATCCTTGTGTTGATGAAATCATTAAACATGGTTTCACAAAGGTTGTAATCGCAACCAAAGATATCGACGAAAGAGTCAACGGTAACAGCATTCTAAAACTTAACGAAGCCGGAATTGAAGTGGTTTGCGGAGTCCTCGAAAAAGAAGCCATTGAAATGAATCGCGGTTTTTTCAAAAGCCGCAGCAGCAGAATGCCTTTTGTCACTTTAAAAGTTGCCACCAGTTTAGATGGAAAAATTGCCACTGCAAAATTTGATAGCAAATGGATTACTTCCGCAAAAGCCCGAGAATTTTCTCATATTTTACGCGCTAAAAATGACGGCATTATTGTTGGTGCAAACACCGTAAGAAAAGATAACCCTAGACTTGATTGCCGCATTACTGGCTTAGAAGATTATTCGCCAAAACCAATCGTAATAAGCAATGGGGTGGGATTTGATTTAAGTTTGGAAATTTTTCAGAACCCCAAAAACCAACCATTATTTTTAGGCGGAGAGATTTCCGAAATCTTAAAAGATCTATGCCTAAAAGGATTTAACTCTGTTCTTGTTGAGGGCGGACAAGACATCAACACACAGTTTCTACAACAGAATCTCGTCGATGAAATAGTATGGATCAGAAATAAGAAAATTATCGGTAATGATGGTATTGCAGCCATTGGAAACCTTGAGTTTAGTAAACTTGATGAGGTTTTAAACAATTTTACTAAAGTCGAAGTTCGCGAACTTGAAGAAGATACAATCGAGATTTATCGTAAGACAAACTAACTCAAATTTACGAAATCAAAGATTTATAAATCTTGATAGTGTCTTCACACATTTTTTCGTTGGAGAAATTTTGCTCGATATGCTGACGCGCTGACTCACCAATTTGCTTGGCTTCTGATTCTGAAAAATTAAGCGCTTTGTCCAATAATTTTGCTAGACCTTCAGCATCATTAACCTCAACCAAAAATCCGGTTTTATCGTCAATAATTGTTTCTAAAGCACCGCCAATTTTTGTTGCTAAAGTTACTCTTTTCATCGCTTGCGATTCAATCGCAACGCGTCCAAAAGCTTCTGGCTTAACGCTCGAAGAAACTACAATATGCGACAATGCGTAAGCTGCTGGCATATCTTTACAAAGTCCCACAACTTTTACTTTTCCTGCCAATCCAGCTTCCACGATAGCATATTCAACTTTTTTTCTAAAAACTTTGTGACCATGGTCTGAACCAACCATCACGCAACAAAAATCACGTTCGATTTTTTTCAAAGCTTCAATCAAAAACTCATGACCTTTCCAAGCTGTAAAACGCGCCGGTAAAAGAATGATTTTACGATCTTCCGGTAAATGCCATTCGTTAATTAAATTGACGATTCGACTTTGCGAAATTTTTTGCAAATCGAAATAGCGCAAATCAACTCCACGCTGAATTACCGAAATTTTATTAACAATTTCTGGATCTAATTCCTGATTCTTTGTTTTATAATTATCGATCAAATATTGCTTGATGAAGTTAGAGACCACAATGATGCGATCTGCCTTCAACATAATGGAATTATAACATTTTTTTGGTGGAAAAATTTTCCAACCACCCAAATTCAAAGAATAAGTTCCGTGAACCGTAGAAACTAATTTTGTACCAGTTTTTTTGCAGGCAAAATAAGCGCTCCACATTGGTGCTCTTGATCTAACGTGAACTACATCAACTTTATTTTCGGTGATGACGTTAGCTAATTTTTTAATATTTAAAAAAATCTTTAAAGGATTTTTGCTAGCTACTGGAAGGGTAATGTGAGTAATGCCAGCTTCGCGCAATTGATAAACTAGCACACCACCTTTTGAAACCACGATCGGCTCAAAATCAGCTTTTTTCAAAGCTTTGGCGATATCAATTGTACCTCTTTCAACTCCGCCATTTTCAAGGGCCGGAATTATTTGCATTACAACAGGTTTTTTTTGCTCGTTGGTCATTTAAGTTTAGAAATCTTTGAGAATAATTGTTTCTTCGCGCTTAGGGCCAGTAGAAATGATCGACGCTTTCACGCCACATAAATCTTCAATTCTCTTGATGTAATCAAGGGCTTTTTGAGGCAAATCTTTAAGAGACTTGGCACCTACTGTGCTTTGTTTCCAACCAGAAATTTCCTCGTACACTGGTTCAATATTTTCCCATAGATGAGCCGCTTGTGGCAAGTAATCATAGGTCTTACCGTTAATTTTGTAAGCAACGCAAATTTTAATTGTGTCTAATTTATCAAGCACATCCAACTTCGTGAGGGCGATTTCTTTTACCGAGGAAAGTTGAATTGATTGACGCACCAAAACCGCATCAAACCAACCACAACGACGATCGCGGCCAGTTACAGTTCCAACTTCATTTCCCTCAATACGCAAAAATTTTCCTATTTCACATTCGAGTTCAGTTGGAAAGGGACCAGATCCAACACGAGTTGTATAAGCTTTTAAAATTCCGATCGTTTGGTGTAAATCCGCAGTTCCAAGACAAGAACCCAACGCGATTTGTCCCGCCATAGTGTTGCTTGAAGTTACAAAAGGGAAAGTTCCGTAAGTCACGTCTAGCAAGGCTCCTTGGGCTCCTTCAAACATAATATCCTTGCAAGCAGAAAGCTTTTTTGCCACTTCAAATGCTGGCAAAGAATAAGATAATAAACGCTGACGAATTGGTTCTAGTTCAGCTTTAATTTGCGCAAAAGTTACAATTTCGGCACCTAAACTTTGACGTAATAAATTGTGATAGAATAACAAATTTTCGACACGTGATTGGAAAATTTTTTCATCAACTAAATCACAAACACGAAGTGCTCTTCGACCAGCCCTGTCTTCATATGCGGGGCCAATTCCGCGACCAGTGGTGCCAATTTTTCCTTCACCTTTTTTATTTTCTAAAAGCTGATCAAGTTCACGGTGAATTGACAAAATCAAACAGCAATTTTCAGCAATCGCCAAATTATTAGCAGCAATTTTGATTCCCGCCGCTTCAATTTTTTCCATTTCTGAAAAAAGTGCGATTGGATCAACAACTACACCGCTGCCAATCACTGAAAATTTTCCGCGAATAATTCCCGAAGGTAATAAACTTAATTTGTAGGTTTTATCACCAACTTTGATAGTGTGACCAGCATTGTGTCCACCTTGGAAACGCACGACTGCGTCGAATTTATCTGCCAAAAAGTCAACAATCTTACCCTTTCCTTCATCGCCCCATTGCAGACCGATAATTGCTGTATTCGCCATTTTATTTTTCGCTTTTGATTTGATTTTTTAAGCCAATGATAACCGAATTATTGGCGTTTTTTTCCTTAGTGGTAAAGTATTTGCTGCAGTAAGGACAGACGATAAAGTCTTTCTTGCCCATATCGAGATAGACCAGCGGATGACCTGAAACAGAACCTGTATCACTTCTTTCGCCCTGACAAGAAACTTTTTTTGAAGTGACATGCACCACTTCAAAAGGACTGTTTTTAGGGTTAATTTGTTGATTCATTTTAAAAAAATAAGGAATTAAAAGTTCTAGAAACTATCAAGACATCTTGAGTGCAAACGCGGTCAAATTATTCAAGCCTTACCAGATTTTCAATCGAAGTTTTAATTAAAATGAAAAAATTATTTCTACTCCTTTTTTCGGCATCGTTACTTTACGCAAATCTTGGTTCAGCCGCAACTTCTGATTGGAAAAAAAACGAAGCCAGCGGTGCTTCTACAAGACTAATAGGCAGTTTTTACCAAGATGAGACTGGAGCTAAAAAGTTAATCGCTGGCTTAGAATTTAAACTACCCGCAGGTTGGAAAATCTATGGACAAGGTTCTGATGGAATCGGAGTTCCACCTTCTTTTGATTTTGCCAATTCATCAAATTATCTAAAGCATGAAATCACTTGGCCACAAGCTGAAGAGAATGAAGAAAAAATCGGTGACGAATCTTTCAAATACTCAGCTTATCACAATGACATTGTACTACCGATTACTTTCGATTTGAAAGAAGTCAGCAAAGATACCGATCTCACTCTCAAGCTAAATTACGGGATTTGCAAAGATGTGTGCATTCCGGTTGAAGAAAATTTTACTCTAAAAATTACTGGCGATATCGATCAAAAATCTCTCGCACAAATTCAAAAATTCTATCCGCACAAAATAATTTCAGAAACCGAATCAGCAGAAGAATCAAAAACTGAAGTGCCAATGTCTTCAAGTCTGATTTATTGGATATTGATCGCAATTGTTGGCGGCGCTTTGCTCAACATCATGCCCTGCGTTTTGCCAGTGTTGTCGATCAAACTACTATCAATAGTTAATCATCTCGACACCTCTATTTCGAGAATCCGTTTTGCATTCTTTTCCACAATCTGCGGTATAGTTGTCTGCTTCTTATTTTTCGCAGTTTGCGCCGGAATAATTCATTATGTCGGCAACGCTTTTGGATGGGGATTGCAGTTCCAAAATCCTTACTTCCTGATCTTTTTAATGATAATTTTGATCCTTTTCATCGCCAATTTGCTTGGTGTTTTTGAAATCACTTTCGATCAATTTTCAGTAAACTTTCTTAATACAAAAATTACGAACGCTGAGGGCAGAAAGAATATTTTCATCCCGAACTTTCTTTCTGGAATACTGGCTGTCTTACTTGCCACACCATGTTCGGCGCCACTTCTTGGTTCAGCAATTTCCTTCGCTTTAACCAAACAAATCTTCGATATCTTTGTCATATTTTTTGCCATCGGAACTGGATTTGCCTTGCCTTACATCATTTTACTAATCACCCCGAAATTAATTTTTCTTCTGCCAAAACCAGGAAACTGGATGCTTAAAATTAAAAAATTAATGGCCATGCTTTTGGCAGCCACCGTACTGTGGTTAGCCTATATTTTGTCACATAATGTTGGGGTAACTCAATCTATAAGCATCGTTGTTTTAGCAGCTCTATTGTTACTGTGCTTAAAAATACGTCTCAAATTTATTAAATTTATCGTGATTACCGCCGTTCTTGCTGCTGCTTTTGCGATACCAAAAACGCAAAAACCAGTAACTCCAGAGATTAATTCTGAAGATGAAATTCCAATGAGAATTTGGATAAATTTCGACGAAAAGCTAATTTATCAATTTGTTATGGAAGGAAAAGTTGTAGTGATTGACGTTACAGCTGATTGGTGCATCACTTGCAAAGTCAATAAAGCGCGAGTTTTAGAAAATGAAGAAGTGAAGATTAAATTAAATGCTAGCAATGTTGTTACTATGCGTGCTGACATCACAAAACCAGATCCAGAAGTAATGAAATTCTTACGCAAACACAACCGATTTGCCATTCCATTTAACGCAGTTTATGGTCCTAATGCCAAAACCGGATTACTGGCCAGCGAATTTTTAACTAAAAAAGAACTCTTAGAATTAATCGAAAAAGCACAATAATTTACCCATGACCGATCTTACAAAATTAACCATCCGTCAAACTGTTGATGGTCTAAAAAATAAAAAATTTTCAAGCACCGAAGTCACTTCTGCTTACATCAAAAATATCGAGCAAAATCGTCGCCTTAACGCTTTCATCACCGAATCTTTTGATTTGGCAATGTCGCAAGCCAAAAAATCTGACGAAAAAATTGCCGCAGGAAAAGCTGGCGACTTAGAAGGTATCCCACTCGGCATTAAAGATTTGTTTTGCACCAAAAATTTGCGCACCACTTGCGGTTCAAAAATGTTGGAAAATTTTGTGCCAACTTACGAATCAACCGTTTCGCAAAAATTGCTTGATGCTGGCTCAGTCACTTTAGGCAAATTAAACATGGATGAATTCGCCATGGGTTCAGCCAATACTAACAGCTATTTTGGCCCAGTTATCAACCCATACAAAAAGAAAAATTCTGACGAAGATTTAGTTCCTGGTGGTTCTTCTGGCGGCTCTTCAGCAGCAGTTGCAGCAAATCTTTGTGCTGGCGCAACTGGTTCTGATACTGGCGGCTCAATCAGACAACCAGCAGCTTACACTAATATTGTTGGCATCAAACCAACTTACGGCAGATCGTCACGCTACGGCATGATTGCTTTCGCCAGCTCGCTTGATCAAGCCGGCGTTTTTGCTAAAGATGTTTATGACGCTGCACTTTTGCAACGCGTAATTTCAGGATTTGATGAAAAAGATTCGACCTCAATGAATCTAGCCGTACCACAATTTGAGAAGCTTTTGAACTCTGACGTTAAGGGCAAAAAAATCGGTATCGCCAAAGAATATTTTATCGATGGCATGCCGGAAGAAATCGTAAAATTGTGGAATCACGGCAAAGAAATTTTGCAAAAACGTGGCGCCGAAATTGTCGAAATTTCTCTGCCTCACACCAAATATGCACCAGCAGTTTATTACATTTTAGCTTCTGCCGAATGTTCATCAAACCTTGCTAGATTTGATGGCGTGCGTTATGGCTTCCGCGCTGAAGGAGATGATCTTTCGCTTGATGAAATGTATTCTAAAACCCGCGCTCAAGGTTTCGGCAATGAAGTGAAACGCAGAATCTTAACCGGAACTTACGTTCTTTCTGCCGGCTATTTCGACGCTTATTACAAAAAAGCTCAAAAAGTTAGAAACCTTGTACGCCAAGACTTCATTGACGCTTTCAAACAAGTTGATGCGATTCTTACACCAACTGCACCAAGCGCAGCTTTTTCAATTAATGAGTCGAAAACTATTGGAAATTCTGATCCGGTAAAAATTTATCTAAATGACGTTTTCACAATTCCAGTGAATTTGGCAGGACTACCAGCAATCTCAGTTCCTGGCGGATTTGACAATGATGGACTTCCTTTGGGTCTTCAAATTATCAGCAAACATTTTGACGAACAAACCGCGTTCGATGTGGCTTTGGCGTTGGAAGAAGGAAATAAGTAAGATTAAAACTCAATCTAAGAGATTCCCGAGCAAAGGACGAAGTCCGGCTTCCGGCCACTCGACGACGCTACGCTTTGCTCGGGGATCTATAATTCTTACTTATTCACCACCTCTTCAATCAAATAAAGTGGACGATCTTTTACTTCATTAAAAATTCGTCCCACATATTCGCCAATCACGCCGATAAAAATAAAATTTATCCCACCAAGAAATAAAATTACGCTCATAATTGACGCATACCCCGCCACGGCATTTCCTAAGAAAATTTTCTTAAAAATAATCACCAAACCATAAACGAAAGAACTAAGCGAAATTATCATTCCGAAATAAGTAATGGCACGGATTGGGAAAGTTGAGAACGAAAAAATTCCATCCAAAGCATAATTAAGCAGCGAGATATAATTAAATTTGGTGCGACCTGATGTGCGCGCGCTTCTTTCGTATTGAATGGTTGTAGTACTGTAACCAACCCACGACAAAATTCCGCGAGTGAAACGACTTCTCTCCCGCAATTTTTTGACATCATTTAGTGCTACTTTGTCAATCAGACGAAAATCACCGACATTACGCGGCAAAGTGCGATCCATAATTTTCGCCGCTAAATTATAAAATATTGTCGCAGTAAATTTCTTAAACCACGGATCGTTGCGACTACTGCGCTGCGCCAACACAATTTTAAATCCGTCACGCCATTTCTGAATCATCTGCGGCAAAATATATGGCGAGTCTTGTAGATCGGCATCAATCGGAACTGCGGCATCGCCATTAGCGTGATCTAATCCTGCAGCAAGGGCGATATCTTTACCGAAATTGCGCGATAATTTTATAACTTTGAGATTTTTTTTCTGCGCTGCCAGATCTCTTAAAATCGCGAAAGTGCGATCCTGACTGCCGTCATCAACGGCGATAAATTCGTAATCGATGTCGGGAATTTTATTTAAAACTTCTTCCAGCTTCAAAAAATATTGAGCAATCGACTCTTCTTCGTTGAAAAACGGAGTAACAATTGAGATGAGTTGCTTCATATTAGATCTTAAAAAATAACAGCTGTTTGTTGCGCGAAACTATGACCGGCGATTTAGTTTGTGCGCGCAAGAATTTCTCTAAATCCTTCAATTTAGCTTTGGAGTAAGTTCCAACATATTGTGGACGATCTACGTAAATACCAACGAATCCTGCCTTTTTGATTTCAGCAAGAGATGTTTTGAAATCCAAAGTCGAAACATATTGCTGCCAATCGCTAGTTTCACGACCTACAATCGCCGGATAAGACCAACGCAACTGTTTCGAATTAACATATCCAACTAGTTGTTGGTAAACATCAACTTCGGGGAATTTTGAAAAAGGCAGCATATAAATTGCTGATTGCGGCGGCACAGCTTTTTCAATTTCAGCAACAAAATCATGATCGCTGCTATATTTTTCGATCGCATATTTTTGAGCAACATATTCTGTTCTGCCTTTTCCAACCTGATCGTAAACCCCAAGAATCATGAGCACGAACAAAAAAATCTGTGTATATATTTTTCTGCACCACAATTTCTTCTCGATGATTTTATCAAAAATTATCGCCATAAAAAATAAAGCAAAGAAGGCGATAAAAATACAAAATCTGGCGTGACTTCTAATCAACGGAACTGTCATCGAAATAAACATCACAAAGCCACCCACAGACGCAAATAAGATGGTCAAAATATTAAGAGCTGACAAATCGGAAATTAGTTCCTGATCTTTTTTCTCTAACGAAAATTTTTTGATTGTACGTTGTAAGAACAAATTTTCCTGCGTCACCGTTTTTGCCAATGACCACAATAACAAAGAAACAAATCCAATCGAACTCAAAATTCCCAAAGTAGCAGCATTCCTCTCAGCTGTAGATCCGATAAGATCATTAAATTTATCGCGCAACAATGAAAAACTATCGATGTGATGACCTGTAATCGGCAATAACATATCGATAATACGCAAAGCATAAAATTCACTTTGCCAAGTTGCTCGGCCGCCAACCATTGCATTGGCGCCATGCTGCATTTGATAAATCAAAGTTGGGAAATACAAAATTATCAAAGTGACAACAGCAGCAACACAGATCAAAATCACTTCCGCCAAGCCTCGGCACAAAAAAGCACCATTTCTTAGACCACGGACGAACCAAGCAAAAATAAAAATTATGCAGGAATAATAAGCGTGATAAACACCGTTGCAGGATATAAAAATCGCTACCGCAACGCCAATGGTAAAATATTTATTCCAAATAATCGTATATTGACCTTTAGCGTTTTTGCCAAAAATCTTGAGTTTATCCTGAATAATCCACAACGCCACCATAATCGCCAGCGGAACAACCATGTAGTTCGACAAAAACAAATGCCCAACGCTTCGCAAAATGTGGTAAGGTAGAAAAGAATAAATCACACTAATGATTGTCGCACTAAAAACGCTGATATCAAAAGCGCGCAAAGCCAGAAATGAAGCCAAGGCAATAAAGGCAAAAGTTAGAATAAAAAAGAGATTCGCAATCAACGCGGGATTGTCGGTGAAAACAGCGAAAAGTTTGAAAATTCCGAGGTTAAAAATATCAGATTGGATAGGAAAATCGTAGATATTAAACACTTCATTGATGTGCGGCAAACCAACGTAGCTGTTGGTAAATATCCATCCGGTATCAATAATATTTTTGATGTAAAAAAGACAAAGTACCGAATCGGTGTCATAGCCAAAAACTGGCGTGGTCAAATCTACCGACCAAAGTTTGAAGAGAAACGCAAACAGCAGAACAGCTAAAATCGGAGCTACAAGATAGGTAGAAAATTTTCTAAGAGCTGTCATTTGTCAGAATTAAATTTGATAAAAAATCAGATTTTTATTTTTTGAAACACGCTTCGGCACTCTAGAAGCTTTGGTCATAAACGCATCTAATCGCATCCAATTCTTCGTGCCATTTTTGTTAGCATATTGCTCCTTATCTACATAAACGCCGATAAACCCAGCTTGTTTAATTGTTTTTAGGAAAAATTCTAAGCCACCATTTACTGCTTTTTGCTGCCAAAAAAAGCTCTCTCTTCCAGCAACAACCGGATAAGACCAACGCAGATTTTTCGAGTGCGCATAAGCAATTACTGATCGATAATCATCATAACCATCTTCAGGAAAACCATATTGCGGTAAGACAAAAATCATCGATTTTTCGGGCACAGAATTTTCAATCGAAGCAATGAATTCACGATCGCTGTGATATTTTTCTACCATTCCTTTCGATTGCGCTGTCTCTGAAGATACAGTTCCCACTTGGTCGAAAAGCGCTAAAACTGAAATAACAATAACCAGAATTTGCGCATAAATTTTCTTACCAAATATTTTTCCCTCAACGATTTTATCAAAAATCATCGCCACTAAAAACAGCGAAATAAATGAAATAAAAATTGCAAAACGTGCGTGACTGCGAAGCGTTGGGAAAGCAAGGCTGATAAACATCACCAAGCCACCGACAGTAGCGAACAACACAATAAAAATATTAATTTTCGCCAAGTAAGAAATGATAGTTTTTTCCTGCGTTGAGAACGAAAGTTTTTTGATAGTTTGCGCAATTAAGGAATTTTCCGAGTTAAAATCTCGACCCAATAACCACACAAATAAAAACATAAATCCTACCGAAGAGATAAATCCTAAACTCTCGGAAATGCGCTCCCAGCCGGCGTCGATTTGAAAGTCGAAATTAATTCTCTCATTCGCCAAATAATCTAAATAATGGTTTGAAACTGGCATAAAAAGATCGATGATTTTTAGGCCGAATACTTCACTTGCCGCAACTCCGCGACCAGCTAAATACGGGTTAAATCCGTGGCTAAGCTGATAAAATAAAGTTGGTATATAAAGATAAAATAATGTCAAAAATGTCGCCAAACACAGCAAAATAACTTCAATAGTTTGATCACCAAAAAACTTACCTTTACGCAAACCGTTCAAGAACCACACGAAGACAAAAACTACGCAAGAATAATAAGCATAGTAAATATTATTACCGGCGGCAACTATTGCGATGGCAAACGCGATAAAGAAAAATCTGTTCGGACGCACCGCATATTGTTGCTTTGCATTAACGTAAAAAATTCCGATTTTGTCTTGAGCAATCCATAACGCGACCATTATTGAGAGAGGAATCAGAGCATAGTTCGACAAAAACAGATGCCAAATATTGCGTACAAAATGATAAGGCACAAAAGCATATAAAACACCGACCAGTAACGCACTTAAAACACCAACTTCAAACTGACGTAAAGCAATGAAAGCAGTAGTAGAAATCAGCATGAAAGTCATGATGAAAAATACGTTGGCTATCAAAAACGGATTATCGGTAAACAACGTGATAAATTTCACGATCATAATGTGAAACATGTCCGATTGCATCGGAAAATCATAGAGACAGAACTGCTCAGTTAAATGCGGCAAACCAATTTTATCACTACAAGCATAATAGCCGCCATTGATGATATTTTTGATGATAAAAATCGAAAACAAACCGTCATTATTATAGTTAAAAGTCGGCAGAGTCAGATCAACCTTCCACATCTGAAAAATCAGACAGAAAACGATTAGAGACAAAATCGCAGGCAAAAAGTAAGGCAGAATTTTTTTCATTTATTTGACGTTTGATTTTCTCTCAAAGATTGTAACCCCGCCATTCTCACCAAGCGGCATTCTGGCACTAATTTTGTAATGTTTATTCAGCAATTTTTTTAAATTCTCTAATTCAGATTCAGATAAAATTCTATAAACTTCTCGACTGTGTGGCTCAACTAAAACCACCCATTTTTTATCTTGCGATCTAACTAAATTATAAACTGCATCAATTTCTTCCTGATAAAACATGTGACGCAAATTCACCGAACTCAAGGGTGATTTAGTGCGTAATGCTAAATCGAAACTATAATCATAATCATTAAGATCGAGCATCAAAACATCATCCCGTACTTCACTCTCTGAATTACCAATATTCGCTTTGACAAAGTTCAACTCAGAAATCCAGTACGGCTTTACCGAGTGTGGAAATTTTGTTAAAATAAATTGATTTCTAACATCTTGATTAATCGGAATTTCAAAAAATAGAACTACGCTGAAATAGCTTACAAGAATAAGTGGCAAGGCAAGTATCAGTAGATCAATTCTTGGTATTTTGCTGTCCCAAATAAATTTCCGCCCTACCAAATTTTGGCAAAATTTATCGGCAAAAATAATCAACAAAAGTAACGCTGGATAGCCACAATGAGTAATATTCGAAGCATGGCTTCTGCCTAAAAAATAAGTAAAAAGACCAATTCCCAGAACACTCAATAACAAAATGGCACTGTTTTGCGCAGAATGTTTTTTGTTGATGAAATTATCGATCGAAAAAATCACCCCGATTATGTAGATCAAAACCACAATCTGCCACATACCTTTTTTGGGAATCGGTAACATCGCATAACCGAAATCCGCAGCTGCAGCCTGACCGTAAACTAACCAAGAAAAATTGGGAAATTGGCCGTATTTCAACCTCAGAAACAAAGTCAGAACCAACCAAACCGTTGCAAGAATTCCGAAAGATTTTGCCAAATGAAGCGTTAAAAATTTCCAGCTAAATTGATTTTTCAGATTTTCGTAACCAAGCATCACAACTAGAGCCAAAAAGGCCGGAATTCCGCTATCCAAATTCCAGATTGTTGCCAACGAAAAAAATATCAGCGAAAAATAATATTTTTTTGGCGAAGGATTTTGATAAAAAAACCAGCAAAAACCCAACAGCAATGCTGGAAAGAACAGGCGAATTGCTTCATACTGAAAGGACAACCCGTTCATCGGAAAATGGCCATCAACAGAGAAATTTTGCATATAAATCAACGCCGCGAATCCGGCAATTGCCAACAATTTATTTTGGCTAAATTTGAAAATAAAAAATGCCAAGGCCAACAATGACATCAGAAACAACGAGGCCAAAACAATGCTTAATGTGAAAACGGTTTTTGGAAAAATATATAAAAACGCTTGTAAAAAATAAGGATGCAGACCGTAAAGACTTTTGAAATCGATCAACAATTCTTTACCCAAATATTGCTGCACGATTGGATATACTACTGGACTAAGATTCGCCGAGTCTTCCGGCGACATCGAATATTCATCGAAAACCCAGAAGCTAAAAATGAATAATGACAACATCAGAGCCACAATTACAAAAAGAGCTTTTACAACCACACCAATTCTTGAAGTATCGGAAGCCTGATAACTCAAGATTATATTTGTTATCGCGATACATAAAATAATCATGAAAAAAACATTCAGCGGCTCTTTAAGTCGAGGAAATAACAAAAACATTCCTTCAACATCTGCGAAAAGCTGGAAGACAAAACAAAGCGAAATAACTGCGAAAAAAATTACCGCAGAGCGCAAATAAATTTCTTTTTTTGTCGCTAATTTTTCGGCGATTTTTTCTTTAAAGAAACACAGAGACGCAAAAATTATTCCAAGACCAAATAGCGTGGAAAGCACGTAAGATAAAGCTTCGCGCTTCTCACGCAAAACCGTATCTAAAACGTTGATTTGATGAATGGTTAAGAAAAAAGTTTGTGGTCGAACTTCTTTGATTGGCGTGGAATCAATTTGCAAAAATTTGAAAACCAACGCCGTAACTGCAGCAATAACAGCGATCGCCAGATAGATGTGAAAAGTAAAAATCAGGTTAGAGACGCAATATTTACTGTCCTTTTCCATTGGCTATTTTTTCGATTGAAGTCGCATCTGAGCCATCGCGATGAAGTCTTCAACACTCATCACACTTTGAGTTTCTTCGCCAAATTTACGAACTGAAACAGAACCGTTTTCAGCTTCTTTTTTGCCAATCGCCAAAATGTATGGAATCTTTTTCAAAGAATGTTCGCGAATTTTGTAAGAAATTTTTTGCGCATCCAAATCGGCTTCAGCTCTGAATCCGTGGGCTTTTAATTTCTCCACAACTTGCGACGCATATTCATCAGAATCGTTAGTGATTGTTGCCACAACCATCTGAACTGGAGACAACCATAGCGGGAATTTTCCGGCATAATTTTCGATCAACATACCGATAAATCTTTCGAAACTTCCAAGAATCGCGCGATGCAACATCACTGGACGCTTCCTAGAACCGTCTGATGCCACGTAAATTGCGTCGAGTCTTTCTGGCAAGATGAAATCAACTTGCAAAGTTCCGCATTGCCATTCGCGCTTGATTGCATCAACCAAAGTGAACTCAAGTTTTGGCCCGTAAAACGCACCTTCGCCTTCTTGGATTTCATATTCTAAGCCCGCAAGTTTAACTGCTTCAGCCAAAGCTGATTCAGCTTTATCCCAAGTCTCATCAGAACCTGCACGCTTTTCTGGGCGAGTTGAGAATTTCACTTTCACATTCTCAAAACCGAAGTCTTGGTACACTTCTTTCAACAAATTACAGAAGGCAACAGTTTCAGCATTGATCTGACTTTCTTCGCAGAAAATATGAGCATCGTCTTGCGTGAAAGCGCGCACACGCATGATTCCGTGCAGCGAACCTGATGGTTCATTTCTGTGACACGAACCAAATTCTGCCATTCTTAGTGGAAGTTGACGATAAGATTTTAACTCTTGGTTAAAAATTTGCACGTGGCACGGACAGTTCATCGGCTTGATCGCAAGCGTTCTTTCTTCACTTTCTGCCACAAACATATTTTCGCGGAATTTTTCCCAGTGACCAGATTTTTCCCACAAAACTTTATCAACCATTTGCGGAGTTTTAACTTCAACGTAGCCAGTTTTTTCTAGTTTAGCGCGAATATAATTTTCGATCTCACGGAAAATTGTCCAGCCTTTCGGGTGCCAAAATACTGATCCAACAGCTTCTTCTTGAATGTGGAATAAATCCATTTCGCGACCAAGTTTGCGGTGATCACGCTTTGCCGCTTCTTCAAGCATGTGCAAATAATTCTTCAGCGATTCTTCGCTTTCCCATGCAGTTCCGTAAATGCGTTGCAACATCTCATTGTTAGAATCACCACGCCAGTAAGCTCCGGCCAACTTCATCAATTTGAAATGTTTAACGTGCGAAGTACTTGGAGCGTGTGGCCCGCGGCAAAGATCGATAAAATTTCCTTGGCGATAAAGTGAAATATCTTCGTTTGACGGAATTGAAGCGATAATTTCCGCTTTATATTTTTCGCCAATTGATTCGAAGAATTTTACAGCTTCATCACGCTTCCAAACCTCGCGCACCAACTTCTCGTCGCGTTTTGAAATTTCGCGCATTTTGTTTTCGATCTTCTCTAAATCTTCTAAAGCGAACGGAGTTTTGCGGGCGAAATCGTAATAAAATCCATTCTCAATTGCTGGCCCGATTGTAACTTGAGTTTCAGGGAATAGTTCTTTCACAGCTTCCGCCATCAAATGCGCCGCATCGTGACGAATAACTTCAAGCGCATCAGCACCAGATTTTGGCGTGATAATTTCAATTTTTGCATCTTCTTCGATAACTCGTGATAAATCGCGCGACTCGCCATTTACCTTAATCGCCAGCGCAACTTTAGCGAGCGAAATAGAAATTGATTTGGCGATTTCAGCACCACTTACGCCGGCAGAAAATTCGCGCGCAGCACCATCGGGAAAAGTGATTTTAATTTGCTTAGACATGTTTTTGGAAAGTTTGATTGGAAAGCTAAATCAGGCTAACGACAGCTTTTAAGATTTTCAATCAATTGGAGCACCAATTTAGCGAAAAATCTTTACCTTGTAGATATTGCTTCGAGCATTTGGCTAAAAATTTCTTGGGGATAATTTCGGTACTACCGTAATGCTGATCGCTTTCGATCCTTATGACTCTAAGATATTCAACTTCGGAATTTAAAAAATAATTTACCAAAACTGTCTTTTCTTCGACAGAATTTTTTAGAACTTCTTCACACTTTCTGAAGTTGCGACTTTTGGGCAGCAAATATTCTAACTCAGCATTATTGCCACAGGAAATGATACGAACACCCTGCTCTTGCAAATCTTTGATCGCATCAACCATTGCAAATTGTTCCTGCTTTTTTTCATCAGCGCCAACAAAACCTTTGCTAAAAAGATAAGTCACCTCTTCTTGACGCGATACCAACAGCAAAGCGAGAAATAAGATGATAAATCCTGTTTGTATGCGTAATTGCTTGCTGTAATCAATTGCTGAAACCAGAAAAATAATGCCGAAACAATAGCAAATAAAAGCGATCACCAAATAGCGATCACAACCAGAAGAAAAATAAATCCACCAATAAAGATGAACAAAAAATGCCAAAAATAGCGTAAATCCTGCCCGCAGACAATTTATGCTTTCTGGTTTTTTAGTACGAAAAGCAGCGAATAAAATGTAAAAACTGATCGGTAAAAAAATGGTCTCACACGGATCAATATAGCGTTTAAGAAAAGCAATTCGATTGCCCACGCTACTAGGAATATTAAGTCTGCTGCTTTGTTCCTCTGAAAATGCCCAAGCATTACTTGAATAAAATTTCAGCGTGTCTTGCTTTAAAGAAAGATATTGCGGCCATCCGAGAGTGATAATTTTGCTAATTTCAAAAATCAGCGGCGGCAAAATTGCCGCAAATCCCACGAGTAAAATCTTTGAAATTTGTTCTTTTTTACTGGATTGGTTTTGGCAAATTATTTTGGCGAAATAACAAATTAAAATTACTCCTACAGCAATTGCTGATAAGCTTTTAGCTAACAACGATAAACCCAAAAAACTACCGCCAAAAAATATTTTTAGTCGCGAACTCTTTGACGAAAAAATCAGCAAAACAGCAATTATCAAACACAATGCCGCCGGAATTTCTCCCATCAACAAATGCCAAACTACTAAACGATCCGGATTAGAATTGCCGTAGCTATTAACCGAAAAAAGCAGCGATAAAGTCAGCACTAATAATGCCCAAGGCCATTTTCTTTCACGGCCGACAAAATCATCAGCCAGAATAAAAATCAGCCCTAACAAAAACCAAATCAGCACAATATTTGAGACATCACCTACCCAATATTGATTGCCGAAAAAAAGCATAAAAAAAGCCGCCGGTAAAATTACCAACGGCCCCGAGGAAATACCAAAATGAAAGGGATAAGATTGATCAAAAAACACCGCCGAATAGCCTTCGCCATTAACTAAATTTTTTGCGACATTGGCAAAGAAAGCATCATCAAACCAAATTGGATAATGCAACGTGTGAAAAATTTGCGCGAATAACAAAAATCCGCAAAGAGAGATCAGCAGAACTTTTGCAACAAGTCGCGAGTCGATCATTTAGTGGCAATGGCCCCCAAATTTCCGATTGGCAAAGGAATTGGCAAATACCCAATTTTTATCTTTTTCAAAAAACTAATGAGATGCCTTTTGCAGGGAATTTTAGGAAATAATTTTACCCAGTAAAAAAGTGGATAAGTATTGATGATTGAAAAAACTTTCACATCTCTGAAGCCAGCATTTTCAAGCATTTTTTTCAGACTTCTTGGAGAGAAAAGTTGTAGATGTTCAATATCGTAAATCGGTGATTTGTCCTGCAAAATTTGATTAACTTTGCCACGAAAATTATGAGCTACGACAAAAAATCTGCCGCCATCATTTAGCAAAGAAAGCACGTCACGACTTAATTGCGAAGGGTCTGAAACATGTTCCAAAGTTTGAAAACAGCTAATCAGATCAAATTTTTTATCAGAGAAGATTTCTTTGTTAAAAAATCCTTTTTTAATAAATTGACCAATTCTTTTATCGGCAGTTGCAATCGCTGAACCAGAAGGCTCCACGCCACACAGATTTTTTACTCCCGCCTTGTGTAATTCTAATAAAAATTCACCACCGCCAGTTCCAATGTCGAGAGCAGAATTAATCAAAGATTTTTGCGGTAAATATTTAGCGTAAGTTTTGGCGGCATAACCAGCCTCAACCGAACTGTCGAAAGACGCTCCTTCATATTGAGCATCAATTACTTCACTTTCCAAAGCTGGATTGACATAAAGTAAATCACAATTTTTGCACAAATGAAATGACAGGTGGAAATCTTCCGGCTCTTTGCGTGAAGCAAAACTAAATTCGTTTAAATGCTGCTGTTTAAAATTACCTTCAAGATAAAGGTTTTGCGATCCATCATTACAAATTGAACAACAACGTGGAACGAGTTTCATAATTATTTTTTACCAAAAATATTGTTTAGACCAACGCTATCTGAAATGTTGCCGCGCTTGATTATACTCTTACGGATAAAATGTGGACGACCTTTTACTTCTTCAAAAATCTTGGCGATATATTCACCAACAATACTGATGGCAAAAAGATTAAATGAGCCAAAAAACGTCACCAAAATCAGCGTAGTTGTTACACCATGAGGCGCTGAATCAGGATGAAATATTTTAAGCAAAATTTGCACCACCATCAAAATAGCTGACAGAAATAACATCACCCATCCAAAACTGCTTAACATGTTGAGTGGAGCGAAGCTGAAAGAAAAAATTCCTTTTTTTGCCCAACCAATATTTTTGAAAAAATTATTGGTTGTACGACCAAATTTTCGTTCTGGTCGAACATAATCAACGCCAGTTTGTTTGAATCCAGCGTAGGCACGAAGGCCACGCAAAAACAAATCGCGCTCGGGAAATTTTAATAAAACTTCGACAACTTTTTTATCCATCAACGCAAAATCTCCGGCATCTTTTGGAATGTTGATGTAAGAAAATTTGGCAAAAACACGATAAAAGATTTTGTACAAAATCTGCATATAGAAAGGCGCGTCCCGCTTGACTCGGCGACCATAAATTACTTCATAACCTTCACGCCATTTTGGCAAAAATTGTTCAATCATTTCTGGCGGATCTTGCAAATCGCCATCCATCAAAACACAGGCGTTTTTAGTTGATAAATCCATCCCACTTTTAAACGCCGCTTGCGAACCAAAATTGCGCGAATGTGAAATGCCAATCACCCGAAAATCGCGTTTAGAAATTTCAGCGATTACTTCTTCGCTATTGTCAGGTGAACAATCGTTTACAAAAATAATTTCGTAATCGAGTTTTAATTTTTGCATCACTTTAGTAATGCGTTCATACATTTCTGGAATGGCTTGTGCGTCCTTGTAGCAAGCAATAATAGCTGAGATTGAATATTTACGATCAAGATCATCTTGCGGTTTTTTAGTAGCAATTGGCTTGGTGTAAATTTCTAGATTTTCTTGCACCCAAGTAATCATTTTTTGCAAACCCTGACGCAACGAAACTGTGGTTTTCCAACCTAAAATTTCTTCTGATTTTGTTGGATTAGCATACCAATCATCAACATCCCAAGCATGTGCCGGATAGTTAAATTGCGGCTCACCATCAAGAGCAAAAATTTCTTTCGATAAATTTGCGATGTCGGAAATCGTAGTTTTTACACCAGAACCGATGTTAAAAGATTCGCCATAAAAATTTGGCTGAAGCGCAAAAGCTGCTTCAATAAAGGCTTCGCAAGCATCATCAACATAAACAAAGTCGCGCGAAGTTTTTGGATTAGCAAAAGAACTAAATTGTTTTTTGAGTCCGTTTAAAACAATTTTTGGCAATAATCGTGATGAATCTTCATATGGCCCGTAAATCGAATAAAGCCTTAGATTTGCTGCTTTCATGCCCTTTTTCTTACCGTAAAAATAAATCAGATTCGCTGAAGTTGCTTTGGTTACGGCGTAATGACTATTGGCATTTAGCGCGACATTTTCTACTGGTGCTGCCGCAAAATCACCATATTCAGAAGAGCTGCCAGCGTTGATAAAACAATCAACGCCACTTTCAAAACAGCGACGCAAAAACTTTTCAAAGAAAGTTACGTTAGTTTTGTAAATCAAATCGACATCGTTTTGGAAAGAATACGCACCGTAAGCTGAGCAGTTAAAAACCGTTTTTGGTTTTACGCGCTTCATTAAATTGTCGAGATTTTCATCAAGCAATAAATCACCTTCGAAGATATTGGCAGAATCAATACCTTCAAGCCTCCAAGCCGGCAAATGCGAAACTGTTCCAAATACATCGTTACGATATTTAAGCAAAATGCGAAACAAATTTGCTCCTATAAAACCACTGGCTCCAACTACTAAAATCGGGCCCTTAAGCGTAATAATTTTTTGTGAAAGATTTTGCGACATCGATTTTTAGGAAAGATTTAATCACGCTAAATTAATAGTTTGGCGATCAGCATTACGCAAGATCTTGTGGCAGAAGCTATTCATTTCAAAAATGATCAATTTAACAGCTCAAAGAACCATAAGTAAGTAGTCCGATTGACCTACATGTTTGGGATCACCGCAAGGCAGGGGAGACTCGTTTCGTGTTTTCGTATCCCGAGAACTAACTTCTACTAACATTCGTTTACTTAATGACTACTTAGGATAACGAATAATTACGATTCCTGATCCACCAGAACTCCAGTTGGATGAATCAATCGGGCCACCACCGCCACCGCCACCGGTATTTGCTGTACCACTTGTAGCAAACTTATTAGTACCACTACAACCTCCACAAGCTGTTGCTCCTCGACCGCCGCCACCTAATCCACCCGAGGCTCCAACTCCCGTATAGGAACTATTAGAAACTGATTTACCAGCACCACCGCCGCCGTAATAAGTCGAAACACCACTTATATCATAAGATAAACCTACTCCTCCAACTCCACCACCATCAGCTGCCGTACTAGATGTGCCGCCAACTGCTCGTGCGCCACCGCCACCACCGCCACCGCCAGCAGGACCGCCATTTTTAGGTCCACCACTATTGCCTTGTCCAGATGTTCCAGATCCTTGACCACCGCCACCACCACCTATTCCATATCCACCACCACCAGAACCACCACTTCTAGCAGCCTGACATATCTGACCATTCCACCCAGGTACAAAACAATTCGTAGAGCCACTTCCACCTCCAATTGCGGTCATACTTACCGATCCTCCGATAAAGGAAGAATTGCTACCATTAGCACCATTGGTACCACCACTACCGACATTTATCGCATAAGAAGTACCGGATGTTAATGACACTGAAGTACTATATAAAACTCCACCGGCACCACCACCACCGGCTCCGCCAGCCCACCAAATTGTACCATCCGCCTGATAATAGCTCTTCCCACCAGCACCGCCACCGGCAACTACCAAAATATCAACCGTCACATTATCACTACAGGTTAGAGTTCCGGAAGATTTAAAAATATTGATAGAATAGCTATCCACAGGAGTAGTCGGACCTTCCCCTCCTGAACATGTTGGAGGAATCAATTCACAAGTAGACCCGGAAGCTCGATATCCAGAAGCACAAGAACAATTAGTCGCGCCAGTATAATTAAATTCACCATTCAAACAAGTGT
>CAYUHG010000014.1:0-43245 GCA_964444545.1 uncultured Rhizobium sp.
TCTGGCTTTTTTTACCCAAGTTGTGACGTTTTCCGGCTTGTTTGTGAACAATTTTGCCAGTACCGGTGACTTTGAATCTCTTCTTAGCCCCGCTGTTTGTTTTCATTTTTGGCATGTCATTTTTGTAATTAAATTAATATGCAGAAACACAGGTAGATTGCCTTGACCCGTGAATCAGTAGGTGCCGAAGCACCTAAAAAAGCCTAAGCTTCAGTTTTAAAAGCGAGGATTTTGTATCAGATACTAGGCGTGTTAATTGCGAGGAGCGTAAACGTACCAAAAGTACGTGCGCACCGCAGAAATTAAACACAACGATGTAGATGATGCAAAAGCCGAAGCTTTTTGGTGGGATCAGTAGGACTTGAACCTACGACCAAGACGTTATGAGCATCCTGCTCTAACCAACTGAGCTATAATCCCTTAAGTAAAAATTATCTCGCGATAATTTTTAATTTCTAAGTCGCATCAAAAAATCAAAAGCGGTTTCGATTTTTTGATAAAGTTTATTTTGGAAAAAATTCTAAAAGAACAGAGCAACTAAGAAAAGGGTCGCGCAAAGTAGTCTCGACTTATTTTTTTGCAAGTTCTTCGTGAATTCTCTTTGCCCTGCTGCCGGTTGAGCTTGTCGAAACCTCGTGAGCTTCCTTCTGCTACACTAAAGCAGCAAGAACCTCACGAGGTTTCGACAAGCTCAACCGGCAGCAGGGTTAAAGATGGATTAAGATTTAGCTTTCGCCACGCCAACCAAAGCCGGACGGATCAAACGATCTGCAATTGAATATCCCGCTTGGATCACTTGTACAACCGTTCCTTCTTCAGCTTCACTTTCAATCTGTGCGATAGCTTCGTGGAAATTATGATCGAAAGCTTGGTTAAGCGGATAAATTCTTTTAACCTGATTTTTTTCTAAAACTTTCAGCAATTCTTTTTCGGTCATCACAATTGCGTCAGCATAATTTTTGATTGCCGGATTTTTTTCAATTTCAGCTTTTGGCGCGTTGTCTGAAGCTAAGAAAAAATTCTCAACTACCAAAACCAGATCTGAAACGAATCCAGAAATAGCAAACTTCGCCGACTTTTCTAACTCTTCGCGCGATCTTCTTCGAACATTATCAAGCTCCGCCAAAGTGCGTAATAACTTATCGTTTAAATCGGTAACTTTTTGTTCAAGTTCAGCAATTTTTGTCGCTGAATCTTCATTATTATTTTGTTCTGCCTGTTGTTGGTTTTGATCTTGATTTTCCTGCATTGCCAATACTCCTTTTTGGTAAAGTTAAAATTTGAGAGGCGAGAAACATAAGTAGCCCAATCGCCGATTTCAAGTAACGAAAATGACGTTGCATTTTCGCCATCACTTCTTAAATCTTGTCGGACTTAACGTTATTCAAACTCCCAAAAAACATGTACGAAAAAATGATCCTTGAACAAGCTAATTATCTTGTTCCAACCGTAGTTGAGCAAACCAACAAAGGCGAGCGCGCATTCGATATTTACTCCCGCCTTTTAAAAGAAAGAATCATCTTTTTATCTGGCCCAGTTAACGATCAAGTTTCTTCTCTAATCGTAGCTCAGCTTTTATTTTTAGAATCTGAAGATCCGAAAAAAGACATTCATTTTTACATCAATTCTCCTGGTGGTGTTGTAACTTCTGGCCTGGCAATGTATGATACAATGCAATATATCAGCCCTGACGTTGCCACAATTTGCGTCGGACAGGCTGCCTCTATGGGTTCGCTACTCTTGGCAGCAGGCGCTCCTGGAAAAAGATTCTCGTTACCAAATTCTCGCGTGATGATTCACCAACCTTCTGGTGGATTTAGCGGACAAGCAACTGACATCGAAATTCACGCTCAAGAAATCCTCTCTTTGAAAAGAAGATTAAACGAAATTTACGTCAAACATACCGGCCAAAAATTGTCGGTAATTGAAAAAGGCATGGAACGCGACAACTTCATGACCGCTGAAAAAGCTAAAGAATTTGGCATAATCGATCAAGTAATCGAAAAAAGACCAGAACATAAAACTGAATCTAAATAATCATGACTAAAGACTCGCACGATCTTTGCTGCTCCTTTTGCGGTAAACATCAAAATGAAGTAAAAAAACTAATCGCTGGTCCAACTGTTTTCGTTTGTAACGAATGTGTCGCACTTTGTACCGACATCTTGCGTGAAGATACCAAAAAATCATCTTTAGGGAAAACTGACGGTTCAAAACCAACACCAAAAGATATCCTCAAAATTTTGGATGAATATGTTGTTGGTCAAGAATATGCCAAAAAAGTTTTGTCAGTTGCGGTTTACAACCACTACAAACGCATCGATTCTTCTGCCGCACTTTCTGTTGATGGCATTGAATTGAACAAATCCAACATCTTGATGATTGGACCAACTGGTTGTGGTAAAACTTTGCTCGCTCAAACTTTAGCGCGCATTTTAGATGTGCCTTTCACCATGGCTGATGCCACTTCTTTAACTGAGGCGGGTTACGTTGGTGATGACGTTGAAAATATTATTTCACGCCTACTCCAAGCTGCAAATTACGACATTGAAAAAACTCAACGTGGTATCGTTTATATTGACGAAATCGATAAAATTGCTCGCAAATCTGAAGAAGGTGCAAGAAGCCGCGACATTTCAGGCGAAGGCGTTCAACAAGGTTTGCTGAAAATTATTGAAGGTACAGTTGCTTCAGTTCCCACTCAACCGGGACGCAAAACTTCACAGCAAGAATATGTACAAGTTGATACTAAAAACATCTTGTTCATTTGCGCCGGCGCATTTTCTGGTTTAGAAAGAATCATCGTTGCCCGTGGAAAAGGCTCTAGCATTGGCTTCGGAGCTGACGTTCACGCCAAAGATGATTTAGCTCGTAAAGATATTTTCACCAATGTTGAGCCTGACGATTTGATTAAATTCGGTTTAATTCCAGAAATCGTTGGTCGTCTTCCTTTAGTTGCACCTCTTGAAGGTTTGACTGAAGAAGATTTAACCAGAATTTTGGTTGAGCCAAAAAATTCAATCTCAAAACAATATCAGAAACTTTTTGATCTCGATAAAGTTGAATTAACTTTTGAACCGGAAGCTTTGAAAGAAATTGCCAGAAGATCAATTGAGCGCAAAACCGGTGCCCGTGGTCTTCGCGCTATTACTGAGAACATCTTGCTTGATACAATGTTTGAAGTTCCGTCACAGAAAAATGTTAAATCTATAAAAGTGACAAAAGAAGTTTTGACCAAAAACAAAAAGGTCGAAATCACTTATTTGTCTGAGAAAGAAGTCGAAGAAAAAGAAGGCAAAAAAATCATGACGGTTGTTCCTCAGAAAGAGAAAAAAGGAACGGCTTAATTATTGGTTAGTAATTCTGCTAAATAAACCCCCCGACCCTGTGGTCCACCCCCCTTGACAGGGGGGCAAAACAGGATTCGGTGCAATGCCCCCCTGTCAAGGGGTGGCCCGCAGGGTCGGGGGGTTTATCGACTCAAACTCACAACACTACACCACCTTAATCTCCAAAGCATGCAATCCCTTCGCAAACTCCTCTTTTAACAGCTGATTAATTATACGCTGCGCATTCACTCTGCTTAAATTTTTCAACTCTTCCGCTTCAACAGTTACCGCAAAATGAGTTTCACCAGTTCCATTGTCTCCAGCATGACCAGCATGAAGATGAGAATTATTTTTCACCTCTAAAAATTTTGGCTGTAAATTTTCCTGTAAAGTTTTCTCGATCCTTTGCTTCATGTTAAAAAATCTGTTAATAAATTGTTAATAAGCTGCGACTTGTTCACAGATAAAATTTTTAGCAAAAACTTATTAAAAACTTTAACATTTTTTCCACAGGTCTTTTGTCTGTTAAAAAGTTTTTTTAGAAAAAATTTAAACTGTTAATAACTCTTAAAACCTTTGATTTTAAAGGTTATAAAAAATTTAAACTGTTAATAACTTTGTTAAAAAAATTTAATCAAATTATCCACAGCACTAATAAAAATAATAAGAATTAATAAATGAATAAATTACTTAATACGATCCTTAGAAAAGAAAAAAATTCAGTACCACCAGTTTGGATAATGAGACAAGCAGGAAGATATTTGCCAGAATATCGTGAAGTCAGATCTGGAGTTAGTAATTTTTTAGAAATGTGTTACACACCAAAGTTGGCTAGTGAAGTTACTTTACAACCAATTCGCCGTTTTGGTTTTGATGGAGCAATTATTTTTTCAGATATTTTGGTAATTCCTGATGCTCTTGGTGTAAAAGTGGAATTTGTAAAAAATGAAGGACCGAAACTTGGTGAGTACAATTTAAAAGATCTCAAAACTTCCAATATTAAATCGCATTTAAATCCAGTTTTCGAAGCTTTAGAGCTTACTAAATCGAAATTAAGTCCAGAGACAGCTTTAATCGGTTTTTCTGGTGCTCCGTGGACGCTAGCTTGTTACATGATTGAAAAAGGTGGATCGAAAAATTTCGAAAAAGTTCGCGAAGCTGCACTTCATGATCCACAATCTTTTTCCCATCTAATTGAAATCTTAACGCAAAGCATCATCGAATATTTATCTCTGCAAATTCAAGCTGGTGCCGATGTAGTAAAATTATTCGATTCTTGGGCTTCAGTTTTACCACCATTTGAATTGCAAAAATGGGTGATTGATCCAACCAAAAAAATCGTTTATGAAATCAAAAAACTTCATCCAAATATTCCGGTAATTTGTTTTCCGCGCGCAATTGGTGTAAATTATTTAGAATTTGTAAAGCAAGTTGGATGCGACGTAGTTGCTCTTGATCAAAGCGTTGATCGCAATTGGGCGAGAAAAAATCTACAGCAAGATTGCGGCGCAATTGTACAAGGAAATTTGGATAATTTATTGCTGGCTTTTGGTTCGAAAAAAGAAATCGAAAAAGAAGTTTTGGACGTGTTGGAAAAATTTGGCGATCAACCTTTTATTTTCAATTTAGGTCACGGAATTATTCCACAAACTCCAATTGAAAACGTGCAGTTAGTTTTGGATTTAATACGAAAAAAATAAAATAATTGTCATCCTGAACGAAGTTAAGGATCTTGTTAGCCAAACTCAGAATTCTGCTCAAGAGATCCTTCACTTCGTTCAGGATGACATTATTTTTTACAAATTTTCTTCCGTCATTTTTACAGCATCTGGAGTGCCGATGTGGAAATATTTTCCCTTCAATTCGATTCCATTGATTCGATGTAATAATCCGCCTTCACCAACTGCAGAACGATAAAAATGTGACATTGAAAAACATTTTCCGATGCCATCTTTTTCAGCTTTCTCAAGAATTTTTGGATTAATAATTTGAATACCAACAAAGACGTGGCTCATTTTTTGGTCAGGAATTCGGTAAAGATTTTCACCTTCTAAAAAAAAGTCTCCGCCGCCGTGAACGTTTCCGTCGTAACCCAAATAATCTTCGGTTTTCTTTAGACCCAAAATAATGTCGTGATTTTTTTCATCCCACGAATTGCAAAGTAATTCGATGTCAGAAATCACCGATTTTTCTTGCCATAAAACATCTCCGTTAAGAGTTAAAAGTGGTTGGTCAAAATCAATTTTATCACGCGCAAATAAAAGCCCACCACCAGTTTCAACTTTCTCAACTTCGCGCGAAAAAATAATTTTAGGATTATTAAGATCTTTGATGTGCGACTCGATTTGATCAGCCAAATAAAATCCGTTAATCACAATAGTTTTGATGTCGGAAATTTTGTCTAATTTCTCAATAGTGTAATCAATAATCGATTTATTTTTGATCTTGATTAAAGGCTTGGGAAGATTTGCTGTTAAAGGCATCATACGTTCACCACGACCGGCAGCAAACAGAAAACTTTGAGTAATTTTAGTCATTATTGTCTTTAGAATTGTCGATTAAAAATTCACCAACTTGCGATTCCCAAAACCTAAATCAATCTAAACAATATCCAGCCCAATATCGACGGCCTTTATTGAGTGAGTCAGAGAACCGATCGAAATAAAATCGATGTCCAAGGCACGAAAGTTTTTGATGTTGTTTAAATTGATGCCGCCAGAAATTTCGATGAAGATTTTTTTTGATTGGTGAGCACGAATTAACGCCGAACATTTTTTGATTTCAGCAACACCCATATTGTCTAGCATTATGATGTCTGGGTTTGATTTTACTGCTTCAGAGACTTGTTCGTAAGTATCACACTCAACTTCAATTTTTAATTTCTTATTTTTTTTAGCGGCGTTTATTGCTGCAGAAACGCTACCCGCAGCAGCTATGTGATTGTCTTTAATCAGAATTCGATCAGATAAATTTAAGCGATGATTCTCGCCACCACCAATTACAACCGCATGTTTTTGTAAGGTGCGCAGCATTGGCAAAGTTTTGCGAGTGTCTAAAATTTTGATTTTTTCATCGTCGAGAGTTTTAACAAATTGGTGAGTTGTTGTAGAAATTCCGCTTAAATGTTGCATCACATTTAGAATTACTCGTTCGGCAGCTAAAATTAATTTAGCATCACCAAACCCTTCGGCAATTGGATCGCCAGCTTTGATTAAATCGCCATCATGAGCTTTTAACTGCAATCCTAGAAAAATATTTTTGAATTTTTTCAGTTTGGTAAGTTCGTCGAAGCAATGATGAATTGCTTCAATGCCGCATAAAATAATTTCTTCGCGAGCGACAATTTTAAAAGAAATTTGGGCGTGATTTTTAATGGTCAGATCAGAAGTAACGTCATTTCCAGCCTTGTCTTCCTTGAGTGCGAGACGGCAGACTTTTTTTAGATCTTCATTAAAATTTACAAAGTATTGCGACATTTTTTGGGATCGAATTTGCCTTCTTTGAGCTTGTGTAAACGCTCAGAAATAAAGTGACGCATGAAGTTGAGTTCAGTAGCATCAACTTGTCGGATGCCGTTTTCACTTTCATTAAGGATTTTTTGAATCACGCCAAAAGCCATACAACCGTCACCCATTTCTTCGTGGATAAAGGCTGGCATTTGTTTTGTCCAAATTGGGGCGATTGGTGAATTATTTTCGCTTAATTCGTAAGCTAATTTCAACGCGCGATCATAATCGCCCAGAGAATTTCTAGCGATGTAAATTGCTTGAAATAACCACCACCAATTGTGATCTAGATCTTTTAGAGAATGTTCTTCGAGGTAGTCGATGACGTATTTGGTATCGGAGTGAGTTTGAGTTTGAGAATAAATGTAAGCGGCTAAAGCAGGAGCAAAATGGGACTTGCTGTTGAGTTCGTCAAGAACAGTAAGCCACTGATAAATGCGCGAATAATCATATTTTTTTAGCGCGACAAATCCGGCGAAAACGTCGCCAGAATTTTGTAAACGAGTGGCAAGGGCGCGAAATAAAAATTCTTTATCGCCCAAAGATGCGGCTGAAACTAGATATTTGCTGGGAGCTGGTGGAACGATGTCGAGATTAGGTTTTACATTTTCGGTTTTGTTCCAGAAAAAAACTTGCAGCGCGAAGAATAAAATAAAAAACCAAAAGAAAATCTTGTGGGAATAGAGATAAAAAAAGAAACGAAAGTCTTGATAAGAAAATGACATCGTAGGCTAGAATTGCTTCTTTTTAAAATCGTGGAAGGCCATGAAAATCATGAGCGGAATGTAGATCAGCGATTGGAATAAAATGATCTTTAAATTGCCAAAATCAGTGATGCCGTAATTTAACCATTCGCTTTGTCCGAATAAATCGAGACGAGGAAAAATTACCGAAAGAAGTTTAAGCATTAGTCCAAAAGAGCGGGCAGAAAATTCGAAAGTTTCAGAATTAACTTTTGCTGGTAAATTGATTGCCATCACGAACATCCCCATCAAGCGGGAAATGATGTAAAATCCAATCGAGGCCATGATTGAAGAGAAAGAGTTTTTCAGGATTAATGAGGCCAGAAGTGCGAAAGAAATCATGATCATCAATTCAGAAAGTAAGCTGAGTGACCAGATCAGAAGACCGAATTTGTTGGCTTTGGTGACTAATAAAATTGCGCTGACAAGTGGAATTATAATTAGGAAAGCGGCAATAAAAAATCCGGCGAGATAGCTTAGAATAAACTGTTCGCGTGAAATTGCTTTTGAAAGGATGAACTCAACTTCTTTGTTTTCGAAAGCACGATTGATGTTAAGGCAGACGAAAAGAATTGTGCCGACAATTAGAACTGCACGACTTAATCCGCCGATGTAAGCGGTAGTCATCTGTTGTTCTTCAACTAAAGCAGTTGAGCCCAAAAAAATTGACAAAGAAAAGGTAACAATCAGGGAAATAAAAAGTCCGAGATAAAGACGGTCTCTGGTTCCGCTGAGCAGAATATATTTCAGAATCGGTTTCATTCTTGAGTGTAATCATCATTTATTGCAGGAAGATATTTTTGCTCTTTGAACAAGTTACCTTCGCCGTGACGTTTGTAGAATTTACGATCATGTTTATCCATAGGGGCGCTGTTATCAACGATTGTAGCTTTGATGAAGATTACTGTCTCAATTTTTTGGCTGTAGTTGTTAAAGAAGCCAAACAGATATTTAAGGATTGGAAGTCGCATTAAGAAAGGAAGACCTTTACCATTCTCAGTTGAATCTTCAGTAATCAAGCCGCCGATAACCAAAATATTTCCGCTTTGAATTTTGGCAGTAGTAGAGATTTCGCGAGTGTTGATTACAGGAACTGTATTTCCAAGAGATTCACCAGTTGATGGATTTACGGATGGATCATTAACGTCGGAAGAATGTACGGAAATTTTTGGTTTAACTTCGAGAGTAACTTCGTTGGTTGCAATATTGATTGAAGGAGTGATCTCAAGTTTAGTGCCAACGTCAACTTCGTTTTTTGTAGCAGTAACAGTAGAGTTAATAACGCTGGAAGTGCCTGTGGTAGTAGTTCCGGAAGAGACGTTTTGTGCTGCGGTAGCGCTGATAGTGAAATAAACAAACTTTTGAGAGAAATCCAAAGTAGCTTTCTGATTGTTGATTGCACTGATGCGAGGACTTGATACCGATTTGGTTTTTCCAAACTGTTCTAAAACTTTAATATTAGCGCTTAAATTTCCGCCCAAGCCAAACAATTTAACTTTTGGTACGGTGGCAGAGAATGAGGCGGTAGAACCAGAAATACCGAAGTTACCGGCGTTTGTGAAAGATTTGCCAGAATCAACCCAACTCCAATCGATACCAGTATCGAACTCTTTGCTCAAAGTTACTTCGATAACTTTAGCTTCGATTAAAACTTGTGCAGAAGATGTTTTGTAAACGTCATCTAAATATTTAGCGATTTGTTCGTGTTGAGCTTTGCTGGCGTAAACAGAAATGATACCGGCAGATTTGTTACTGGTGTAGCGAGAAGATGCGGAAGATCCAGAATCTTCGCCACCTGATGCCGGCGCTGCATCGGAAAGGATTGCGGAAATATTAGTCTCAACGTCGCCCCAAAGTTGGCTGGCTGACAAGAAATCAACGAAGTAATTTTTAGCGTAAGGAGTGTCGCGTTCAAAATGTAAAACGCCGTTCTGGAAAGAATATCTTAAGTTTCCAAGAGCGGCAATACGGTCAATTACCTCTTTAAGAGGGCGATTTTTAGCATTGATTACAATTCCGCCAGAAATACTGCTATCAAGGTCGATATCAATTTTGGCAACGCGACCTAGCTCGATCAAAACATCTTTTAATGGAACTTGGTCGGTAACTGAAAAAGAAATAGTTTTATCGCCACCAATTTGTGGAGGCGGGGGGGTCATTATAAGTTTTGAAAAACTTGGAATTGCGTCTGCGGAGGACTGTTCGGACTTTTTGGTTTTTTTCGATTTATCAGCTTCAGCTTTATTACTCGAACAGGAAAGCAAGCCTAAGAGCAATACAGAAAGCAGAATTTTTCTCAAAAGAGTCATTTGGCTCGAGCGCTTGATTTTCAAGGATTGGTAGGTGAATTTACAGGATAAAAATGAGGGTTTATCGGATGTTATTTGCGAAGTTTTTTTTGGCAATTGATTTTGTCGAAATAATTTTTAGCCTTCGTCCATCTGTTTCGAATCCCCCTCCAACTTTCTAAAAAAAATTAAAATGCTTAAAGAACAAGACAAGATTTTTACCAATCTTTATGGCTATGAATCAGCTAATTTAGAGGCCGCAAAAAAAAGAGGCGATTGGGTTGATACGAAAAAATTTCTTGATCAGGGAGCAGAATGGTTGATTGGGCAAGTTAAAGATTCTGGGCTGCGCGGCCGTGGTGGGGCTGGTTTCCCAACTGGTACTAAATGGAGTTTCGTTCCAAAAAAATCTGATCCAAAAGAAGGTAAACCACATTATTTGGTAATTAATGCCGACGAGTCTGAGCCTGGAACCTGTAAGGATCGCGATATATTAAGAAATGATCCACACAAATTAATCGAAGGTTGTCTTATCGCTTCTCGAGCAATCAATGCCAACACTTGTTACATCTATGTCCGCGGTGAATATTACAATGAAGCTTTAGCGCTGCAGCGTGCAATTGATGAAGCTTACGCTGCAAAATTAATCGGAAAAAACGCCTGCAATTCTGGTTGGGATTTGGATATTTATGTTCATCGCGGCGCTGGTGCTTATATTTGCGGTGAAGAAACTGCTTTGTTAGAAAGCTTAGAAGGTAACAAAGGTCAACCACGTTTGAAACCTCCATTCCCAGCTCTTATCGGACTTTACGGCTGTCCGACTGTAATCAATAACGTTGAATCAATTGCGGTTGTTCCAGAAATTTTGCGTCGTGGACCAGCTTGGTTTGCCGGCTTGGGTAGAGAAAGAAATACAGGAACTAAAGTTTTCTGTATTTCTGGTCACGTCAACAAACCTTGTAACGTTGAAGAGGAAATGGGAATTCCTCTGCGCGAATTAATTGAGAAACATGCCGGTGGAGTACGCGGTGGTTGGGATAACCTCTTGGCAGTAATTCCTGGCGGATCGTCTGTTCCAATGTTAAACAAAGAAGTTTGTGACACGGTTTTGATGGATTTTGATTCACTTAAAAATGCCGGTTCAGGACTTGGAACTGCAGGTGTAATTGTAATGGATAAATCAACAGATGTTGTTGCTGCAATTGCCCGTCTTTCACATTTCTACAAACATGAATCTTGCGGACAATGCACGCCATGCCGCGAAGGTACTGGTTGGTTGATGCGCATTATGGATCGTATGGTTGAAGGCAAAGCTGAAATTTCTGAGATCGATCAGCTTTACAAACTAACTAAACAAATTGAAGGTCACACAATCTGTGCTCTTGGTGATGCAGCTGCTTGGCCGGTTCAAGGACTTATCAAAAATTTCCGTCCAGAAATGGAAAAAAGAATTACGGGGAAGTCTAGGGAATAGCTAAAATCGAGTCTATTTCAAGAAACCCCCCGACCCCTATGGGGCCACCCCCCTTGACAGGGGGGCTGGAGTTCTGCTCGCCCCCCTGTCAAGGGGGGTGGCCCCATAGGGGTCGGGGGGTTCTCCTACAGCCCGGCAGAAAATCCAATTCAACAAAAAATTCATGACAAAAATCGTAGCTCTAATCACTGCCTGTGGTCGTGGAAACCGCTTTAATCGTGGTGAAGGTATTCCCAAACAATATTTGCCTCTTGCTGGTTTACCGCTTTTACGCCATTCAATTTTGGCGTTTTTAAATCATCCGCAAATTGATGATGTGATGTGTGTTATCCATCCTGAAGACATCGCACTTTACGAAGAAGCAATAGCTGGTCTTGATTTATTAAATCCCGTTTTCGGTGGAGACACTCGTCAATCTTCAATTCGCTTCGGTTTGGAAGCGCTTCGTGAACATAATCCTGACAAGGTTTTGATTCACGATGGTGTGCGTCCTTTTGTCTCAAAACGTGTAATTAATGGTATTTTAGAAAAGTTGGAAACTCATCCAGCGGTTATTCCGGCGGTTGCGGTGGAAGATACGCTGAAAAAATATTCTGACGGGAAAATTGAGTGGACGTTAGAGCGCGAAAATCTGTGGCGCGCTCAAACCCCACAGGGCTTCATTTACGAAGATATTCTAAATTCGCACATCGCATTCAAAGATTTAAATTTTACCGACGATTCAGCGCTCAACGAATATGCCGGCATTCCGGTTGCGATTGTTCCTGGTTCGCAAAATAACTTTAAGATTACCACGGAAGAAGACTACGAGCGTGCTAAACGTATGGCGTCAATGTTGATTCAAAATGTCAAAGAAGAGAATCGTTGCGGTAGTGGATTTGATGTTCACGCTTTTCGCGAACGTGAAAAAGATGAAAATAATTTAATCAGAATTTGCGGCGTCGATATTGAGTTTGATAAAAAAATCGATGCTCATTCTGATGGTGACGTTGGTATTCATGCCGCGATGGACGCGCTTTTGGGAGCAATCGGTGAAGGTGATATTGGCGAACATTTTTCGCCAACTGATGCCAGATGGAAAAATATTGATTCGCGCGAAATGCTAAAAATTGTTAAGCATTTATTGGTTAAAAAAGGTGCGAAAATTCTGAATCTCGACATCACAATTATTTGCGAAAGACCAAAAGTGCTGAAATTCAAAAATCAGATGAAAGAACAAATGTCTGAAGTGTTGGGCATCAATAAAAGTCGCGTAAATATTAAAGCGACTACCACAGAAAAATTAGGATTTTTAGGCCGCGGTGAAGGAATTGCGGCACAAGCTGTAGCTTCAATTTGGATGGCGGTGACGGAAGAGTAGTTCTATTTTTCTAACGCAATTCTCAAAGATTCTTCCTGCAAGAAATTCATTCTTTCTTCAATCTTGATCTTCATCGCTTCCATCTCTTCCTTGTCAGCATTTTTGTCGATGTAAAATGGCTTCTCATCTAAATAAAAACACAAAGTCGAAAAAGGCAGAGGAATTTTAAATTTATCCCAAGTGTTGAGTTCTTTGAACCTTGACGCCGAACAAGATGCCGCCAAAATTCCCGCTCCAGAAATGCGAGCAATATTTACGATTTCGCCATTAATTTTCTGATTTGGTCCACGCGGGCCGTCTGGCGTGATATTCAAACAATAGCCTTTCTTCAAACCTTCGAAAATTCTTTTAAAACTGCCGATATCAATACCGCGTGATGCTTTGCGGCCATCGCGCGAAGATCCTAAAATTGAAATTAGCTTAAACTTTTCCATGATGCGACCAACAAAACGTCCGTCGCCGTGGCGCGAAGCCAGCGTCATAAAATTGCAGTCGGGATAAAGTTTTTTCGGAGCAACAGTAACGAAAGGAGCGATCAGCAAACGATTGTGCCAAAATACAATCAGCAGCGGAGTCTTATTTTTCGCGGCATTCATTACAGAATCCTGATTAATAAAAATCCTTTTGCTGCTGTAAAAAACCAACCGCATGTAAGATAGAAAGATCAAACAAAGCAGTTCTTGAAACAACCAAGAGTAAGTAATTTTACGCAAAAGCTGTTTGAATTTGGTTTTGACATCATACCACTCAATGTTGGTTTGATAGCCAAAAATCTTCCACTTTTTCGCCATTCTAGATTTTTTGTCCGGTTGAGGCCCAGTCTTTAACGAAAGTCTCAAGTCCTGAGGTGGTTAGCGGATGAGAAATTAATTGTTTCAAAACTTTTCCTGGAATTGTCGCAACATCAGCACCCATTCTGGCAGCAGTTGTGATGTGGATTGGATTACGGATTGAAGCAACCAAAACTTCGGTTTTGAAGTCGGGATAGTTAGAATAAATATCGCAAATTTCTTCGATCAAATTCATGCCATCTTGGCCGATGTCATCAAGTCTACCAACGAATGGAGATACAAAAGTTGCGCCAGCTTTTGCTGCCAAAATTGCTTGAGCAGCAGAAAAACAAAGTGTGACGTTGGTTTGAATGCCTTTGTCAGAAAAATATTTACAAGCTTTCAAACCGTCTAATGTCATTGGCAATTTGATGCAGACATTTTTAGCGATTTTAGCAAGAATTTCGCCTTCGCGAACCATGTTGGCGTAATCAGTTGAAGCAACTTCAGCGCTGACTGGGCCAGAAACAACCGAGCAAATTTCGGCAATAACTTCTTTAAAATCGCGACCTGATTTAGCGATCAAGCTTGGATTAGTAGTAACGCCGTCCAAAAGTCCGTAGGCGGCGATTTCTTTAATTTCAGCAATTTCGGCAGAGTCGATAAAAAATTTCATAAAGTTTTTTGTTTGATTTTGACAAGAGATAGACTGTGATTCGTGATTCAAACTATCTCCTCAATTCTCTTAAATTCAAGCAAGCATGTCAGAAATTTTCGCCAAGGTTTTATTGCCTTTGGCACTAGATGAAGCTTTTAGCTACAAGGCTGAAAGTGGCATTGAGTGCGGCGATGTTGTGTGCGTAGAATTTGGCCGCAAAAAAATTTGGGGCGTGGTGATTGAGATTTCAAAAGATGCTCCGTCGGGAATTGCGATGGAGAAAATTAAGACGATTTTAGAAAAAAATTCCCGTCTAAAACTTAGCGAAAATCAAATTATATTTATTGAGAAACTTGCGGCTTACAACCTTGCTTCCCGCGGTTTGGTGCTGCGAGCGTTTTTGGGAATTTTAAACTCTGATAAAGTAAAAAAAGCGCCTCAAGCTTTAGTACAAAAAGTTGATATCGAGAAATTTCGTCTGAAAAAATTATTGCCAAAACAGCAGGAAATTTTCGATCAATTAAGTGATTTAAAATCCTCCGAAGTAGCCTTACTTGATGGTGTAACTGGTTCTGGTAAAACCGAGATTTACTTCGCGTTAATTGCTAAAATGTTAGAAAAAAAACACGATGCGCAAATTCTTATTCTCCTTCCTGAAATCGCGCTGACCTCACAATTGCTATTACGTTTCGAAGAACAATTTGGTTTCAAACCAGCTTTGTGGCATTCGAAAATTTCTAAAAAAGATAAGCGTGAAATTTTTTACGGTGTTGCTGAAGGATCGGTCAAAGTCTTGATTGGTGCGCGTTCGGCGTTGCTGCTTCCATTCAAAAATTTAGAATTAGTAATTATTGACGAAGAGCACGACACTTCGTTCAAACAAGAAGATGTGTTCAATTTTCACGCCCGCGACATGGCGATTTTGAAAGCGAAAATCGAAAATTTTTCAGTTGTGTTAGCATCAGCAACTCCATCGCTGGAAAGCTATGCCAACGCTGTTTCCGGCAAATATCGTCATTTTATTTTAGAACAAAGTTTTGGTCAAAAAAATGAAATAGAATTGATTGATTTACGGCGTGAGAAATTGCCCAAAGATCAGTTTATTTCGCAAAAATTGCGTGAAGAAATGGCGAAAATTTTTGCCGAAAAAAAACAAGCGATGATTTTTCTAAATCGTCGCGGATACGCACCAGTCACGCTTTGCAAGACTTGCGGAAAAAAATATCAATGCCGCGATTGCGACTTTCATTTGGTGTTGCACAAATCAAAAGAGAAGTTGGTTTGTCATCATTGCGGACATCAAGAAAAGCTAATTCATGAATGTAAATTTTGTGGTGAAAAAGACACGCTCACTTCAATTGGTGCAGGAGTTGAGAAGGTTGCAGAAGAAGTAAAAAATCTTTTTCCCGAAAGCAGAATTGCTTTAGTTACCAGCGATAATGTTACCAGTTTTGCAGAAGTTGATAAATTGGTAGCACAAATTTTAAATCACGAAATTGATTTCATCATTGGCACGCAAATGATCGTCAAAGGCCATGATTTTCCTAATCTCAGCTTAGTTGGGATTGTTGATGCTGACGCGATGCTTTATTCATCAGAACTGCGAGCTTTAGAAAAAACTTACCAAATTTTAACTCAAGTGATGGGTCGTGCGGGAAGGCGTGAGAGTAGGGGAAAAGTTATTGTCCAAACTTATAATCCGCAGAATTTTATTTTTGAACAAATCATCAAATCGGACAAAAGATCTTTTTACAATTTTGAAATAAACAACCGCCAAGCCCTTGATCTACCGCCTTTCTCACGTTTCGTAAAATTTGAAGTAAGTTCTTTTAATGAAAGTGAAGCGAAGAATTTTGCTAAAAAATTAATCGCGCATTTTCCGATTAGTGATAAAATTGAACTTTTCGGACCAGCGCCAGCACCACTTCAGCGCCTTAAGAATCGTCACCATTTTTTGGTAAATCTCAAAGCGGCGAAAAAAAGTAACGTGCAAAAATTAATCACCGATGTGCTACAAAACCTTGAAATTCCTAAATCAATTCGGGTACGAGTTGATATCGACCCGATTAATTAATTCTCAGTTGTGTAGTTAGGCGACTCAGAAGTGATAGTAATTGAATGTGGATGTGATTCGCGAAGTCCTGAGTTAGTGATGCGTACGAAGTTACAATTTTTTCTCATTTCATCAATTGTAGCGCAGCCGGTGTAACCCATTGACGATTTCAATCCGCCAACCAGTTGATGTAAGATGTCGGAAACTGGGCCTTTGTAAGCGACGCGGCCTTCAACACCTTCAGGAACTAATTTCAATTTGTCAGAAACATCTTCTTGGAAATAACGATCTGCTGAGCCACGAGCCATTGCGCCAAGAGATCCCATGCCGCGATAAACTTTGTAAGAACGACCTTTGAATAATACAATTTCACCCGGTGTTTCTTCAGCGCCAGCCAATAATCCGCCAAGCATAACACAAGATGCGCCAGCTGCGATAGCTTTGGCGAGATCTCCCGAGAAGCGAATACCGCCGTCAGAAATTAACGGAACTTTTACTTTGTCACAAAATTCAGCAACATCTATTACGGCGGATAATTGAGGGACGCCAACACCAGCAACTACACGTGTTGTACAAATTGATCCTGGGCCAATACCGACTTTTACAGCGTCAGCACCAGCGTCAACCAACGCTTTTGCAGCGTCAGCGGTGGCGATATTTCCGGCGATAAAATTTTGTTTTGGATAGGTCTTTTTGAGGTAACGCAGAGTTTCAATAACGCCATTTGAGTGGCCGTGGGCAGTGTCGATGATGATTACATCGGCGCCAGCTTCGATTAAACTTTCAGCGCGTTTGATACCATCTTTGCTTACGCCAGTAGCGGCTGCAACCAGTAAACGACCTTCTTCATCTTTAGCAGCGTGAGGAAATTGTTTGGTTTTTTCTAAATCTTTACCAGTCATTAAACCAATACAGTTGCCGCTTGCGTCAGTAATGATGATGCGTTCGATTTTATTTTTGTGTAAAAGTGCTTTGGCATCCGCCTTACTTACGTTTGATCTGGCGGTAACAAGACCGTCTTTGGTCATCAACTCTTTGATTGGTTGTTTTTTGTCAGTGGCGAAGCGTACGTCGCGATTGGTCAAGATTCCGACTAGTTTTTTGCTGCCAGATTTTACTACAGGAATTCCCGAAATTCCGTAATTATTCATCAAATGTAGTGCATCACCCAAAGTGGCATCGGGGGCTATGGTAACTGGATCGAGAACCATGCCAGATTCAAATCTTTTTACGCGACGAACTTCGTCAGCTTGATCTTTGATCGAAAGATTTTTGTGAATGCAACCAATGCCGCCAGACTGCGCCATTGCAATCGCTAAGCGGCTTTCAGTAACAGTATCCATTGCCGAAGAAATGATCGGAATGTTGAGCGAAATATTTTTAGTGATTTTGGTTTTGGTTGTAGCGTCAGCGGGAAGAACATTAGAAAATGCTGGCTTCAGAAGCACATCATCAAAAGTTAAAGAAGGAGCGGCGGTTTCGATAATTTTGCGATTTTTTGTCATATCATTTCGAAGATTGGGATGAGAAAGAGCTGGTAAATTATTGTCGGTGCTTAAAAAATTAAAAGCAATTAGCCTGTAGCCTAATTACTTCTAAAACCCCTAAGATGCTTTGAATATGCAGTCTCAAATCGAAAGACTTTGTGAAGAAAGAAATATTAGACTTACCGAAAATCGTCGCGTAATTGCTCGTGTAATTTCTGAAAGTGACGATCATCCAGATGTTGAAGAAGTATTTCGTCGTGCTTCTAAAATCAGTCCAAAAATTGGCATCGCAACCGTGTATCGTGCGGTAAAAATGTTTGAAGAATCGGGCGTAATCGCCAAACATGACTTCGGTGGTAAAGGTCGAGCGCGCTACGAAAAATTAGAAGGAGAAGATCATCATGATCATTTAGTTGATATCACAACTGATGAGGTGATCGAATTTTTTAGTGAAGAATTGGAAGTTCTAAAAGATAAAGTTGCTCGTGAAATGGGTTACGAGTTAGTTGGTCACAAGCTTGAGCTTTATTGTCGACCTTTAAAGAAGTAATTTTCTAATTTGTTGTTTGCTGCGGCATGACATCCAAAATTGGTGCGATGTCGCGCACAATTTTACCGGCAACAGGAGCCGCAACCATACCACCTGTATTAAAAGTATAGTTCGGGCGATCAAAAACTACGTAGATTAGATATTTCGGTTTTGACATTGGAAATACAGCTACAAAAGAAGCCATAGTTGATCTTTCATTGTAACCTCCACCTTCGGCGCGATTGGCAGTTCCAGTTTTGCCGCCAACTTCATAACCTTCGATATTTGAATTGCGTCCAGTACCTTCAACTACAACTTTACGCAGCATTTGGCGCATGATGTTTGAGGTAGATTCTTTAATGATTCGTTCACCTTTTGGTTGGTCGGTTAGTTTAAGAAATGAAGGTTTATAAAGAATGCCGCCATTGGAAATTGCTGAAACGGTTGTTGCAATGTGAAGTGGTGTGATAGCAATACCATGGCCGTAAGAAATTGTGTAGAGGTTAATTTCGCGCCATAGTTTTGGACAAATTGGACGACCGAGTCCGGGAAATTCAGCATCAACTTTTTTTAAGAGTCCGAATTTTTCCAAAGAATCTTTTTCTAAATCGATGCCAATTTTTTTAGCAATTTGCACAGTTCCGATGTTGGAAGAGAAAGCGAAAATTTCGCCAACAGTCATTTCATCTTTCACAGCATGGTCGTCATTAATGGTAAAACGACCGTATTTTATTGGATCCCGCACATTATAGACATCATTAATCTTTATTAAATTTTCATCAAAAGCAGTGGTATTGGTAAAGATTTTGAAGATGGAGCCTAACTCATAAACCCCGTTAATTACACGGTTGAAACGCTGCTCTGGCGAGGCTTCATGTTGTAAATTTGGATCAAAGTCTGGCAAAGAAGATACGGCTAAAACTTCGCCATTGGTGACATCCATGATAATCCCAGCAGCAGCTTTGGCGCGATATTGTTCCATGCCGTTTGAAAGTTCATCGTGCAAAACATCTTGAACGCGAATATCAAGGGCAAGTTGTAAATCTAAACCGCCGCGAGCAAGCTGTTTGTCGTATTGCATTTCAATTCCTGAAAGACCTTTGCGGTCAAGATCGACATAGCCAACTAGATGGCTGGTAATTGATTTTTGTGGATAAACGCGAATGCGATCATCTTCAAAAATTAATCCGGCAATTTTTAGATTCTGTACTTGTTCAGCTTGGCTGGGGGTTAGATTACGTTTGAGCAGAATCCAATTTTTACTGCTTTTGTTATCGGTAATTTTTTTGTAAACTTCTTGGTAAGATAAATCAGGAAATATACCAGCAACCGCTGTAGCAACCATTTGCGGATCTTTGATTAGAATACTGCTTAAATACAGTGATTTTGTTTTTAGATCGGTTGCTACCAAAACTCCGTTGCGATCAAGAATATTGCCGCGTTTGGTTAATTTTCTTTGATCGTAGGTGTTGCTGACTTTGACCTTATCTCCAAAAGTGACGACAAAAAACATACGCAAAATTATGGCGGCAAAGGCAGCCAAAATGCAGAAATAGATAAAGACTAATCTGGATTTTTTGTTTTCGATGTCGGTCATGGTTTTGGAATTTGGCTAAAGAAACCCTCCGACCCCTGCGGGGTCAACCCCTTAACAGGGGGGCTTGGAGTACTGCCTGGCCCCCCTGTTAAGGGGTTGACCCCGCAGGGGTCGGAGGGTTTCTCGTCAAAATCTCGATATTCTTACAACTTAACTTCCGCAACCAACTTTCTAACCGCCTCAACCGAGCGATTAAACATCGTCAATTCTTGAGCGTTTAGTTTAATCTCAACCACTTTTTCCACACCATTTTTACCAATGATTGCTGGAACGCCGATGTACAAATCTTTCACGCCATATTCACCGTTCAAATTAGCTGCGACTGGCAACACTCTTCTTTTGTCGAACAAATAGCTTTCTGCCATTAAAATCGCTGAAGAAGCTGGAGCGTAAAAAGCTGAACCAGTTCCGAGAAGTTTTACGATTTCCGCACCACCATCACGAGTTCTTTGAACGATTTCTTCGATTTTAGTTTTAGTAGTCCAACCCATTTCGATCAAATCAGGAACTGGGATGCCAGCAACTGAAGAGTAACGAATCAACGGTACCATTGTGTCGCCGTGACCGCCCAAAACGCAGGCGTTTACATCTTCAACTGAAACATTGAATTCACGAGCCAAGAAAAGTGACATTCTTGAAGAATCAAGCACGCCAGCCATACCAACAACTTTATTTGCTGGAAGGCCAGAAACTTTTTGCATCACGTAAACCATTGCGTCGAGTGGGTTAGTGATCACGATTACAAAAGCGTTTGGCGCATGTTCTTTAATTCCTTCAGCAACAGATTTGATGATTGCGGTATTTGTATTCATTAAGTCATCGCGGCTCATGCCAGGTTTTCTAGCGATTCCGGCAGTAACAATAACAACGTCAGCGCCAGCGATGTCGGCGTAGTTGCTGGTTCCAGAAATTGCGGCATCAAAATCTTCTACAACTGAAGATTGTTCTAAATCCAAAGCTTTGCCTTTAGCAACGCCTTCATTGACGTCCAAAACAACAACGTCACCTAAATTTTTTAAACCAGCAAGATGTGCTAAAGTGCCACCAATATTGCCTGCGCCGACTAGGGCGATTCTATTTCTTTTTGCCATAATGTTTTAATTTGAGGTTAAAATTTTGATAATTTCTGCGGAAATTTCTGAAAGATTTTGAGTTCCATCAATGACCTTAATTCGTGAATTTTTCTTGGCTAGTTGCAAAAAACCACTCCGAACTTTTTGGTGAAAATCGTGTCCTAATTTTTCGTAACGATTATTGTCTGCTCGGTTGGCAATGCGTGCAAATGCTGTTTCTACTGGCACATCGATTAGAAAAGTAATGTCAGGAACAAAGTTGCTAATCGACATGTTTTTGACATCATCAATTAGTTTTTCATCAATGCCAAAAGCGCTGCCTTGATAAGCATAAGTTGAGTCAAAAAAACGATCGGAAATTACGATTTTATTTTGTGCAAGTGATGGTTTGATAAGCTTCTCAACATGTTCTAAACGTGCGGCGAAGTTGAGAAATAATTCAGTTTTAGCTTCAAGCTTGTCGAGATTTTCATCGATTAAAATGCTACGGATTTGCTCAGAAGCCTTAGTTCCTCCAGGTTCGCGAGTTAGAACTGAAGCGATATTTTGCGATTGAAAATACTCGTGTAATTTTTTTGCCTGTGTAGATTTTCCGCAGCCTTCAATTCCTTCAAACGTAATAAATTTCGCTCTCATTTTATGCAGAATCCTAAAAATATTTTAATAACCGGTGCTGGAAGTGGGATCGGTCGCGCCCTTGCTTTCGCTTACTCGGCAACCGATGTGAATTTGTTTTTATGTGGTCGTGATATAAAAAAATTACAGGAAACAAAAATCCTCTGTGAGCAATTAAAAGCAAATGTTCATTTAGAAATTATTGATGTTGTTGACGAGCTCGCGCTTTGGGATTGGATCAATAAAATTGAAGAAAAATATCCGCTAGATCTGGTAATTGCCAATGCTGGAATTTCGGCGGGAACTGAAGGCGGTCCTGAATCTTTCGAACAGGTGAAGAAAATTTTTGCTACCAATGTTGATGGAGTTCTGAATTTGATTCATCCGGTGGTTGATAAAATGAAGGTGAGAAAAAAAGGTCAGATCGCGATTGTTTCTTCGCTTGCGGGATTTCGTGGTTTGCCAAGTTCACCAGCTTACAGCGCAACTAAATCGGCAGTACGAGTTTATGGTGAAGCTTTACGTGGAAATCTTGCTCCGCTCGGAATTGAAGTGAATTTAATTTGTCCTGGTTATGTCAAAACGCCGATGACCGATGTTAATAAATTTCCTATGCCGTTCTTGATGGATGTAACTAAGGCGGCGGAAATTATTAAAAATGGTTTAGCTAAAAATAAGTCGCGAATTGCTTTTCCGTTTCCGCTTTATTTTGTGGTGTGGTTGGCAACTTTGCTGTCGACTAAAATTACTGATCCGATTTTTGCGCGATTGCCAGGGAAGAAGGCGTTGTAAGGTTGATCGCCGGGAAAACAAACCCCCCGACCCCTGCGGGGCCACCCCCCTTGACAAGGGGGTCTTAGCCGAATTTGCCCCCCTGTCAAGGGGGGTGGCCCCGCAGGGGTCGGGGGGTTTCTCAAGTTACAAACAATAAAAAAGGGAGTCCTCCATTCGGAAGACTCCCTTTTTTGTGAAACTTATGGAAACTAAATTATTTCTTAGCTGCTGGTTTCGCTGCTGCTGGAGTTGCTGCTGCACCACCCGCTGGAGCTGCGCCGCCAGCTGGAGTTTCTTCAGCTTTAGAAGTTCTACCAGTAATTGAAGCAACTAGGAATTTACCATTTACAGCCAACTTAACACCAGCAGGAAGAACTAGATCATTACCTCTGATTTTTTGGCCAACTTGCATTACGCCAACATCAACGTCGATTTTTTCAGGAACATTTTTACCGCCTTCGCAAAGAACAGAAACTTTTCTAGCAGTAATGTTTAGGAAACCGCCTCTTTTCAAACCAGGAGATTTATCTTGGTTTACGAAGTTAATTTTTGGTTGAGCTTTGATTTCTTTGGCTTCGTCGCAATTGTAGAAGTCGATATGAATTGGGTGATCAGAAACTGGGTCCAATTCAACTTTATGGGCGATAACTTTGATTTTTTTACCAGCAAGATCCAATTCAAGAACTGAAGTTAGCGAAGTACCTTTATAGTATTCATGTTCAAATTCTTTGGCATCAACTGACAAGTTGATATTGCCTTTTGCTGAGTAGATAACAGCTGGGATTTTTCCAGCTTTCTTGATTTTTTTTGCTTCTAAAGAGCCAAGTTTTTCTCTTTTTTCAGCTTTCAACACGATATTAGTCATTGTTCCTACAAAATTATTTAACAAAGGAAGGGAGATCGATAAGGCTTGCAGCTCTAGCACAAAGGAAGGATGAAATCTTCGCCAGCCCCGAAAGAGCGCGGCAATCTAGAAATCACACTAACAAAATCAAGTTATTTTTGTATCTTGGCTAAAGCTTCAAGAACTTCTTCAACGTGACCATTAACTTTTACTGAATTCCATACACGAGCAATTTTGCCCATTTTGTCGATTAGAAAAGTGCTGCGATCAATGCCGAAATACTTTTTTCCAAACATCGATTTTTCTTTCATCACGCCATATTGTTCGCAAACCTCGCCATTCACATCAGAAAGCAAATTGAATGCTAAATTATACTTATTGATGAAGTTGCAATGGCTTTTCACGCTGTCTTTTGAGACGCCTAAAATGATGCAATCAAGCTTCTCAAATTCTTTAATTTTTTTGGTGAAGTCTTGTGCTTCAATAGTGCATCCTGGAGTGTCGTCTTTAGGGTAAAAATACAAAACGACATTTTTACCTTTTAGATCAGCCAAAGAAATTTCTCCTTCATCGGAAGTAAGAGAAAATAATGGCGCGGTTTTTCCAACTTCTAGACTCATAATTAAGCTTTTGCTTTAACGGTTTTTTTAGCTTTGGTCTCTTTAGCTTTAGTTTTTTTCTTAGGCTTTTCGACTTCTTTTTCAGCTTTAACGCCAGAGATGATTTCGTTGAATTGCGATTGGCTGCAAAGTCCTAAAAGAACTACGTCACGAGGTTTGATGTTTTTCAAGTTCCAGTGTGAACGAGTTCTGATTGATTCAATCATTTTGTCGGTAGTACCAACCAATTTTTTGATTTGGCTGTTAGTGATTTCTGGATAGTATTTTAACAAGTAAGAAATGCCGTCTGGCTTGTCTTGTCTTCTAGCGATTGGAGTATATTTGCCAGTTTTTTTACCGACAGTTTTAACATCGCTAGTAACTGATCTTTTTAAAGTGAGACTAGCTTTTTCGTCTTTTTCGCATCTTTCAATTTCTTCACGAGAAAGTTGACCAGAAAGAATTGGATTTTGTCCGATAATACCAGAAGCAACGTCACCATCAGCGATACCTTGGACTTCAAGTTCGTGAAGACCGCAAAACGTAGCGATTTGAGCAAAAGTAAGTGAAGTATTTTCAACCAACCAAACAGCGGTTGCTTTGCGCATTAGAGGTAATTCTTGTGTCATATTTATTGAAAATTGTGGAAGATCAAAGAGAAGTGCGCCGCGATTTTTATTTATCTAAAGCCCTAAAAGCAAGTAATTATGTTTATCCTACTCTCACCTGCAAAATCGTTGGATTATGATTCAACAATTTCTCACAAAAATTTTACGATTCCACATTTCGAAAAGGAGACGCAAAAACTGTCTAAAGTTTTAAAAAATTTTTCTAGTTCAGATTTGGAAAAATTGATGGAAATCAGCAAAAAATTAGCCGACTTGAACTTTGATCGTTTCCAAAATTTCGCGACGAAATTTGATTTAGAAAATTCAAAACAAGCTTTGTTGGTGTTTGATGGCGATGTTTATCAAGGAATCGATAAACAAAATTATTTAGCGAAAGATTGGGATTTTGCGCAAAAAAATCTGCGCATTTTATCAGGATTTTATGGTCTTTTGAAGCCGCTAGACCTGATGCAGCCGTATCGTTTGGAAATGGGAACTGATTTTAAAAAAAGTAAAACGGACTTCAAAAATCTCTACGAATTTTGGGGCGATAAAATTTCGGCAAAGCTTGACGAGGAAACTAAAGAAGCTGGTGCAGAGCATATTATAAATTTGGCTTCGGAAGAATATTTTGGTGCAATAAATCCTAAAAAAATTTCGGCAAAAATTGTGAATGTAATTTTTAAAGAGAACAAAAATGGCGTTTACAAAATCATCGGAATCAACGCCAAAAAAGCGCGCGGACTAATGACTGATTTTATCATTAAAAATAAAATTTCTGATCCACAAAAATTGAAAGATTTTAAAATCGAAAATTATCGTTTTGAAAAATCATTGTCGGATGAAACTAATTTCGTATTTGTAAGATGAAAAATTGGACTCATAAAAAATTCACAATTCATCAATTTGAAAGCCTTGAAAGCAGCAACAAAACTGCTTTGGAAATGGCGCGGAGCAAAAATATTTTTGATCACGAAATTATTTTAGCCGACATGCAAACTGGCGGAAAGGGTCGTGAATCAAGATCTTGGAGCTCTCCGCAAGGCAATTTGTACTTTTCTTTAGTGCTGCAGCCAAAAGTTGAATTGGCTAACATTCCGCAAATTTCTTTTTTGGCGATCGCGGCTTTAAGGCTTACGGTTCAAAGTTTGGTAAGTGATCAGAAAGTCGAAAATAAATGGCCGAATGATCTTTTGATTAACGAAAAAAAAGTTGCCGGACTTTTGCTGGAAAGTGATTTTTCGCAAAATGGTTGTGAATTCGTGATTGTCGGAATTGGCTTAAATATTACCTCCAACCCCGATCAAACAATCTTTCCGGCAAGTAATTTGAAAAATTTTGGTGCAGAAATATCGCCAGAAATTGCGCTGAAAAAATTCTTAGATCAGTTTGAAAATCTTTACCAAAACTGGTTAAATTTTGGTTTTGAAGGAATCAGAAAATTATGGCTTCAAAGTGCTTTTCGACTTAATCAGCAGATTAAGGTGAAAAATAATGGCGAAGAAATTTTGGGTATTTTTCGTGATCTTGATGTGGAAGGGAATTTGGTTCTGGAAGTTGAGGGTGATATCAAAAAGATTTCGGCGGCGGATATTTTTTAAACATTTTCTTAGATGTTGTGAGTCTGCCTAAAGAAACCCCCTGACCCTACGGGCTACCACCCTTAACATGGGGGCAAGCAGAACTCCAAGCCCCCCTGTTAAGGGTGGTAGCCCGTAGGGTCGGGGGGTTTCTTTAGACGGATTCATACTTTAAAACATCACAGCTTAAACTATCAGTTATTCTGACTCTTCCTCGCCTTCTCAAACGCACTTCTCAGCTTCTCTTCACTAATTCCAAGCTGCTTCGATGCGCGATAAAAATTCGGTGGCGGCGGTCCAACTGCTTCGGCTAAAGCTCTTTCATCAACATTCAACTCTGCAGCAACTTGACGTAAAACAGCGTGTGGATTGCGATCAGTTTTGCCTTGCGCCCCCCAAGGTCCATCTTCTTTCGCTGGCATTTGTTTGCGAGATTTGCTGGCAACTTCGCCTCTAAAACATCCTAAAGTGTAAGGATATTCGCGGGTTAAGTGGTAATGATAAATTTCTTGTGGTATACCGTTCCAGGTAGTCAAATGGCTGTGTCCGTGACATTCATCCAAATCTTTATTGCTGAGCTGTTTGCCATTTTCACCAAATTCGCCATAAATTCCAAAGCCGTCAATTGCGTAACCAACAAGGTCAGAATGTTTGCCTTGCTTGCCGCTTTTGTCTTTCATGCACGGGCTTAGATTATGGTAATGATAAGTTCCCTGACGTTCAGGATGACCATTACAAGAATCTTGAATTTCATGCGCCGCAGCGTCACGACCCATTGCGTCCAAACCATTAAAAATTGCTACGCCAGTCAAAGCGATGCCGATCATTCCCATGTCGAGACAGCTAGGATGCGCTGCTAGCTTTGGCTCAGTTGGCATGGTTAAAACAATATTTTGTTCCAAAATTGAGTTGGGATTACGATCGAAATAATAAGCAGGATCGGAATAGCCAATCGGAAAAATTCCGGTTGGATGATCCGGAAGATCGTTGGATTTAATCAGGCGTTTATTATCTTGAGTGCTGATCGTAAAAAGATGATTTGGCCAAGAAACACTACCTTGCACCAAAGGTTTGCCATTTGGATTCCATTTGTTGCCTTTGATCCAATCGCCGTCACGAAAGGCGCCGCCGCCGTTGAAATTAGTTTGGCAGGAAAAAATGTAACCTTGTTTTGCTGAGGTGGAAATGCGTCCGTCACCCAGGGGAAGATAGCCATCGCCATGAGCGAAGGCGTTAAAGTTGAAGAGAAGAAAAATGAAAAAATAGCAAAGTTGTTTTGGCATTTCTGAAACTCTGTAATTTTTGGCTGGACGGGGTTTGTAAACCTGTTCACACGTTCAGTTCTTAATTAAAAAAAGGCATGAACGGTTAGACGGGGTTACAAACCATTTCCAGCTATTAAGTTCAGCCATGATTTGTTATTCTTCGCTGCCGGATAATTTTCTAGCGCGATCATCAGCTGTCAAAGCATTGATGAATTCGTCTAATTCTCCAAGCATGATATCGTCAATTCTGTAGCTAGTAAGATTAATACGATGATCTGTAACGCGGCTTTGCGGGAAGTTGTAAGTTCTGATGCGTTCAGATCTATCGCCGCTGCCGATTTGTTCTTTACGGCTGGCAGAAATTTCTTTTTCGATTCTTTCGCGTTCAGCTTCGTAAAGTCTAGAGCGCAGAACCTTCATTGCTTTCTCGCGGTTTTTAATTTGCGATTTCTCATCTTGCATTGAAACAGTTACGCCAGTTGGAATGTGTACGATTCGAACTGCTGAATCCGTTGTGTTTACTGACTGTCCACCCGGACCGCTTGAGCGAAAAACGTCAATTCTCAAATCTTTTTCTTCGATTTTAATATCAACTTCTTCAGCTTCAGGAAGTACGGCAACTGTTGCGGCTGAAGTGTGAACACGACCCTGATTTTCAGTTTCAGGAACGCGTTGAACACGATGAACACCAGATTCAAACTTTAAACGCGCGAAAACATTTCGTCCGGTAATTGTTGCGGATGCGTCTTTATAGCCACCAAGACCGGTATCAGAAATTGAAAGAATTTCGAATTTCCAACGATTTTTTTCGGCGTATTTTTGATACATCGCGAATAATCTTTGTGCAAAAAGCGCAGCTTCTTCTCCACCAGTTCCGGCGCGAACTTCTAGGATCGCGTTCTTTTCGTCAGCAGCATCTTTTGGAATTAGCGACAATTTAATTTCTTCTTCGAGTTGTGGAATTTTGTGCTCGAGGTCAAATTTTTCTTGCTCGAGCATGTCTTTCATATCTTTATCCACATCACCCGCAGCAAGCATTTCTGTGATGTCGGCAATATCTTGGGTGTTTTTTTTGTAGATATTAATCAATTCAACAATCGGTCCCATATCCGAATGTTCTTTAGAAATTTTGGCATATTCTTGACCCAAGGCAGAAGGATCAGCGAGTTTTTTCTCTAACTCAGCATGTTTCGCAACAATGCCTTCGAGTTTTTGTATGAATGACATTAGAATTTAAAATTGATTATTTTGTGCAGGTTTTAAAGACTGCGCAGAAGCTTCTAGAATCAAGGTGAAATTACAAATCATAAATCAAAAAACAATGAGTTACAAAAATTTTTACATCACTTCGCCAATTTATTACGTTAACGATGTGCCGCATATTGGTCATGCTTATACTTCAATTTCATGTGACGTGATGGCTCGATTCAAAAGGCTTGAAGGCTTTGATGTAAGATTTTTAACTGGTACCGATGAACATGGTCAGAAAGTTGAAAAATCGGCAATTTCACGCGGTAAAACTCCGCAACAATTTTGTGATGAAATTTCGGCAAAGTTTCGTGAACTAGCTCAAACATTGAATTTGAGCAATGATGATTTTATTCGCACAACCGAAGAACGTCACAAAAAATCAGCGCAAGAATTATGGTGTATCTTGGAAAAAAACGGCTGGATTTACAAAAGTGTTTATGAGGGTTGGTACGCTGTTCGTGATGAAGCGTTTTACGGTGAAGATGAATTGGTAAACGGCAAAGCTCCCACAGGTGCTGATGTTGAATGGCACAAAGAAGAAAGTTACTTTTTCAAACTTTCAGCATTTCAAGATAAATTATTAGCACTTTACGAAGCAGTTCCTGATTTTGTGCAGCCTGCATCTAAGCTTAACGAAGTCTTGTCTTTTGTTCGTGGTGGAAAAGATTACGTCAAAGGGGCACTTCGTGATTTATCAATTTCGCGCACCTCTTTTGGTTGGGGTGTGAAGGTTCCTGGTGAAGAAAGTCACGTGATGTATGTTTGGCTCGATGCTTTGGCCAACTACATTTCAGCACTTGGTTTTCCCAATACTCAAGATCCACTAATTCAGAAATTTTGGTGCGACACAACTGATTCACCGGTTCACGTTGTTGGTAAAGATATTTTGCGATTCCACGCCGTTTATTGGCCAGCCTTTTTAATGGCGGCGCAAATTCCACTTCCGAACAAAGTTTTTGCGCACGGTTGGTGGACTAATGAAGGTCAAAAAATTTCTAAATCTTTAGGAAATGTTATCGATCCTCATGCTGAGTTAGAATGGCTCAAAACCTTTGGTTGCGACGACTCGCAAGCAGTTGATTACTTCCGTTATTTCTTGTTGCGTGAAGTTCCTTTCGGCAATGATGGCGATTATTCCCGCAAAAATTTTACCACCCGTATTAACGCTGAATTAGCGAATAATATTGGTAATTTAGCGCAAAGAATTTTGTCGATGGTTTACAAAAATAACGACGGAAAAATCGTCAATATTTCCTACTACGATGATGCTAAGGAATTGCTCGAGAAAGCTTATAAATTGCCAGCAGAAGTCACTTTCGAAATGAATAAATTTGCCTTTGATGAAGCGATTGAAAAAATCGTAAATTTTGCCCGTGCTTGTAATTTGTTTGTTGATCAAAAAGCGCCATGGACCATGAAAAAAGAGCATCGTTACGAAGAGATGAACATGGTGTTGTCAACAATTGCTGAAAGTTTGCGTTGTCTTGCGATCACTCTCCAACCTTTTGTTCCAACGATTTCGGCTCGCATGTTAGATTTGCTCAACGTTGAGAAAAATCAGCGCGATTTGAAATTTGTAAATGGTGATTTTTCTTTAAAAGCTGATCACAAAATTAATGAGCCAAAAGGTTTATTCCCAAGGCTTGAAACCAAAACTACCTAATTGAAACAATAAGCTTTATGTCGAAAAATTTTAACACTTCAAACGAATCTTTCCGTAAGATTATAGGTAATGGCATTACTTACGTAGTTCCAAAGTTTCAGCGGGACTATTCTTGGGATAGTGAGCAATGGGAAGATTTGTGGCAGGATATTATCGAACAACTGAAAGAAAAAAATACCGATGAACAAAGTCACTACATGGGTTATTTAGTGTTGCAGTCGGTCAATGACAAAGAATTCAAAATAATTGATGGGCAACAAAGAATTACTACTTTGATGATATTGATTCTGGCGGCATTAGAAAATATTGGTCGTTTGATAGAGAAAGATTCAAACGATACGAATAAAAATAACAATAAAACACGATTAGATACCTTAAAAAACACCTATATTGGATTCACCGATCCAGTATCTTTGGTTACTAAGCCAAAACTAAAACTTAATAGAAATAATCAGTCCTATTTCCGTTCTTTGTGTAATTTAGGAGGTCATGTTCAACAGACTAAGATTAAAAAATCGGAACGTCTTTTACTAAAAGCAAAAAAGTTTTTTACTAAAAAAATAGAAGATAGTGAATTTGCGGAAGATGGAGGAGAAATAGCTCGGTTTATTGATAAAATGTCTGATATTTTGTTTTTTACTTCGATAACGGTAAGCAATGATCTAAATGCCTATAAGGTATTCGAAACTCTTAATGCTAGAGGAGTTAAGTTATCAACTCCTGATCTTATAAAAAACCACCTATTTTCAATGGTTGATGAAAAAGGTCAGATAAGTGATGAGGAGATAGAGCAGTTAGAAGATAAATGGGAGTCTATAACACAAAATCTAGGAAAATCAGATTTTTCACAATTTATTCAGGTTCATTGGAACAGTAAAAATAAATCGACCAGACAAAATCAACTTTTTAGGGCGATTAAAAGTAGTATAACAAACAAGAGTCTACTGTTTTCTTATTTGAACGAACTTCAGGAATCATCAGAAATTTTTGCCGCTCTGGATAGCGATAAAAATCACGAAGAAGAGTTCTGGATTGGAGATGAGTTTAAGATGGCAAAGGATCCGCTAAAAACTTTGAAACATTTTAATATTAGTCAGCCTTATTCACTTCTGATTGCGGCTTACAAAAATTTTAGCAAAGAAGAGTTTTGTAAAGTTATTGGTTACATTGATGCAGTGTCGATTCGTTATAACGTGATAGGTCAACGTCAGGCAAATGATCAAGAAAGAATTTACAACCAAATTGCTTTAGAAATTTCAGATCAAAGAATTAGAAATCTTTCCCAGATCAAAGAAAAATTGAAGGAAATTTATATTAGTGATGATGATTTTAGATCTGATTTTTTGAGGAAAGAGATAAAAACAAGTCAGTCTGATAAAAAAGCACGCTATCTTTTGATGAGATTAGAGAAATCAATCAATGCAGGATTTTCAATTGATGAAAGTGAAGTTACTTTAGAACATATTTTGCCGCAAAAGTGGGAATCTTATACATGGTGGTCTAACAACGATTTCGAGGAGGGAGATTCTAGTTCTTTTGGAAACATGACTTTGTTAGATAAAAAAACCAATAAGGATATTTCAACCAAGCCATTTCAACAAAAGAAGATCTTATTTGGTGAAAGTTCTTATAGAATCACATCTCAACTTGCTGAATATGAAGAGTGGAATCATTCCACAATCATAAAAAGGCAAAAATGGCTTGCGGAGCAGGCTGCAAAATGTTGGAGGATAGAATTCTAAACTATGCAATTTTTTTCTGAATCAAAAAATCGCGCTCTAATTCTGATAACTTTTTCGGCGCTGATTTTTACACTTTTCACTTTCAGTTTTGTTTCAATTGCCGAACTGAAAATTAAAGCCAAATCGGTTAATGCCGTAAATCAAATTAGCTTTTCTGGGATGGCGGAAGTCAACGCTGTTCCTGACATTGCCAGCTTTAATATCCGTGTTTACGAAACAGCGCCAACCACATCAGAAGTTGAAGCCAAAGCAGCGACTAAAACCAATAAATTAATCGAATTACTCAAAGAAAACTTAGTTGAAAAAAAGGACATTCAAACTGCTGATTATCGCATTAATCCGAAATACAGCTATCAGAATCGTCCTACTTACAAGCAGATTTTGGAGGGTTACGAAGCTTCACAAACTATTTTGGTAAAAATTCGCGACATCAAAAAAGCGGGAGAAATTTTGAGCAAAATTTCGGCGTTAGAAATTTCTGAAATAAATGGGCCATTTTTTGAAGTTGGCGATATTGAGAAATTGAAGTCGCAAGCTCAGTTAGAAGCGATTAAAAATGCTAAAGAAAAAGCTCGAGAAACTGCCAAAAATTTAGGCGTAAATTTAGGAAAGATTGTCAGATTTTATGAAGAACCTGTCGGTAATTTTAGGTCGCCGCGTCCAATGATGATGGCCAAAATGGCAAACTCTGAAAGCTTTGATTCTGCACCTCCGCCGCCAATTGAAGGTGGTGAGCAAAAAATTACGTCGCGTGTTTCAATCACTTACGAAATCCAGTAATGAAAATAGTTTCTTGGAATATCAATTCACTGCGGTTGCGGCTGCCATTGTTGGAAAAATTTGTTGAATTAGCCAATCCAGATCTGATTTGTCTGCAAGAAATTAAAGTTGCTGATGAAGCGTTTCCGCTCAAGAAAGTCAAAGCTTTGGGTTTTGAACATGTAATTTTTTCTGGTGAAAAATCTTACAACGGTGTGGCGATTTTATCGAAATTTCCGCTGACAAAAGTTGAGGCAATTGATGTCGAAAATTATGGTCATAAACGTCATATTTCTTGTTCACTTGAAACTAAAGTTGGCGAAGTTGAATTGCATAATTTTTACGTGCCAGCAGGTGGTGATATTGCTGATGTTACGCTTAATTCAAAATTTGACCACAAGCTGAAATTTGTTGATTGGATGCATAATTATTTTACGCCGCAAAAAGACAAAAAAATCATCATGGTTGGCGACATGAATATTGCGCCACTTGAGCATGATGTTTGGTCACACAAACAGCTCCTGAGTGTTGTTTCGCACACACCAATTGAGGTGGAAAAATTGATGCGTTTGCAAAATGGTTTGAACTGGATTGATACCCATCGCCATTTTGTTGATGAAAAACAAAAACTTTATAGTTGGTGGAGCTATCGCGGGCTTGATCCTCTAAAGTCAGATCGCGGTCGTCGATTGGATCATATTTGGGCAACGCCAAATTTAAAAAATCATCTCAAGTCGATGAATATTTATCGTGATTTTCGGATTGAAACTCAGCCATCAGATCATGTGCCAATTGAAACAGTTTTTGACTTATTGTGAAAAAAATCATCTTACACTCACAAGCTGAGATGGCGGATTTCGCCAAGGAATTAGCATCATCATCGCAAACTGGTGATGTAGTTGCTTTGAAGGGCACTTTGGGTGCGGGTAAAAGTTTTTTTGCGCGAAATTTTATTAATGCGCTGCAGGAAAAATCGAGTGAAGTCTTAAGTCCGACTTTCAATTTAGTTTATTCTTACGACACTAGAAAAGGTGAAGTTTTTCACTTTGATTTATATCGTTTAAAAAGTGCGGACGAGCTTGAAAATATTGGCTTTTTTGAGGCTTTAAAAAATGGTATTTGTTTGATTGAATGGCCAGAAATTGCTCAAAAATTTTTGCCGAAAAATTATACTGAGATTGAGATTAAAATTCTTGGGGAAGAGCGCAGAGAAGTCGTAGTTAAAAAATTATAAAACCCTTCTGTCGGTTGAGCTTGTCGAAACTTCGTGAGAATCCTGCTGCTAAAATGTAGCAGAAAGAATCTCACGAAGTTTCGACAAGCTCAACCGACAGAAGGGATATGGAAATTATAAAATGGAAAAATTTGAATTTGTTGTAACCGAGAACGAAGAAAACTTGCGTCTTGATAAATTTTTGACGCTGAAATTTTTGGCGGAAAAACCAGAAGTTACTCGTAGTAAAATTCAGAATTTGATTGATGAAAAATTGGTGTCTGATGATAAAGATCAGGCATTCAAATCTGCTTCGCAAAAAATAAAATTGGGTCAAAAAATCTCGGTTACTTTGCCAGATCCAAAACCTTCACATTTATTGGCAAAAGAAATCCCATTCGAAATTGTTTTTGAAGATAAAGATTTACTCGTAATCAACAAACCTGCCGGACTTACGGTTCATCCCGGCGCAGGCAATCAAGACGATACTTTGGTGAATGCGCTTTTGTTCACTCACGCTAATAAACTTTCATCAATTAGTGGCGAATTTCGTCCGGGAATTGTGCATCGTTTAGACAAGGATACTTCGGGTTTGATGTTGGTTGCGAAGAACGATTTCACTCACCAAATTTTGAGCCAAAAATTAAAAGATCGCGAGATTAAAAGATCTTATCTCGCCTTTGTTTACGGAGTTGTTCAGCCCGCGAAAGGTATGATTGATAAAAATATTGTGCGCTCAAAACACAATCGTTTGAAGATGTCGATTTCACGAACTTTAGGGCGTGATGCTATTACCAATTACGAAACTAAAGAAGTTTTCTGTGAAGGATTTGCTAGTTTGGTTGAGTGTAAATTGCAAACTGGTAGGACGCATCAAATCCGCATCCATCTTGAGTCGGTGAAACATTCTTTAATTGGAGATCAGCTGTATAATTCGGCGAAAAGGATGCCGCCAAAAAATTTATCGGAAGAAGCAAAAATGTTAGTTCGCGATTTTCCGCGTCAAGCTTTGCACTCTTACAAAATCAGCTTTATGCATCCAAGATCAGAAAAAGAAATGTCGTTTGAAATTCCGCTTCCTGATGATTTAAAAAAACTCGCCAAATGTCTCAAAGAATCGTTATAATTTCAGGGCCGACAGCCTCTGGAAAATCAGGGCTGGCGCTAAATTTAGCACAAAAAAAAGACATTGCGATTATCAATGCGGACTCACTTCAAATCTATGAAGGCTTGCCAATTCTGTCTTCGCAGCCTTCAGATTTAGAAAAGCAACAAGCTAAGCATTTTTTATATTCACATTTTAAGCCGCACGAAACTTCTTCAGTTGGAATTTGGTTAAATCTTTTAAAGCCAATAGTAGAGCAGATCCGGCGCGAAAATAAAATGCCGGTAATTGTTGGTGGAAGTGGCATGTATATTTCAAAATTAGTTGATGGAATTTCGGAAATTCCTGAAATTGATGAAGAAGTTCGCAATAACTCACGCCAACTTTTTGACGAATTGGGCAAAGAAGAATTCCAGAAGAAATTGATTGAAATGGGTGAAGATGAAATTCTCGATAAACAGCGTCTTATCAGGGCTTATGAGGTTCTGCAGCAAACTGGAAAAACTTTTAGTTGGTGGCAAAATCAGCCAACTAAGAAACTTTTTCCGGATGTCGATTTTGTGCATGTGAATTTAAATCCTGATCGCAACGAGCTTTACAAAAATTGTAATTTCCGTTTTGGAAAGATGCTTGATCTTGGGGCATTTGATGAGGTTCGTAGCCTTATAAATCAGGGTGTTAGTGACGATATGCAAATCACTAAAACTTTAGGATTTTTAGAGATCCGTGATTTTATGAATGGCAGAATAAGTCGAGAAAAAATGCTGGAAATTGCTACGCAAAAAACTCGTAATTACGCTAAAAGACAATTAACTTGGTTTCGTCATCAATTCTCGCAGAAGCTTGTGTTCAGCGACACTGTGGCAGCATTAAATTTTCTAAATGATGAAATTTAACGATCACGGCATCATCATCAGTTTAAAAAAATACGGCGAGAATTCGGCAATTGTGAAAGTTTTTTCACAGCATCACGGAATTTATACCGGATTTGTGAAGTCAATTAGATCAAGTAAAGACAAAGCAAATTACCAAATCGGCAATCTCATTTCTTTTGAATATCGGGCACGAATTGAAGAAAACTTAGGTCAGTTTTTTGCGGTAGATTTGGAAAGAAGCTATTGTGCCAAAATGATGTTCGACAAATTGCGCTTAAGTTGTGTTCACTCAATATTTTCAATAATAGACAACGTTTTTCTTGAGCGAGAAGTTCACGAAAAACTTTTTGATAAATTGCAAAATTTCTTACAAAAATTGAGCGAAGAATCTTCGGATAAAAAAGACTTTTTGGCAGATTACGTTAAGTTAGAACTCAAGATTCTAAAAACTTTGGGCTACGAAATTGATCTATCTTCTTGTGCGGTGACCGAAAGTGAAGATGATCTAGCTTTTGTATCGCCAAAATCAGCGCGGGCTGTTTCTTATGAAATTGGAAAGCCTTATCAGAGTAAGCTGTTGAAGTTACCAAACTTTTTAGTGAAAGATGAAGAACACGATGAAGAACAGCTGCTTGATGGTTTAAAACTAAGTGGATTCTTTTTGCAGAAATTCGTTTTTGAAGACAAGAAAGACAGCGACAAAAAACAGCATATTTTTCATCGCGATAGTATAAAGAAATCGCTGTTAAAAAATGAGAGATCCTAAGGTTTCGATGGCATCGAATTTGTTGCCATAAAGCATGCAAAAATAAAGAGCGACGCAGATTGGCGGCCCGAAAGGAAAGCTGGAATCGTGTTTGATTCTTTGCCAGAAATTACCAAATACAGCACCTAAAATGCCGCTGAGCAGCATAAATGTTAGAAAGCAATTTGATCCTAAAAGTAGGCCAGCGATGAAGAAAAATTTGATGTCATCAATGCCAATCGCTTCGATTTTGGTAGTAACATAAAAGAATGTTAACATCAGTAAACCGAATCCAAGATAGAGAAAAGCAGCTTTGAGATTGGTAAGAGCACCGTAAGTTCCGCCGTCATTGATGCGCAGTAAAATTACAAAAATTGCTAGCAAGTATTGAGCAATGTTGGGGATGTGGTAATGTTCTAGGTCAGTTATCGACATGATAATCAATACAAAGGAAATCAGGCACAATAAAATCAATCGCAGGTCGATTACTGGGAAAGTTAAAAATATAATCATAAAAGAAAGCGCCATGCTGAGCTCGATTAGAGGATAGCGAATAGAAATTTCTTGTTTGCAATTAGTGCATTTGCCGCGTTGGAAAATCCAAGAAAATAACGGAATCAAATTTCTGGCTGTAAGTTTGAAATGGCATTTAGTGCACTCAGAACGTGAAAAAATCACGGCTTGTTTTGTGGAAAAACGATGACTCAACAGGCTGGCGAATGAGCCAAAAATTAGACCGAAAATTGCAACTAAGAAAATTTGTGCAGAAAATGGCAGCAGCAAGTTGAGATTAGAAAAAAAATTCATGTCGATAATTGATTGTTTGCGATCAGCTCTTAAATTACTTGGCTCTAAGCAGATTAAAGAAAATAAAATGAATAACATGAGTAAATCAAAAACAAGCTGCAAAGTTTTTTTAGCGCTTCTTTCTTTGATTTTTTGTTTTGCCTGTGCGCACAAACCAGCGCAAGTAGTGAATCGCGGCAAAAGTTATTACGGAAAATACAATAACTTCAACAAAGACAAATATCGTAATGTTGGTAAAAAAACGGCGGTTCAAACTGGTTTAAAAAATCATCAAGTTGAAGTTGGTGAAGGTGATACGATTTACACTATTTCGAGAAAATATCAGGTGCCGCTGCGTGACTTGATTAAACAAAATAATTTGGTGCCGCCTTACAAATTGAACAACGGCGATAAGTTAACTATTCCTGCACCGACTTATCACGAAGTTGAAGTCGGTGATACGCTTTACTCAATCGCCCGTCTTTATAAAATGAATATTGATAGTTTAGTTGAGATGAATGATCTGAAAGCTCCTTATCAACTTGAAGTTGGTCAGAGAGTCAGAATCATGAAATTCAACAGTGCCGATGAATCTTCGGTTGTAGTGGCGAGCAAAGAAAAATCTGCGACAACGGAAGAAAAATCAAAAGATTCGCCGGGATTTATCGAGAGAACTTTGGATAAAATGAATCATTTCTCATGGCCGTTACATGGTGATATTATTTCTAAATTCGGTCCAAAAGAAGGTGGTCTTTATAATGATGGAATCAATATCAAAGCCGCAGAAGGTGATACTGTCAGAGTTACTGAGGATGGTGTGGTTTCCTATGCTGGTAACGAGTTAAAAGGTTATGGTAATCTTATCATCGTTAAACACTCCGGTGGCTGGATTTCAGCTTACGCGCACTTGTCAAAAATCTCGGTTAAACGCGGACAGAAAGTAAGTAAAATGGGTAAAATTGGTGAAGTTGGGTCAACAGGAAATGTGACTTCATCGCAGCTTTATTTCGGTTTGCGTAAAGGCAGAGATGCGGTGAATCCGGAAAATTATCTAGGACGCAAATAATCATTTAAATTAAATTTATGTTCGGGTTTTTTTCAAAATCAAAAATTGGTAACGAGCTGGTGAAGTCTTCGAAAATTTCAACGGCAATTTCGCAAATTTTTAGTCATAAAAAACTCGATTCTGAAATTATTGATGAATTAGAAGAAGCCCTGATTATGGCTGATGTGGGAACTGAAGTTGCGACAAGAATCATTAGCGATTTTGCTGCGAAAAAATTTCACAAAAATATCTCAGATGCAGAAGTTAGAAGTTTTTTAAGTGCTGAAATTGAGAAAATTTTGCTGCCTTGTCAGAAGAGTTTAGAGATGAAATCAGAAGCAAAACCGCAGGTAATAATTTTTAACGGTGTTAACGGTGCGGGTAAAACTACAACAATCGGCAAAGTTGCTTTCAACCTAAAAAATCAGGGCAAAACAGTTGTTATCGCTGCTTGTGATACCTTTAGAGCAGCGGCTTCTCAGCAGTTAGAAGTTTGGGCAAAAAGAGCCGATTGTGAAATTATTGAGGCAACGAAAGATGGTGAAGATCCGGCTGCAGTTGCATTTCGGGCGCTGACTTTTGCTAAAAATAATGCGGTCGATTTTCTTCTTATCGATACGGCAGGACGACTGCAAAACAAACAAAATTTGATGGATGAGCTGAAGAAAATAAATACAGTTTTGAAAAAAATTGAACCAGCTGCGCCGCACGAAAATTTGCTGATTCTTGATGCTACAATTGGGCAGAATGCTAAACAGCAGCTCGAAGTTTTTAATCAGATTGTGGGAATTACCGGACTCGTGGTGACTAAGCTTGATGGTTCAGCGAAAGGTGGAATAGTTGTAGCTTTGGCGGATAAATTTAAGAAGCCGATTTACGCGATTGGACTTGGTGAGAAGATTGAAGATCTGCAGGAATTTGATGCTAAGAGTTTTGCTAAGAGTTTGGTGGAGTAGGTTTTGACTGCTACTGGACTGTACGAGATTGGCTAAAGAAACCCCCCGACCCCTGCGGGGCCACCCCCCTTGACAGGGGGGCGAGAGTTCGGTTTTGCCCCCCTGTCAAGGGGGGTGGCCCCGCAGGGGTCGGGGGGTTTATCCAGCTAATTTTCAATATTACGATCTCACAAAACTCCAATACTACGCAAGCTCAGCTAAACCCAAAGCAAGTATAGGAACTTCCTACCTTTTATAAAATCCAGTAAAGCTAGCCTTCCCCACAACATTTTGATTAATCATATACCCAGCAAGTGCCGCAGTAGCTGTTGCCGGCACATCAAGTTTATCAGTTTTCAGTGCATAAATTGTGAAAATATAACGATGTGCTTTGTCGCCAACTGGAGGGCATGGGCCGCCGAAATTGTAAACTCCGAAGTCGTTACGAACTTGTTTGATTCCGTCTTTTACTTCAAACTTGTTGGTTGCTGCAATTGTTGCTGGAAGGCTATTGTAGTTTAGAGGAATGTTAACTGCGACATAGTGCCACCAGCCGCTTCCTGTAGGAGCATCAGGATCATAAACTGTTAGAGCATAACTTTTAGTTCCAAGTGGCGGGCTGCTCCAGCTTATTTGAGGAAAATTATTTTCGCCGCTGCAACCAAATCCGTTGAAGACGAATTTATTTTCGATCAAAGCGTTTGGTGCGATGTCAGTACTGTTTATAGTTAGTTTAGCGTTGGCACCGTTCATTGAACAAGAAACAAAGAACGCTACTAAAAATAGTGATTTAATTTTCATGATTAATTTTTGGGTTGGTTAAGAATTTTTTAATTAAAGCCGGAATCAAAATCAGGGTTGTCGCAGTTGAACTGATAATGCCGCCAATTACTGTGATTGCAATTGGTTGCTGAACTTCTGCTCCAATTCCGTGACCAAATGACATTGGTAAAAATCCCAAGCTAGCCACAATCGCAGTCATTAAAATTGGACGGAAACGTGACAAGCAAGCTGACTTAATATCGATGTTTTTGTCTAAGCTATTAATCAAAATAATTGAGTTGAGCAAGCTAATGCCAATCAATGCGATAAATCCGACGTAAACAGAAATGGTGATAGGAATACGGCAAATAAATAACAAAATAATCGCGCCACTTAAAGCAAAAGGTACGGAAGATAATACGATCAAAACTTTGCGATAGCTGCCAAACATTTTATACAAGATGAAAAAGATCGCCAAAATGATTATCGGGATAGTAGTGAAAATTTTCTGTTTAGCGTTGTTAAAATTTTTGAAGCGACCTTTCCATTCAATAGTGTAGCCCGATGGTAAAATATTATTTTTTTTGATTTCACTTTCAGCTTCGGCAATAAATTTTTCGTATTCGGTATTTTTTAGATATATTGAAAGTGCAGCATAACGTTGACCGAAAATGCGCGGAATAGATCCAATATTAGTGCTTTCTCGCACTGTTACTACATCTTCTAAAGGAAAGCTGCCACCCTGGGTTAAATTAACGGGAATATTTTCAATCGATTGTAGGCGACGACGATTCTTTTCGTCTAAATGTAGAATAATCGAAATTGGAAATTCTGTGGCGTAGAATTTTCCGACCTCAAATCCAGCCATAGCTGAACTCAGATCAGTATTAACGTTAGAAATAGTAATTTGGTGTTTGACGATTTGGTCATAATTTGGAATTACGTCGACGAAATATCCTTGATGAATCGAGTTCACCATATCTTCCTCGATTTCTTTGATCTGCTTTTTGTCTTTGAGTACATCGTGAATTTTTTGATTGATTTCGATTAATTTGCGCAAGTCATCGCCATAAACGCGCAACGAAAGATCGGCGCGACTTCCTTCCAACATTTCATTAAAGCGCATCTCAATTGGTTTGGTGCTGACAATATCGCAATCTGGACACTCTATGCTTTTGAGTTTGTCCATGATTTTGTCTGACAGATTCAGGGCTTTAGTTTTGTATTGTGGTTTGAAAATCACAAATAGGTCGCAGATGTTTTGTGATGCGGGATCCATGCCTGATTTTGGTGAACCGATACGCGAGAAAACTTTGTCGATTTCCTCTTCGTTTTTTAAACTTTCTTCAAATTTTTTGGCGGTTTCAATGGTTTTGCTCAGGCTTGTTCCTTCTGGTTCTACGATAGTAAATACAAGATCTCCCTCATTCAAACTTGGTAAGAAATCTGAAGGCATAAAGAAAATTAGTGATATCGATAAGACGAAGAAAACTATACAAGATGCGATGATTTTGCGGCCATTTTTTAAAGTGAAATCAAGGCTTTCTTCGTAGCGGTCTAGTAAGTATTCAAAGGTTTTGCTGCTTTTATGTTTGATGTCTTTGATGAAAAAATATGACAAAACCGGCATCAATAAAAATGCTGTAATCAAGCTGGCGATCATTGCGATTATTACGTTGATAGCCATCGGTTGAAAAGTTTTTCCTTCAACTCCGGTAAACATCAAAATCGGAATATAAACTAAAGTGATGATCGAGATGCCGATGAAAGTTGGTTTGGCAACTTGTGCGCTCAGTGTTGCAATCATATTGGCCTTTTCTTCGCGGCTTTTAATGTGATGCATTTGGCTTACTAAATATTCAACAATCACTACCGAAGAATCGACCAGAATACCGAAATCAATTGCGCCAAGACTCATCAGATTGGCGGAAATTCCGAAGAATTTCATGCATATTCCTAAAATAAAAATGCAGAAAAGAAGTGATGAAGATACTACCAAACCGGCGCGAATATTACCCAGAATCAAACACAAAACTCCAACAACTAGCAAAATACCTTCGCACAAATTGCGCATCACGGTTTTGATTGTGGAGTTAATTAGAAATTGACGATCGTACAGAATTTCGATTTGAGTATCATCGCGGGAAGCGTTGATCTTACTGATTGCTTGCTTGACTTTGGTTAAAACTTCTTGGCTGTTTTCGCCGGATTGTAACATTACTGTGCCAATAACAGTTTCTTCTCCTTTGTAAGTTGCGGCACCAAGTCTTTGTGATTCTTCCTGTCTGATTTCTACTAATTTGCGCAATGGCAATAAATTGCCGCTGTAATCAACTTTCACCGGAATATTCATCACATCATCGAAACTTTTGATGTTGGAATAGGTGCGGACGATTTTCTGTTTATCATCTTTCTCGATGTAGCCGCCGCCAAAATTTTCGCCGATCGTTTGAATTTGATTGATCAGCTTTTGTTCGGTCATGCCATATTCGGTGATGCGGTGCGGATCGATATTTAAGTGAATTTGACGTTCAAAGCCGCCGATAGTATCAACTTCAGCAACACCGTTGACTTTCTTGAGTTCGCGCGAAATTTCAAATTCTTGCACGGTGCGCAATTCCATCAAATTATTGCCACCTTTAGGATCGTAAACTCGGTAAATAATAATCTCGCCGATTCCGGTAGTTAAGGGTGCAATAACTGGTTTGATGTTTGGTGGAATCTGATCGCCAACTGCAGACAAACGTTGCATTACTTGATTGCGGGCGAAGTGAATATCGGTGCTGTCTTTAAAAATTAGGGTGATTTGTGATAAGCCGAATTTAGAAAGCGAACGCATTTCAACTAAATTGGGAATGCCGTAAAGTTCAGCTTCGATTGGATAGGTAACCGATTTTTCAACGCGAGTTGGATCCATCCCGTAAGTTTTGCTGTTGATGACAACTTGCTTGTTGGTGATGTCGGGAATGGCATCAAGTTTGATGTGTTGTAAGCAGTAGAATCCGTAGAGAGCGACGAAGCCGAAGGCAATTAGGACATAATTGCGCAGTTCGATCAGTTTTTTGAAGAATCTTTTTCCTTTAGTCATTTTTTTGTCTTATTACTGCTGTTGGTTGAGTGGTGAGTTACTGAGTTTGGCTAAATAAACCCCCCGACCCCTGCGGGGCCACCCCCCTTGACAGGGGGGCAAGTTCGGCTCACGCCCCCCTGTC
>CAYUHG010000015.1:0-42003 GCA_964444545.1 uncultured Rhizobium sp.
GTAATGAGTGGAAATCAAATTTCTCACTCTAACCGCAAAACCAGAAGAAGATTTTTACCAAATCTAAAAACGGTTGCTTTCAAAAGCGAAGCTCTTGGTACTGACGTAACTTTAAAAGTTACTGCAGCATCAATCAGAACAGTTAATAAATACGGCAATATCGACAATTTCTTGGTCAACTGTCGTAACAATAAACTTACTGAATCAGCTCAAAAGCTTAGACTTCAAATCAAGAAAAAATTGATTAAGTTGGGCAAGCTTGACGAAGTTAAAATCGTTAAAGAGAAAAAAGCTGTTAAAAAGCAGGTAAAAAAAGCTTAACGTAATTAGACTTACTAGTCTTTTAAAAAACCGATTCTTTCGTAAGAGGGGGTCGGTTTTTTATTGTCTGATTTTTGCGTACGTAATGTGAAGTTGAGTATAACATTATCCTGCCGTCGGTTGATCTTGTCGAAACCTCGTGAGGTTCTTTCTGCTAAACTTTTGTAGCAAGAAGTTCACGAGGTTTCGACAAGATCAACCGATGGTAGGGAATAAAGAAATAGTCAGAAATTATTTATTCAAAAACCCACGAATTTCAGCAATTGCAGTTTCTTCCAAATTGCCTTTATACCGCCAGACCACAACACCTTCGTCATTAACCAATAAAGTTTCTGGAATCGCTTGCGTGCCCACAAATTTAGTGAATATAGCCTGATTATCCGCTGCAACTCTGGTGAAAGGATCACCTTCTTTCGATAAATAATCTTTAGTGTTCTGATTTATATCATGCCACGCCACACCATAAATATCGATGATACCTTCACTTTTTAAACGCATCAAAACCTGATGCTCAGCACGACAGGTTGTGCACCACGACGCGAATAAATTAATTAACGAATATTTTCCGCTTAAATCTTTTTTGCTAAAAGTTGCATTTTCATCATAAAGATCAGGCAAAGAAAATTCTGGCAATTCGATGTTCACCTTCACAAATCGACCATCAAAACTTTTGTCGATATTTTGCAACTCAACCTCTTGTTTTTTGCCGATTTTGTAAGTTGCAAAACCAATGGTGCCAACTAAAAAAACCAACACAAAAAATGGCACAAATCTGTCAATATTTTTCATAAAACCTCCGCAAAAAATGGTAAAAGAATTCTCCTTCAACTTAAAAAACACCGACAATAAAGCAAGACGTGGTGAAGTAGTTACCGCTCACGGCAATATTCAAACTCCAGCATTCATGCCTGTCGGAACTGCAGCAACTGTAAAAGCAATTAAATCACGCGACATAAAAGAATCCGGCGCAGAAATTATTTTAGGCAACACCTACCATTTAATGTTACGCCCTACTGCTGAACTAATCGAACAACTTGGCGGCTTACACAAATTTATGAATTGGGACAAACCAATTCTCACCGATTCCGGTGGATTTCAAGTTATGTCACTTTCCAAAATCAGAAAAATTAATGATGACGGAGTTGAGTTTTCTTCACATCTCGATGGCACAAAATATTTCGTAACTCCAGAGCGCTCGATTGAAATTCAACACAAACTTGGTGCCGACATCACAATGATTTTTGACGAATGTGTACAATTTCCAGCAACATTTCAACAAGCCAAAGATGCGATGGATCGCTCTCTTCTATGGGCGCAACGTTCTCGTGATGCTTTTGCAAAACGTACGGGCTACGGAATTTTTGGTATCGTACAAGGTTCAACTTTTGCAGATTTACGTAAAATTTCCGCGCAAGAATTAATCAAAATCGGATTTGATGGTTATGCAATCGGTGGCCTAGCTGTAGGCGAAGGACAAGAAGAAATGTTTAAAGTTCTAGATTATTGCGTTGATTTTCTGCCTACAGAAAAACCACGCTATCTGATGGGAGTTGGCAAACCTTCTGACATCGTTGGAGCTGTCGCTCGCGGAGTTGATATGTTTGACTGCGTAATTCCCACCAGATCCGGACGTACCGGACAAGCTTTCGTCCGCGAAGGAGTAATTAATATCCGCAACGCCAAATATCGCGACGATAAAAAACCTCTTGATGAAAAATGCAGTTGCTATGCCTGCAAAAATCACAGCCGTGCCTATTTGCATCATTTAACTAAAGCCAATGAAATTCTTGGTGCAATGCTGCTTTCAGAACATAATATTTTTTACTATCAAGACTTAATGCGCGACATTCGTCAAGCCATTGAAGAAAATAGATTCACAGAATTCACCCAACAATTTCTTAAAAAAGATCAACCAGAAGAGATTTAAATAAAATGAGAAAAATTATAATTTCTTGCGCTTTTACCTTAATATTCATCAACGCGACTAGCATCTCGAACCCAACCAATAGCAAAGTTGAAGACAGGGTTTACTCTCAAGAAAACGAGAAGTCCTCTAACGACAGCAATAGTTACAAAACACCACAAAAACAAGTAACCCAACCAAACGTTCAACAACATGAAACCTTAGTTTCTGAAAGAAAAAGAAGAGCCGCTAATCGCGCTGAGAAATATAAGAACAACGATCAAGATCAGTAAGCTAAATCGTCATTGTAGACGAAGCCTGAAAATCTAAAAACACAAAACGCTAGATTATTTTCCGTTATTCTTTTCTTCGATTTTTTTCGGTAATTCCTGCACACTTTCTTTCACCGCACTGCCAATATTTTTCGCTTTATCAGTTAAATCCTCACTCGCTTCCTTAACCTGACTGACTTTATTTTTGGTGTAATCTACTGCTTTGTTGAAAAGAGGAACTGAAAGTAGAATCAGTCCGATGATAATTAAAAGACGTAGCATTTTCTTAAAGATTGTAAATTGACTATTTGGGCTTTTTCACCAAAATTCGCGCCCTCTTCACTTAAGTCAATCTCAATTTAACAATGACAACTATCTCAAAAATTAAAGCGCGTGAAATTCTTGATTCACGTGGATTCCCAACTTTGGAAGCTGAAATTCATTTAACCGATGGCTCAATCGGAATCGCTGCCGTACCAAGCGGCGCTTCAACTGGTAGCTTAGAAGCTTGCGAACTTCGCGATGGTGATAAAACAAAATTCTTGGGCAAAGGTGTATTAAAAGCTGTAGAAAATGTGAACAGCAAAATCGCCAACAAACTTGCTGGATTTGACGCTTCAAAACAACAAGAACTTGATCAAATTTTGATCGAGATGGATGGCACAGAAAATAAATCCAACCTTGGTGCTAACGCGATTCTAGCCGTGTCTTTAGCAGCTGCAAAAGCTTCTGCTGTTTCAAAGAAAGTTCCACTTTTCCAATATTTAGGTGGCGATACGGCAAATCTTTTGCCAGTGCCAATGATGAACATCATCAACGGCGGCAAGCACGCAGATAATAAAATCGACATCCAAGAATTTATGGTGATGCCGGTTGGAGCTGCAACTGTGAAAGATTCCATCCGAATTGGCGCAGAAATTTTCCAACATCTAAAATCACTTTTGAAAAAAGATGGCCACAACACCAACGTTGGTGACGAAGGCGGTTTCGCACCAAATTTAGATTCGGCAAAAGAAGCTTTAGATTATATCGCCAAAGCTACCGAAAAAGCTGGCTACAAACTTGGCGATGAAGTTGTTCTCGCTTTGGACTGCGCTTCAACTGAGTTCTACAAAGACGGCAAATATGATTTAGCTGGTGAAGGTCGCGTTTTAACTTCTGATCAAATGGTAAAATATTACGAAGAATTGGTGCGCGATTATCCAATTTTCTCGATTGAAGATGCTTGTTCAGAAGACGATTTTGAAGGCTGGAAAAATGTTACTGCAGCTCTTGGTAATAAAATCCAATTAGTTGGCGATGATCTTTTCGTAACTAATCCGAAAATTTTGCAAAAAGGCATTAACGAAAAAATGGCCAACGCATTGCTGGTGAAATTCAATCAAATCGGAACTTTAACCGAAACTTTAAACGCGATTTCAATCGCCAAAAAAGCTGGTTATAACAACGTAATTTCACATCGTTCTGGCGAAACTGAAGACGCTACAATCGCGCAACTTGCAGTTGCCACCAACGCTGGCCAAATCAAAACTGGATCACTTTGCCGTTCAGATCGAACTGCAAAATATAACGAATTAATTCGTATCGAAGAATATTTGGGATCTCGCGCCAAATATGCTGGTAGATCAATTTTGAAAAAATAACCAAAGGGGAGTTTTAAGCTCCCCTTTTTAATTTCAGGAGTTTTATGTCTCGCATTTCATTTCTTAACGGCCAATTCCTTCCACACGAAAATTGCCTCGTTCACATCGAAGATCGCGGCTTCCAATTTGCTGATGGCATTTACGAAGTTACATTGTTTAAAAACGGTCGTTTAATTGACGGCGATCCACACATCGAAAGGCTTTTCCGTTCTTTACGCGAAATGAAAATCGAGCATAATTTTACCAAAGAATTTATCACCCAATTGCAGCTCGATTTGTTTGCTAAAAACAACATGAGCGAAGGAACTTGCTACATTCAAATCACTCGTGGCATGGCTAATCGCGTGCCTTGGGTTCCAAAAAATTTGATGCCAACAATTTCAGCGACTGTGTCTTTAGGCAAAAAAATGACTGAAGAAGAGTTTGAAAAAGGCGTATCAATTATGACTCATGAAGATATTCGCTGGAAACGCTGCGACATCAAATCTGTCGCTCTTTTCGCTTCAAGTTTCATCAATCAAAAAGCTAAAGATTCTGGTTTTGATGACGCAATCTTTGTACGCGATGGCGTTGTGACTGAAGGAACTTTTGCTAATGCTTTCATCGTTGATACCAATGATACATTAATTACCAAAGCAGCGGACAACCTTATTCTGTGCGGTATTACGCGCAATCGCATGATTAAAATCGCGCAAGAAAAAGGCATTAAAGTTGAAGAGAGAAATTTCTCAGTCGCAGAAATGATCGCAGCAAAAGAAGTATTTCTAACCAGCTCGAGCTTGATTCTACGCCCTGCAACTAAAATTGATGGCAATCAAATTGGTGATGGTAAAGCTGGAAAAATTTCACGAATTTTGCTCGAAGAATACAAAAAATTTATCGCCTAATTTTCTAAAAACCGGCGGCAGGTGAAAATGGAAAGTTAGAAATAATTATCCAAAAACTCAGCAAAATGCGGTTTAGTTTCAGCATTATTTTCTAAAAACTCGAGCAACGCTTCTTTAGCTTTGTAAAAGCTTTCTTTGCTCATCGAGCCGTTGTGATGCTGATAAACCAAATACAGCAAATAAGTGTTAATCACATCAGTTTCACAATAATTTCTGATTTCTTGCAATTTACCTTCGTCAAACATTTCCAACACTTGCGAGCCATCAACGCCGATTTTCCCTGGCAAACCAAACGCAGCACAAAGTTCATTCATTTTTACTTTCGCGGAAGCGCCAAAATCAGAAAAGGCATCAGCCAAATCACAATGCCAATCCAGCGAATATTTCTGATTATAATTATTCCATTTATCGCCAGATTTATAAAGCCACGCCGCTTCAACTTCATTCTTCATCGCGGCATATTTCAGAACCGGAAGATCAAAATTCTTGCCGTTAAAACTTACTAAACGTGAAGAATTTTTTTTCAGATGGGAGAAAAATCCTTTCACCAAATCAGCTTCGGTACTAAGTAAATCGCCTCCCGAGCGAATATCTTTAATGCGATAAAATTCTTGACCGGAAAAATCACGAACAATTTCCGCCTCCAAAAAACTAATACAAACCACTTGCCAAAACGGCTGACGTAAGAACGAATTTTTTCCGTCAGTAATTTTTAAATGATAGTTGGTTAAAGCTTCGCGTAGTTCATTTTTGTCGTCGGTTGATAAATCGAGCAAGCGTTTCGCTGCCAAGGTGTCGGGAATTGTTTCAATGTCAAAAACGAAGAGATTTTGGTGTTGCATTTAAGTAGGGTAAATTGAAATTAATGAAGTAATTCGCACTCTCACAAAACTTCAAAAGCACAAGCAAAATGCAAGCAATTATTCTTCCTAAAGTTGGTGATGCCTCACAACTCAAAATTAAAAAAGTTGATGATCCGAAGGCGCAAAAAAACGAAGTTGTAGTCAGACATACTGCTATTGGTGTAAATTTTTTCGACATCGCTTTTCGCAAAGGACAATACAAATTAACTGATTTACCTGTCACTTTAGGTTCGGAAGCCTGTGGTATTATTGAATCAGTTGGTCCTGGAGTTACTGAATTTAAAGTTGGCGATCGTGTTGCTTACGCCACCGGTCCACTTGGAGCTTACGCTGAAAAACGCGTCATTAATCAACATCATTTGGTAATTCCTCCTGCAGAGTTAACTGATGTTCAAGTTGCCGGATCACTTTTAAAAGGCTTGATGGCACACGCTTTGTTGCATCGTGTTTATATCGCAACTCGCGCCAAAAGAATTTTGGTTCACGCTGCTGCTGGTGGCGTTGGTCATATTCTTTGCCAATGGGCAAAACATTTAGGAATTGAAGTTATTGGCACAGTTGGTGATGACAAAAAAATCATTGTTGCTCAAGCTGCTGGCTGCTCTCACGTTATTAACTACAAAACCCAAAACTTTGTTGATGAGGTAGCAAAAATCACCGATCACAATGGAGTTGGCATTGTTTACGATTCAGTTGGAAAAGACACTTTGGAAAAATCTTTATCTTGTTTATGGCCAATGGGAATGTGCGTTAGCTTTGGTGAATCATCAGGACCAACTGATAAGTTAGATCTAAATAATCTAGTTGCTAACTCGCTTTATTTAACTCGTCCAACCATGGCGCTTTACAAAGCTAATCGTATTGAGTTGGTTTTATCAGCAAACGAAGTTTTTGCAGCATTAACCAAAGGAATAGTTAGACCACAAATTACTACTTATGATTTCAAAGATGCTACCAAGGCACATCAAGCGATTGAAAACCGTAGCTCAACTGGCTCAATCGTACTTAAGATTTAAAAGCTACGCTAAAGATACTCGCAAATTATTCGTAACGCAAAATTTCAGCAGGATTTGCTTTAGAAGCTTTGTAAGCTGGATAAAGTGTCGCAAGGAAAGAAATTACCAAAGCCATTCCAACAATCACGACAACATCAGAAACAAAAACTTTTGACGGCAAAGTTGAGAGAAAATAGATCGCCGGATTAAATAAAGTTTGATCAGTCATCGATTCCAGCCATAACTTGATATTATTGATGTTGGCCGAGAACAAAACGCCAATTACAAATCCTAGGAAGGTTCCAACAAATCCGATTGAAGAACCACAAATTAGGAAAATTCGCATCACAGATCCTTTCGTCATACCAAGAGTACGTAGCAGCGCGATGTTTTTGTTTTTATCATTCACCAACATAATCATACTAGAAATTATGTTGAAGGCGGCGACCAAAATTATCAAAGTTAGAATCAGAAACATTACAGTACTTTCAACTTTTAGCGCGTCGATAAAACCAGCATTTGATTGCTGCCAATCTACCGCATAGAGATTTTGATAATTTGGTAAAATGCGATAAATTTCGCTTTTTATGTCATCAAGTTTGGTTGGATCTGTGGCGAAAACCTCAATACCTGAAACCGCGTCAGGAAAGCGGAAATGAACTTGGGCCATGTCGAAATTCAAAAACACCGTAGTTGAATCATATTCGTAAAGACCAGATTCAAAAACTCCGGCAACTTCGTAAGTTTTGATGCGTGGAATTGCACCAACAATAGTGTTGGCAGTTTCTGCTGAAATAATTTTAATCGGATCACCAACTCGCAAATTCATACTTTGAGCAATCGCTGAGCCAATCAAAGCCGAATTTTTCTCCGTCATTTTTTCAATATCGCCACCAGTAATATTTTGCGAAATCAGCATTTTATTTTTTAGATCATCTAACTGCACCGCCTTAATCAAACCGCCAGCATTCTTGGTTTTTGACGACAACATCGCCTGACTTTCTACAATCGGATTCGCATATTTTACCCCCGAAACTTTCTTCACCTCATCAACCAAAGCTTGATAATCATGGATCTGACCGCCATGGCTATAAATTGTTAAATGCGAATTTACACCCAAAATACGGTTAACCAATTCATAACGAAACCCGTTCATAACCGACATCACAACGATCAAAGTCGCGACACCAATCATTATTCCAACAAACGAAAAAATCGCCGTGATCGAAATAAATCCTTCTTTGCGCTTGGATTTGAGGTAGCGAAATGCGATTAAAAATTCGAGTTTTGAAAACATTAAGAAACGCCTTTTGAGGTTGAATACTCGAAGTGGAAAAGTTGGTCTGGATGAACAATTTTGTGCATATCGTGCGCTGCTGATGCGGCTTCGGCGAAACCAGTTAGAATCAGTTTCAATTTATTTTTGTAAGTAGCGATATCGCCGATTGCGTAAACGCCTTCGATTGAAGTACGCATCGTTGCTGGATCAACTTCAATGTGATTTTTGGTTAAGTTCAAACCCCAATCAGCGATTGGGCCAAGTTCCATCGCTAAACCGAAAAATGGTAACAAATAATCAGCTTCAAGTTTTTTGATATTGCCATCGAAGTCTTTTACCACAACGTTTTCAAGTTTGCCGTTTGTGCCTTCAAGACCTTCAAGTTGGAAAGGAATTACCATTTCGATTTTTCCTGCTGCCGCTAGCTGCTTCATTTTGTCAGCACTTTCCGGAGCACAACGGAATTTATCACGGCGATGAACCACATAAACTTTCGCGGCAATTTCAGCCAAGCTTAAAGCCCAATCAACAGCAGAATCACCACCACCGGCAATCACAACTTTTTTACCAGCAAATTCTGACTTGTTACGAACAGCGTAGAAAACAGATTTTCCCTCATATTCTTCAATAGCTTCAAGCGGAGGACGATTAGGACCAAAGGCTCCGCAACCAGCAGCAATCACAACTGCTTTACAATTAATTTCAGTATTTTTGGAAGTGCTTACTGTGAAACTTCCATCAGCATTTTTAACGAATTTCTCAACGCGCTGATTTAAATGATAAACTGGCGAAAAAGGCGCAGCTTGAGCTTCCAACAATTCAATTAATTCTGCCGCACCAACTTTTGGATGAGCTGGAATATCGTAAATTGGTTTTTCTGGATAAAGCGCAGTGCATTGCCCGCCAATGATTTCAAGAGTATCAATAACATGTGATTTAATCTTCAACATGCCTGCTTCAAATACTGAGAATAAACCAGCCGGACCAGCGCCGACAATAACCAAATCGGTTTTGTGAGTTGTCATAAAATTACAATTTATTGAGGAGAATTTTTTGCTAAACTATTTTGCGACCTTACAAAACACAAGCTTACAAATCAAAGATTGCATTTGAAATTGATGAAAAATAACATTGCTGAACTCTCTTAATTTGAGTTTTACCTTCCTTGGCGAGCCCGCCTCTGAGCTTGAATCATCAAGCTTATTTTGTTGCAAAGCCTTGCGCAAATCTTAATCAAAACACAAAATGTTAAAAACTGCAAACCTAGGTTTTCCTAGAATTGGCGCTAATCGCGAACTTAAAAAAGCTATCGAAAGCTATTGGAAAAAAACTTCTTCTGCTGCTGATTTACAAAAAGCTGCTGCAGAAATTCGCGCTACTAACTGGCAAAAACAAAAAGCTGCCGGCTTAGATTTTATCCCTTCAAACGACTTTTCGTTCTACGATCAAATTTTGGATGCTCAAACTTTGTTTGGCGCTGTTCCTGATCGTTTCAAATTCGCTGGCGGAAATGTTGATTTAGACCTTTATTTCGCCATGGCTCGTGGTGCTCAAAAAGATGGCATCGACGTTACTGCAATGGAAATGACTAAGTGGTTCGACACTAACTACCACTACATCGTTGCTGAATTTAAAAAAGGTCAACAGTTCAAAATTTCTTCGACTAAAATTTTCGACGAATATCAAGAAGCTAAAAATTTGGGAATTGAAACTCGTCCAGTTGTGATCGGACCTGTAACTTTCTTGCTTTTAGGTAAATCAGTTGATGGTTCAAACAAACTTGATTTGCTTGATAATTTGTTAGTCGCTTACAAAGAATTATTCGCAAAATTGGCTGCTCTTGGTGTGAAAGATGTGCAAATCGATGAACCTTGCTTGGTTACTGATTTGTCTGCCGAAGCTTTGAAAGCTTATGTTGCTGCTTACGCACAAATCAAACAATTCGCTGGTTCAATCAAATTGCACTTAGCAACTTATTTCGACACTTTAGGTGATAATACCGAACTTGCTTTCAGCCTTGGAACTGCATCAGTTCACGTTGATTTAGTTCGCGCTGCAGATCAATTGAATGAAGTTTTAGATGCAGTTAAAGCTGATCAAACTTTGTCTTTAGGCGTTATCGACGGCCGTAACATCTGGATCAACAACTTCGAAAACTCAATCGCAGTTGTAAAAAAAGCCACAGCAAAACTTGGTGAAGGTCGTGTTATCGTTGCTCCATCTTGCTCGCTAATCCACACTCCTGTTGATTTGGCGAATGAAACTGCTTTGGACGCTGAATTGAAATCTTGGTTAAGTTTCGCTACTCAGAAACTTTCTGAAATTGTTGTAGTTGCTAAAGCCGCTTCAGGAAAAGAAGGCGAAGTTAAAGCTGCTTTGGACGCAAACAAAGCCGCAATTGCTGACCGCAAAACTTCAAAAAGAATTCACAATGATGTGGTTAAAAATCGCGTTGCCAAAATTACTGAAGATTTGATGAATCGTAAAAGCGATTTTGCTTCACGTAAAAAAATTCAGAACGCTCACATCAACTTGCCATTGTTGCCAACTACAACAATTGGTTCTTTCCCACAAACTAAAGAAGTTCGTAAATATCGCGCTGATTTCAAAGCTGGGAACATCTCTGCCGCTGATTATCAAAAATTCGTTGAAGAAGAAACTACTCGCACCATCCGCTTCCAAGAAGAAGTTGGTTTGGACGTTTTGGTTCACGGCGAATTTGAACGTAACGACATGGTAGAATATTTCGGCGAACAATTAGCTGGATTCTTCTTCACTAAAAATGGTTGGGTTCAAAGCTATGGTTCTCGCTGCGTAAAACCGCCGGTAATTTTCGGTGACGTTTCACGCCCTACTCCAATGACTGTAGCTTGGGCAAAATACGCACAATCGCAAACCAAACAAATCATGAAAGGCATGTTGACTGGCCCGATCACGATCTTGCAATGGTCATTCGTGCGTGATGATCAACCGCGTAAAGATACTGCGCTTCAAATCGCTTTCGCAATTCGTGATGAAGTTTGTGATCTTGAAAAAGCTGGCATCAAAATCATCCAAATCGACGAAGCTGCACTTCGCGAAGGTTTGCCAATCCGTCGCGGCAAATGGAACGACTATTTGAAATGGGCAGTTGAGGCCTTCAGAATCAGTGCTTCTGGCGTTGAAGACAGAACGCAAATTCACACTCACATGTGCTATTCTGAATTTAACGACATCATCGCAGCCATCGCTGACATGGATGCTGACGTTATTTCAATCGAAACTTCTCGTTCACAAATGGATTTGTTGAATGCTTTCGTGAACTTCAAATATCCAAATGAAATTGGACCAGGCGTTTACGATATTCACTCTCCACGTGTTCCAAACAAAGCTGAGATGGAAAATCTTTTGAAAAAAGCTTTGGACGTTTTGAAACCAGAACAAATTTGGGTAAATCCAGATTGCGGCTTGAAAACTCGCGATTGGCCAGAAACTAAAGCCGCTTTGAAAGAAATGGTTGAAGCAACTAAAGCTTTAAGAGCGCAGCTATAGAATTGTCATCCTGAGACGACGTCGAAGCATCTTGTAAGTATTTCCTAACGAGATGTTTCGCTTCGCTCAACATGACATAATGAGATTACTAACCGGTTCGTAAGAAATTGCGAACCGGTTTTTTATTGCGCGTCTTTTTACACAACTAGAGGTAGAAAGTTTTATCGACACTTAAATCTGAGGTCAGTAGCAATATTTTTTCTCAGGCCAAGAATCCTCTACATATTTGATCTCGCCACAATTGAATATTCACCACTTTAACCCATCACCACCGACTTTCACCACAAGTCGGGCGCAAAATTTCTGAACCCAAGAAAATTTACTCTCATCAATAATCATCACACACAGGCAAAATTAAATGGTCGCAAAAATTAAAACTTTTTCTTTTAACGGAATTGATGTTGTTGAGGTTGATGTTCAGGTAAAAATCAGCGAAGGTCAGTCACTTTTTACAATCGTTGGTTTGCCTGATAAAGCAGTTGGAGAATCAAAAGAACGAGTACGCGCCGCAATTTCTTCTACTGGACTTTCTTGGCCTTACAAAAAAATTACCGTCAATTTAGCACCAGCTGATTTGCAAAAAGAAGGCGGACATTTTGATTTGCCAATTGCACTCGGAATTTTGATTGAGATGGGAATTTTAGATCGATCTACAGTCGATCATTTTTATGTTTTAGGCGAGCTTTCGCTTGATGGATCAATCAACAGCATCGGTGGTATAATTTCTGCAGCAATTGGCGCAAACCAAAGAAATTGTGGCGTAATTTGTCCTCAAATTAATGGCTCAGAAGCAGCTTGGTCTGGCAATCCAGAAATTGTTGGCGCACCTAACTTACTTGCTCTTATTAATCATTTAAAGGCACAGCAGTTTTTACCAGCACCCAAAAATGATCAAATTTTTGACAAACCAACTTACCCTGATTTAGCCGATATTAAAGGACAAGAAGCAGCAAAACGTGCTTTAGAAATTGCCGCGGCTGGTGGTCATAATCTCTTACTTATTGGCCCTCCTGGAACAGGAAAATCAATGCTTGCATCGCGCCTTGCCGGAATTTTACCACCACCAGAATTAGAAGAAATTTTGGAAATTAATATGATTCACAGTATTAGCGGCGGCATTGTTGACGGAAAATTAATCACTCATCGACCTTATCGCAGCCCACATCATTCATGTTCAATGCCTGCAATGATTGGTGGCGGAACGAAAGCTAAACCAGGAGAAGTTTCACTCGCTCATAATGGAATTCTGTTTCTTGATGAGTTAGCAGAATTTCCACGTCAGGTTCTAGATTCTCTACGTCAGCCGCTTGAAACTGGCGATGTTAATGTTTCGCGAGTTAATTCTCGCATAACTTATCCGGCAAATTTTCAACTTATAACTGCGATGAATCCTTGCCGTTGTGGCTATTTGGGAGATGCTAATCGTGAATGCAAAAAAGCACCGATCTGCGGTGAAGACTACAAAAACAAAATTTCTGGTCCACTTTTGGATCGCATCGATATCACAATTAACGTACCACAGGTTGATATTTTTTCTGATATTTCTTCTTCACACAGCGAAACATCGGAAGTAGTTGCAGCTAGAGTTTTAGAAGTACGGGAGATTCAGAAGAAAAGATATGAAAATGAACCATCAATGCAAAATATAGCAAAATTAAACTCAAAAGTTGATGGCAAACTTTTGGAAAAGTTCTGTGAATTAGACGATGAGTGTAAAAAAATTCTCAAAAAATCAGTGGAAAAGATGTCAACTTCAATGCGTGGGATCACCAGAATTTTAAGGGTTGCGCGTACTATGGCCGATTTGGAAAAATCACAAAAAATTCATCAACATCATTTATTAGAGGCAATTTCTTATCGGCGCAAAATTTAAGAAATTTCTTCAAGAATAATTTTTCGCATTCGTTCTACGTCATTTAATTGTGGGGCATGACCACAATTTTTGAATATCTCCAAACGAAAATTTGGCATACGTTCTTTGAAATATTCCGCTTGCGAGAAATGAACGATCATATCTCCCGCACCTTGAAAGAAAAGAGTTCGCGGCATTTGCGAAAAATTCAAATCAAAACAAGAAAATCTTTTTAACTCATCAAGCCAGTAAACCAAACCTTCAAAATTTTTGTCATTCACATCAAGATTGCGAGCAATGTCGTTCGCATTACGATCATTCATCGCAGTTAAAATTGAAAACTGCTTCATAGTTTGCGTCGGCGCTTTTACTAGATTCGCACGAAATTCAGAAAAAGTATTTTGCGTCATCGCCGCCGTAATCTTTTCTGATTTCACCATTTGAAAAGGCGGTGCTATCAAAATTAATAATTTGGGATTTAAGATTTTTTTCTCAATCAAACGAAGAGCAAGTTGGCCACCGAGACTCCAACCAACAATCACATCGGAATTCAGATTCTGTGATTTTATTTCAGCGAAAAATTCTTCTACATCAAGCAGCGCTGAATAATCAAACGAGGAAATTTGGTCAAAAAAAATGGGATCAAAAATTGAGTCGCGGAAAATAAATTCCAACGAATCAAATTTCTGACCCCATCCTGAAAAACAAAGAAGTTTTTTAGACAAGACTAATTACTTGAACCGCCCATGAAATCAAAAGCACCAAATTTGTTTTTGAATTTAGTAACTCTTTCGTCATTAGCGTTGATGAAGGTTTGACCTTTTTCTTGCCAAGCTGGATGATTTTTTGGATCCATATCCAGTCTTAGAGTGTCACCTTCTTTTCCCCAAGTAGTAAGAATTTGAAATTGGGTTTTTTTATCAGTCATGATAACGTTCACCAAATGTTGCTTCGGATGTTTGTCGGCACCAGTAGCTTCAACGGCTTTAGCCTTAGTTTTAGCTTGAGACATTTTTTACCTTTTTATGAAATTTATATCTTGAAGAAGGGGCTTCAAAGGGGCGCGCATGCTAGGAAGATGTTTTTCTTTGTCAATAGAGTTAAATGACAAAAAACTTGACATTGCTCCCTATCGCAAAAGAATGTACCAGAAATAAGACACGGTAAAAATTAAGGTTTGTAATTTAAGGACAAAATCCTGCACTCTAATTCCGATTAACCACTTCATCTGTCAACCAGCTTTAAAGCTGAATCCAATAGTAACAACGGTCTCAATTAATGAATAAGAATTATTTTTTGAAGAAAAAAATATTTGCTGTTCTTGCCGCTTTCGGCATGCTAGCCCTTCAAGGTGCTGTCCGTTTTTATAAATTAGTTTTTGCTAAAAGAACTATTCTGTTCGTTACCAACCAAAAAATCAGAAGTATCAGCATTGGACCAATTGCACAATTGGGAATACTAATTGCTATTGCTTGGGTTGCTAATCTTTTTGACCAATCACTGCGCTACCATGAAATTCTCAGTGCAAAATCTGAAGAGATCAACAAGCTACAATCAGTAAACAACTACTTCCAAGAAGAGTTTAACGATGTGAATGAAAGGCTGAAAAAAATAAATGATTACTTAATTTCAGTAACCGGAAACGGAACTCACAAAGTCAGTGGTGAAGAGAAACCTGAGTTTAAAACTCCAAAAAATATCAAAGAAGAAGATCTATCAGATGATGATCAACAAACTCTAAATGAACTAAAAACCACCAAAACTATCTTATCTGATTTACATTCTTTCACTCGTAATCGCATCAAAACCATTGAAAACGCTATAAGCATTACTGGTTTGAATCTAAAAGGTTCTAACAAAAATGTGGCCAAAAATACTTCTCGTGACACAGAAAAAGAAATTTCCCTTAATAACAAAAAAGATCTAACTGCGAAGCAAGGTGGACCTTTAGAAGAAGTTGGTTCTATCGATACCAATATTCCTTATTCGCAAGAAGATTTGCTTGAGAAGCACTTAGAAAAATCAGAATTCTCTAGCGATATTGATCGTCTTACTATGCTTGAGAATTTAGTCAAAGCCATGCCTCTAGCAAGACCAATGAAACGTTACTACATTTCAAGCGGATTTGGTGGAAGAGTTGATCCAATCCTTGGTGGACATGCTATTCATAAAGGCCTTGATTTCGCCGGTCCAGAACATGAAAAAATTATAAGCCCATCAAATGGAAAAGTTGTTTTAGCCGGACCTTTCAGCGGATATGGCAATGCTATTGTAATTGACCACGGTTTTGGAATCACTACACGTTACGGACATCTTGCAACCGTTAAAGTTACCGAGGGTCAAATTGTTAAAAAAGGTGAGGTAATTGCAATTCAGGGAAATACTGGTCGTAGCACCGGCTCGCATTTGCATTACGAAGTTAGATACAGAAATACTCCTCTTAATCCGAAGAAATTTCTTGAAGCAGGAGATACTTTATTTAACGACGCAAAAACTTTGAAATATGTCAATAGCTAACCTTAAGTCTATCTTCTCTGATATCGCCACTAAAAGTAACACCATCGACGGTTCACTGGGCAAAAAACTTGAGTCGATCAGTTCAAATTTCAAAGCAACTCCAACCATTATTGCACGAGATCTAAAAATAGAAGGTAGTATTTTTGGCACTGGTTTCATCGAAATCGAAGGCAATATAAAAGGTACAATCAACGGTAACTCTGTTGTATTGCGCGAAGAAGGTATAGTTGAAGGTGAAGTAATAGCCGAATCTTTAAGCCTAAGAGGAAGATTTAACGGAACTATACGCGCCAAAAACATCAGTATCACAAGTAAAGCTAGAGTTACTGGTATGATTGAATATGGCTCTCTTTCAGTTGAAGATGGTGCATTTATTGATGGTCAGTTCAAACAACTAGTCAAATCTAACTCTTAAGTAATATTTTTCTCTCAACCAAAATTAAGAGAAAAATATTTACGAACAAAGTCTTCTTAAGATTTCATCGCGGCTGATAAAATTAACTAAAAATTTTAATTCCGGACCGTGCTCAAATCCGGTTAAACTCAAACGTATTGGCATAAATAACTCTTTACCTTTGCGAGTGCTGTTGGCTTTGATTTTTTCTAGCCAATTTTGCCAACAATTAATGTCAGAGGTATCTTCTGGCAGAAGACTTGCTGCCATTTGTAAAAATTCTTTGTCTTCCGCTTTATTTTGGTAATGCAATTCACTTTTGCAAACTTTCCACCACACAATTAGCTCACCTAAAAAAGAAATATTTTGCTTCATACAGTCAAAAAATTTCTCATCCATATTGCTCAAACCCAATTTTTCTAAATCAGATTTCACATCATTTAAATTAAACTTTTGGAGCAATTTCTGGTTAATATTAGCCAATTCAGAAATATCGTAATTTGTCGAAGATTTTGAAAATTTATCGAACGAAAAATCACGTACCAATTCATCAAAATCTTTGTGAATTTTAATCCCTTCTGAAGTGCCAATTTGCGATAATAAATTCACTACCGACATTGGTTCATATCCTTCAGCACGCAATGATTTTACATCAAATCCACCTTCACGTTTTGAGATTTTTCCCTCACTAGCTTTCACCAAAGCTAAATGCGCAAAATCAGGAGCTTTAACACCCAAAGCCTCAAAAATCTGGATTTGGATTGCAGTATTAGTAATGTGATCTTCGCCACGAATAATGTCAGTAATATTATATTCCACGTCATCAACAACCGAGCAGAAAGTGTATGTTGGAACGCCATTATCACGAACTAAAACCGGATCAGAAAAATGACGACCTTCGTAAGTAATTTTGCCTTTAATTTTATCATCCCAAGAAGTGATTTTATCTTCGAGTAAAAATCGATAATGCGGTTTTAAACCTTGAGCGCGGAAATTAGCTTTTTGTTCTGCAGTTAAATTAAGTGCCGCACGATTATAAATTGGCGTTATACCTGATGCGATCTGCGCTTTTCTCTGCAAATTTAATTCTTCTGGTGTTTCAAAACATTCGTAGAGACGTCCATTCGCAATTAATTTGTTTTTTGCCTCTTCGTATTTATCCAAACGATCAGATTCTTTAAACAACAAATCATATTTTAAACCAAGCCACTCCATGTCGGTTAGAATCATGTCGCGATATTCGTCGCGCACTCTTTCCACATCGGTATCATCAAGACGTAGATAAAATTTTCCGCCAACTTTTTTAGCGTAAAGATAATTAATGATCGCAGCGCGAATATTTCCAACATGCAGAAAGCCAGTTGGAGAAGGAGCAAAACGACAGATTTTTGTCATGATTTAACTAATGTTTTTTCGTGATTGGTTTAAGAAATTCACGATTTTGAGGAGTGTCAGGCAGAATAAAATCGCTTCCGCAATAGTCACATTTTTTCTTTGGTTTTCGTTTACGCCACATTCCGTAAATTGGCCCGGGTATAAACAAAGTAACGTAGAGAATCCATTCAATCAAAGCGCTTCCGCGTTTGCCGAAGTCAATTTCAAAGCTTTCATGACAATCTCCACAAATGAAGCGCTCTGACATTTTATCAAATATTAATTATAAACTTTGCCGCGGAAAGCTCTGGTTTTACAGATGACATCATGAAGACCGGCTTTTTCTTGTGAGAAAATAACCATCAAACCACTAATAATTCCGATTGGAAAAATTGCATAAGAAATCCAAAGGATAATGTATCGCATGAAAGATCTTAACTTAGAAATACGACTACCTTCAACACTTCCCACATAAACATCTAATAACCTTTTACCAACAGTAGCCTGAATGCTGGAGGCAGTAAGAAGTACTTCATAAAGAACAGCAAAAATAAATATCACTAAATATAACATAGCTTCATATTGCTCTAGAATTCCCGCAAAATTTGCACCCATAACCATCAACAACACAATTCCAGAAAGTATGATAGCATCTATAACACCCGAAAAAAGACGAACCCAAAAACCTGCGAAATCCATTATTTACCTCAAAAATTTATTAGTTACAGGATAGCGTCGATCCCTGTCAAAAGACATTTCAGAAACCTTTGGTCCCAAACAAGATTGACGACGCTTATACTCATTTTGATAAAAAAGTTTTGCAATTCTCTTCACCAAATCCGAGTTAAAACCCTCAGAAATGATTTGCTCAATCGATTTCTGCTCTTCAATTAATTTAAATAAAATTTGGTCCAAAATCTCATATTCTGGCAAAGAATCGCTATCTTTCTGATTTGGACGCAATTCGGCAGTTGGCGCTTTGCTCAAAATATTTTGTGGAATTGCCGGACAGATTCTCGCTAATTCGTAAACTTCCGTTTTGTACAAATCTTTAATCGGATTAAACGCTCCACACATATCGCCGTAAAGCGTGGCATAACCAGTTGCCAGTTCTGATTTATTGCCAGTTGAAAGCAAAAGCGCGCCAGTCGTGTTGGAAATTGTCATCAAAATATTACCGCGCAAACGCGATTGCAGATTTTCTTTCGCCAAATCCGAAACTTCATCAAGCGTCATCAACATTGCGCTGAAAGGCATTTCGATTGAAATTACTTCTAATTTTACACCTAAATTTTGTGCACATTCCAATGCATCATTCATCGAAGTTTCAGAATTAAAACGACTCGGCAAAGCATAAAGAGACACATTTTGCGCGCCCAAAGCATCAACTGCCATAGCTGCAACCAATGCTGAATCAATTCCACCCGACATACCGAGTAAAACTTTCGAGAAACCATTTTTCAAAACATAGTCCCGCAGACCTAAAACACAGGCTTGGTAGTTGCGAGAAATTTTGGAGCTTAAAGTTTGATTGGCAGAATTTAGCGAAATTTCTCCATCTTTTGTAATCTCAACAATGGCTGAATCTTCAACAAATTCAGCCATTTGAAATGAGATTTCTCCACTCGAATTTAGTACAAACGAAGAACCATCAAACACTACAGAGTCTTGGGCACCAACTTGGTTCACATAGACTAAAGGTTTTTGTAATTTGGCAGCAAAATTTCCAATTACTTGCTGACGAACTTCATGTTTATTTTTGCTGTAAGGAGAAGCATTAAGAGAAATGATTAAATCAAAAACTTGTTCACCAAGTAAAAATAAATTACGCGCATCCCATTGATCTTCGCAAACCAGAACTGCAAGGGTTTGACCGCGAAATTCAAAAGTTGAAATACGATCAGATTTTTCAAAATAACGCTTTTCGTCAAACACACCGTAATTGGGTAAAGTTTTCTTGTGTATCAGCTGTTTTATCTCACCTTTTTCAAGCAAAATTGCCGAATTACGTAAAACTTTTCTATTTTTACGGCCTAAGTCATAAATTGGCGCACTAACTAGAATAGCGGTTTCAGAGGATTTCGTTAACAACAAAATCTCACGAATTTTTTCTTCGATTTCATCGATAAAATATTCTTTCTGCAGCAAATCTTCGCAAAGATAACCACTCAGAACCATTTCGGGAAACACCACCAAATCACATCCAACAGCGTTAGCCTTGTTGAACTCATTGATGACTTTTTTCTGGTTACCAAGCAAATCGCCAACAGTTGGATTTATTTGCGAAAGCTGAATTTTTAATTTTGACATGCGTTGTCGTAGAACCTTTCAATCTCGGCGCGCACATTGTCTGCGCCTTGTGTTGTATTAATTTTTGCACGAAATTCTGAAGAAGATTTTATACCAGCGCTGTACCAACCAATATGCTTGCGCGCCAACGGAATTGCTGTTGTTTCGCCATAATGATCGATCATTTCATTGAAGTGATTGAGCACGATTTTTTTCTGTTGTTCAATTGATGGAGTCGCGATTGGCGCTTCTCCTTTCAACTCAGAAGTAACTTGCGAGATCAGCCACGGCTTGCCGTAAACTGCACGACCAATCATAACTCCGTCAGCTTTGGAAAGTTCTAAAGCACGTTTAGCATCTTCCGAATTTTTGATGTCACCATTAGCAATTACCGGAATTTTTACAGTTTCTTTGGTGCGAGAAATTAATTCCCAATTGGCATTGCCGTTGTACATCTGGCAACGAGTGCGACCGTGAACAGTTAACAATTTTATTCCAGCATTTTCAGCTTTTTTAGCTAAAGATGGCGCGTTGAGATTTTCATAATTCCAACCTAAACGCATTTTCATCGTCACCGGAATTTTTACCGCTTTAACTACAGCTTCCATAATGCGCGTCGCTAGATCTTCATCTTTCATCAAAGCACTTCCCGCAAATCCATTCACTACTTTTTTCACCGGACAGCCAAAATTAATGTCGATAATATCAGCACCCAAATCCTCATTCAACCGCGCGGCTTCCGCCATAACGTCTGGTTCACAACCAGCAAGTTGAACTGAAAGCGGATAAACATCTGGATCTTTCTGACATTTTTTTAGCGACTCACGAGTTTGCATAATCATGGCCCGTGAGGCGATCATTTCTGAAATCAAAAGTGGTGCACCAAAAGATTTCACCAAACGACGGAAAGGCAAATCGGTAACGCCAGACATTGGCGCAAGCAGTACGTTATCTTGTATTTCAATATTTCCGATTTTTATCATATTTTCTGGTGCTCTCGGCATGACTCGAACATGCGCTCACGGTTTAGGAAACCGATGCTCTATCCCCTGAGCTACGAGAGCTTTTATTTAAATTATTTTTTAACCACACTCGAACGAATCGTTTTTTAGATCCGTCCAGCGTTGCCTTTCAAAATCTCAATAAACTTGATTTCTGCACCGAAAACGTGCGTTTAGGCACGTTTTCTACCCCTGAGCTACGAGAACTTTTTTAATTATTTTTGAATTTTATTTGCCGCCGACAAAGTGATATTCAAAACCAAGTTCGCGCATTTTTTTAGCATCAAAAAGATTGCGTAAATCAACAATTTTTTTGGTTTTGATTTTGCTTAAGTCAATTTTCTGATATTCCTTCCACTCAGTTGTAATAACTATTACATCCGAGTCAGCAGAAGCTTCGTACAAATCTTCACAGAATTGGATATTTTTAAATTCTGCCAGTTCGAGTTTAGCATTTTCAATCGCTTCAAAATCATGAGCGATAATCTGCGCACCTTTTTTGGCTAATTCTTTTACAATTACAATCGCTGGCGAATAGCGAATATCATCGGTATTTCCTTTGAAGGCTAGACCAAATAAGGCGATTTTTTTGTCAGCAATTTTGCCGTCCAACACGTCAGAAATTTTCTGCACCATGTTGAGTTGGCGCTTTTTATTTGAGCTCATAACCGCATCAATTACCGACAAATTAACCTGACTTTCCTTAGCAAAATTTAGTATTGCAGAAATATCTTTGGGAAAACATGAACCACCAAAACCTGGGCCAGGATTCAAAAATTTTGCCCCGATACGATCATCAAGACCCATTGAGTGAGAAAGCTCTTGAATATTACCCCCAACAGCTTCACACAAATCAGCCATTTCATTGATGAAGGAAATTTTTGTCGCCAAAAATGAGTTCGAAGCATATTTGATTAATTCTGCCGTAATGATGTCGGTAACAATCAATTTTTCTGGTGCAAATTTAGCATAAATTTCAGCGAAAATTTGACGTGATTTTTCATCTTCAACGCCAACAACAATACGATCTGGCTTCATAAAATCGTCAATTGCCGCACCTTCACGTAAAAATTCTGGATTGGAAGCAACAGAAAAATCGAATTGTGGATTAGTTTCACGCACCAACTTTTTAACTTTCGCACCAGTCCCTGCAGGCACTGTCGATTTAGTAACGATCATTTTGTAAGAATCGGAAAGTTGTGCAATTTCTTTCGCCGCTGCCAAAACGTAAGAAAGATCAGCGCTACCATCTTCATCTTGCGGTGTGCCGACTGCAATGAAAGCAGCAATTGAGTCGCTCAATGCTTCTTGCAAATTCGTGGTGAAAGAAATTTTTTTCGCCACCACAACTTCTGCCAACATCTCTTTTAAACCTGGTTCAAAAATCGGAATTACTCCAGATTTTAATTTAGAAATTTTGTTTTGATCTTTATCAACACAGACAATTTCGTGACCTAATTTGGCAAAACAAATACCCGAAACTAACCCAACATAACCGCTGCCAATAACTGTAATTTTCATTGTGATATTATTTAACGATTTGTCTGAAATATTGAATTGTCTTCTCTAACCCCATTTCTAAATCAATTTGTGGCGAGAATCTTATAAGTCTTTGAGCCTTTTCAATTACTGGTTTACGCTGCATTGGATCATTTTGCGGAAGATCTTTGAAAATGATTTTCGATTTAGATCCCGTAAGTTTCAGAACTTTTTCTGCCAATTCTAAAATCGTAAATTCACCAGGATTTCCCAAATTTATTGGTCCAAATTCTTTCGAATCCAAATTCATAAAATTGACAATTCCTTCAACTAAATCGTCAACATAGCAGAAAGATCGAGTTTGATCACCTTTACCATAAACCGTGATATCTTCACCGCGCAAAGCTTGCACAATAAAATTAGAAACTACGCGACCATCATTGATCGACATGCGTGGGCCGTAAGTGTTAAAAATACGAATAATTTTTATTTCAACGCCATATTGGTTATAATAATCGAAAAATAAAGTTTCGGCAACACGTTTGCCTTCATCATAACAAGAACGTGCACCCATTGTATTGACGTTACCGAAATATTCTTCTCTTTGGGGATGAACTAGTGGATCACCGTAAACTTCTGAAGTTGAAGCTTGGATAATTTTTGCTTTTACGTTTCGCGCTAATTCCAACATATTAATCGCACCCATCACACAAGTTTTTGTCGTATGAACTGGATTATGTTGGTAATGAATTGGTGAAGCTGGACAAGCAAAGTTGTAGATTTCATCTACTTCCAAGTGAATTGGCTGAGTTACATCATGACGAATTGATTCAAAACGCGGATTAGCAAAAAGATGTTCTATATTTCTTTTGCTACCACAGAAATAATTATCCAAAGCAATCACTTCATTTCCTTGAGCAAGAAGCTTATCGCACAAAAAAGATCCGAGAAATCCCGCACCGCCAGTTACTAAAATTCGTTTCATTTTGATAGTTTTAAAGAGGAATAAAAATTGTCACACACAAGCCACCCAAGGAAGAGTCGGAAAGTTCGATTCTTCCACCGTGAGAAGTAACAGCATCAGTAGCAATCGCCAGACCAAGTCCAGAGCCGCCAGAGTCTGATTTTTTATCGAGGTTACGAGAATTGTCAATACGGTAAAAAGGCTTAAAAACATTGGCACGCTCAGCTTCAGGAATACCCGGACCATCATCATTGATCGCAATAATCAAATTATCGCGCGACAAATTTGCCGATAAGCTCACTGTATTTGCATAATGGAAAGCATTATCAATCAAGTTAATCAAGGCGCGTTTGAGCGCTAATTTTTTTATCGGAGTTTCAAAATTATCCGGCACTTCCAAAGTGCCCTCAATACGCTTATCCATCTTCGCGTAATATTTGATAATTTTTTCCTGCAGGAATTTTTTAATGACTGTATTCGCACTTTTTTCTTTGTCGTCCGAACGGGCAAAATCGAGATATTCATCAACTAATTTTTCCATATCGGCAACATCACTTTTGAGATCTTGAACTTCTTCCGAAGATCCCATCATTTCCAGTTGTAATTTCATACGAGTTAAAGGAGTGCGTAAATCATGCGAAACACCAGAAAGCATGTCGGTACGCTGGGTAATTTGACGCATCACCCGCTCTTTCATTTTGATGAAAGAGATTGTCAGAGAACGAATTTCTTCCGAACCAGCTGGTTTTAAATTGGGCACATCTTGACCACGACCAAATTTTTCTGCCGCATCAGATAATTCGCGAACTGCACGCACTTGATTGCGAAAGAAAATAATCGAAACCCAAGAAGTCGCCAACGCACTTAAAATCATCCAAAAGGTAAAAACGTAAGCACTGGAACTAGTGATTCTTTTAGTCGGAACGTCAAACGACAACAAACCCTGCCAAGTTTGAACTTTAACGATAATGATATCGTCATCATCCGGACTTTCGAAAATTTCGTAAGGTTTAAGATTATGGCTTTCCAGCTCTGATTTGAAGCGGTTATAGGGATCGATCAAAGGATTAACGTAATCATAAATTTTGCTTTTGCGCCAATCAGAATCGCCAATTTTTCTCTTCTTTAAACGACGACGATTTTCAAAAGAAAATTGTAAACCAGTATTCTCTGAAAGTTCTGCCAACAAAGTTTGGTAACCGGGTTTGTTGATAGAATTTTTCACGAACACCATTTCCTCAATAACGCTTCGCGCCATGTGTTTACTGATTACATCAAGATGTGTATAGTAAAAAACATAGATCGAAACCACTTGCACGATCAAAGTTGAAATGATCATGATGAGCAAAAATCTTCCGTAGAGAGAGCGCGGGATAAATTTTTTAAATCGTACCATCAAAGAAAGGTTTTTTTTTAGAAATGGAAAAATATTGTGATTCTATAAATTTCAGATGACCTCAAATCTCTACAAAATCAATCATGAACAGCAAAATCTCTGCCAAAAATATCAATTTATTTTACGGCCAAAAACAAGCCTTATTTGATATTAATCTTGATTTTAAGGAGCACAGCGTAACTGCGCTAATCGGACCTTCTGGCTGTGGTAAATCTTCGTTTTTACGTTGTATTAACCGCATGAACGATACTGTTCTTGGTTGTAAAATCGAAGGCGAGATTACTTTAGATGGCGAAAATATTTACCGCCCAAATCTTGATCTGGTTTTGTTGCGCGCTTCAGTTGGAATGGTATTCCAAAAACCGAATCCTTTTCCAAAATCAATTTACGAAAACGTTGCTTACGGTCCAAGAATTCATGGACTTTTCCACAGCAAAAAAGAACTCGATGAGATCGTTGAAAAAAGTCTAACCAGAGCTGGTTTATGGAATGAAGTTAAAGATCGCTTAAATGATCAAGCAACCGGACTTTCAGGTGGACAACAACAACGCCTTTGCATCGCTCGCACTATCGCTGTTGAACCGGAAGTTATTTTGATGGATGAACCTTGCTCAGCACTTGATCCAATTGCAACCGCTAAAATTGAAGAATTAATCGATGAGTTGAAAGAGAATTTCACCATCATCATCGTTACGCACTCAATGCAACAAGCAGCTCGTGTTTCAAACATGACGGCGTTTTTCAATATGGGTAAAGTTGTGGAATATGGCACAACTGACAAGATTTTCACCAACCCGACCAATCAACAAACTCAAGATTATATCACGGGAAGATTCGGTTAATTATGTTCGGCTTCTCACTCGCAGAATTACTGGTTGTTTGCATTATCGCGCTAATATTTATTCGACCTAAAGATTTACCTGAAATCGCGCATTTTGTTGGGAAGGTTTTTTATCGAGCAAAAAAATTTTTCGCCGAATTAAAACAGCAATTTAAAGAAGTTGAAAACGAGCTTGGGCTAGAAGAAATCAAACAAGAATTAAATCGTGGCATCTCCGAGGAAAAAGCCCGTTTAAATGATGATGACTCAACTGTGATTGTTGATATTTATGGCAATGAACATCGTGTTCCAGCATCGCATCGTAATGCTTTGAATTTGGATGAAGAAGAGTTCTCCCAAGAAGTTAAAAAGATGAACGAAGAAAACCTGACTAAGAAACAATAACTTTCCCCTCAGCTATACCTTGCTGCCGGTTGAGCTTGTCGAAACCTCGTGAGTTTCCTTCTGCTATAGGTTTAGCAGTAAGTGCCTCACGAGGTTTCGACAAGCTCAACCGGCAGCAGGTATCATTATTGTAGATCAAACACAAATCCCACCGAAAAATACCTCCGTGTTTGATTGATCTGACTATGTTTAGCCGCATCATCATACTTCCTTTGCTCTAGAATATGATTTAGCGCCAAAGAAACCCGATTATTAATGCGATATTTCAGAGTTGTTCTGATTTCGTCATCCATACTTTCATAATCGATAAACCAATAAGCCCGCTGCGTAAACATCAAATTGCGCGTAATCGGAAAATTCATTCGAATTGACGGCAGCAAAAAACTTTTTGAGCCAGAATTTTTAATATCCATGTAGCCAACGCTGGCATCAAGCTCGATCTTATCTTCGAAAAAAATCCGCCCGAATCCTGCTGCTGTGCGTAAATCGTAATAATAACTCGAAAGCTCGTCATAATTCGCCCGATTGTACAGCACGCCATAATTTTTCGTTTCTCCCAAAATAAATTTGTTTGAAACCATCAAATCATAAAGCTCATTTTTCTTTTCCATCTCTTTAGAAGATGAGCTGGCATAAGAAGTTTTTTGAAAAAAATTCACTTCATGCATCTGGCGATCGCTTTGATAATAATATCGCGTATCGATTTGATAAGATTTGGAATTGTGATCAGAATCTTTATTGCCTGACAACAACAACGACTGAATTGCGCGACTACCGCGATAAAATTTACGAGACTTTGCTGTAACGATTTTTTCGCGATCAGATTCGCTATCGATCGCGAAAGCTTGATTTGGGATTAGGAAAAGGAGAGAAAAAACAAAAATCCAATCAGGAAAATACTTGCAAATGTGGTGATTCATTTGGGTTTAGTAAGTGGTGATTAAAAAACTGATAGCGAAACTAACTTACTGCTTAGCAGGTGCAGCAGGACGTTTAGCTTTAGCTGGTGTAGAGGCGCTAGGAGCGGCTTCACCTTGACTTGGAACATCAACTTCAGCGTTACCTTCAATTGGCGCCCCAACATTATCCATTGGTTCTTGTGGCATTTGGTCACCATTATCTACGGCACCATTATCATAAACTGTAGAAGAGTCAGGAGATGGTTCGTTGGTAAGATCAGGAAGATCAACTTCTTCCTCTTTAGTTTCAAACAACCAGCCAGCGTGAGATTTAACGCTGTCAGAATATTTCACACCAACGACAAATGAAAAGACCATCAAAGTCACAACAATAATTAGCTCAATTGCTTTAATCATACTTAAAATAAATTAATGAACTCTATGGTCAGGAGACCTAGAGCAACAAGGGTTAATCGGATTTATAAAATCACTAACGGAAAATAAAATTGCCAACACTTAATTGCAATTAAAGTTTGGCAATTTTTTTAAATTTGCAGCAACTACAGAACCATCAAAATCGGATGTTCGATGTAACGACGCAATGCTTTCAAAAACTCTGCACCAACAGCGCCGTCAACGCTACGATGATCTGATGATAAAGTTACATTCATCATGTGAGCTGTAGTAATTTTTCCATGCTCAACAATTGGTTTTTCAACCGCACGTGCCACTGCCAAAATACAGCTTTGTGGTGGGTTAACAATCGCAGCGAAATTATCGATTCCAAACATTCCCAAATTTGAAATTGAGAAAGATCCACCTTGGAATTCTTCTGGTTGTAACTTACCATCACGCGCTTTTTTCGCCAATTGCTTAGCTTCTTTTGAAATTGCTTGGATAGTTTTTTGATCAGCATTTTTGATGATTGGAGTAATCAAACCGCCATCGATCGCAACTGCCATTGAAATGTCAATATTGTTGTAAACCAAAACTGCGTCGTCAGTCCAAGCAGAGTTTGCTTCTGGAACTTTTTTCAATGCCATTGCAGTTGCTTTAATGATCAAATCATTAACTGAAATTTTATATTCTGGAGCGCCATTTTCATCGTGCGGAGCGACTTCATTCAGAGCTGCGCGTAGTTCTTGCAATTTGTTAATGTTGAGTTCGCAAGAAAGATAAAAATGCGGAACGGTTTGTTTTGATTCAAGCAAACGGCGCGCAATCACTTTACGCATGTTGTTATTTTTGATGGCGCTGAATTCTTGTGGATTACGACGAACCACACCGGCTCTTGATCCACCACTTTTTACAAAATCCAACACGTCATCTTTAATCACACGACCATGAGGACCTGTTCCTTGAATTTGGCTGATTGAAACACCTTCTTCACGAGCGATTCTTTTTGCTAATGGACTCGCTTTTGCGCCAGAAGAATTGCTGTGTGAAGCTACAGCAACTTGAGTTGGAGCTTGCGCAACAAATGCTGGAGCAGCTGGAGTCGCAGCTTTCACTTCTTCTTTTTTAGTTTCTGTAGGAGCGGCAGCAGCAGCTTTAGCGGCATAACCATCCAAAGATTTTTTATCTTCACCATCTTCCAGAAGTAACGCAATACAAGAATTTACCGCAACATTTTCTGTACCTTCAGCAACTAAAATTTTGCCCAGAGTACCTTCGTCGACCGCCTCAACTTCCATCGTGGCTTTATCAGTTTCGATCTCGGCAATTACGTCGCCGGCTTTAATTTTATCACCTTCTTTTTTGACCCATTTAGCAAGGTTTCCTTCTTTCATTGTTGGCGAAAGAGCAGGCATCAGAATTTCAATTGGCATGTGCAAATATTGATTGTTGGAGGATTTTAAAAAGAGCGCGGAACTTATTTTTTGATTGCAAAAAGTCTAGAAATTTTAGGCAGAGTTTTTGCGCGAATCGAAAGCGTCGCGCACCGCTTCACCAATAAAAACAAGCAGAGTTAAAATTATAGTGACAATTGCAAAACCACTTAATCCAAGCCAGTAAGCGTTTAAATTATTTTTTCCCTGCGCCAATAATTCACCAAGCGATGGTGATCCAATCGGCAATCCAAGACCAAGAAAATCTAGAGAGGTTAAAGTTACGATCGAACCGCTAATTAAGAACGGAAGATTGGAAATTATAATCGGCGCTGCATTGGGTAAAATATGGCGAAAAATAATTCGTGAATTTGATGCTCCTAAAGCGCGGCTGGCGCGTACAAAATCAAAATTGCGTAAACGTAAAAATTCGGCACGAACCACAGAAACCAAACTCATCCAGCTAAACAACAACATCAAAATTAATAATTTAAAAAAACTCGGCTCAAAAATTGACGATAAAATTATTAACAAAAACAGCACCGGCATGCTTGACCAAATTTCGATGAAACGTTGAAAAACCAGATCGGTTCGACCACCAAAATAACCTTGGATTGCGCCAAAAAATATACCGACGATTGCACTAAATCCGGCTAGAATAAGTCCAAAAATTAGCGAAATTCTAACGCCATAAATCAATCGCGCTAAAACATCGCGACCATTATCATCAGTACCTAAAAGATTTTCCAATGTCGGTTTTGAAGGCGCTGGAGTTTTTATATTTAGATTAATTGTGTCGTAAGAAAATTGGATTGGGGGAAAAATCATCCAACCATTTTGAGCAATTATTTTTTGCAATTCTGGATCGCGAAAATCGGCTGCAGTTTCAAATTCTCCACCAATATTTTTTTCGATTATAGTTAAAAAAATCGGGAAATAAAATCGATCTTGATAACTCAATATTAAAGGCTTGTCGTTAGCAATTAATTCAGCAAAAACTGTCAAAAAAAACAGCGCTAAAAAAATTATCGACGACCAATATCCACGGCGGTTTTTTTTAAATTTAGAGAAAAAGTTTTCCGGCATTTTAAAATTTCGTAAAAAAAAAGGGGCTCTTTCGAGCCCCTTAATTTAAAGCTATTAAGCTTCTGCAGTTTCTTCAACCGCCGCTTCTTCAGCATGTTTTTCAAGGCTTGCAATCTTACGATATTTGCTTGCCAACAAACCAGTACCAGCCGGAATCAAACGACCAACGATAATGTTTTCTTTCAAACCTTTCAGATCGTCATACTTACCTTGAACTGAAGAGTCAGTTAGAACTCTTGTAGTTTCTTGGAATGAAGCAGCTGAAATAAACGATTTAGTTTGTAGAGACGCTTTAGTGATACCAAGCAACACTGGAGAGCATTGTGCTGGTTTCATGTTTTGCGCGATCATTTTAGAATTAATTTCTTCAAATACGTCGCGATCCACATATTCACCAACCAAAAGCGTAGTGTCACCAGAGTTGGTAACTTCAACACGTTTCAACATCATGTTCAGGATCACTTCGATGTGCTTATCATCGATTTTTACACCTTGCATGCGGTAAACTTTTTGCACTTCATTCACCATATAGTTAGTGAAAGCTTGCATACCTTGGATACGCAAGATGTCGTGCGGAACTGGGTTACCATCAACCAAGATGTCGCCTTTTCTCACATAATCACCTTCGCCAACGAACAAGTGTTTAGTTTTAGCGAAAGCATATTCGATTGGCTCAATTGAAGCATCGTCAGATCTAACCACGATACGACGTTTAGTTTTGTAATCTTTACCGAACTCGATACGACCGTCGATGTCGCTCATAACAGCAGCGTTCTTAGGTTTACGAGCCTCGAACAATTCAGCAACGCGTGGAAGACCACCAGTAATATCACGAGTTTTAGAAGATTCTTTTGGAATTCTCGCAATCACGTCACCGGCTTTAATTTCATCGCCGTTTGAGATACCAATAATCGTGTTAATGGAAAGAGCGTATTCTTTCAAAACATCGCCTTTGCCGTTAACAACCGAGATTCTTGGTTTCATCTCTTGTTTGCTGTATTGCTTCCAATCAATTACGATTTTAGTTGAAACACCGGTTGATTCTTCAATTTTTTCACGAAGTGACACATTTTCAGTCAAATCGTTATATTTTGCAGAACCACTAGCTTCAGCGATTACAGGAATGTTGTATGGATCCCATTCTGCTAAGTGATCACCTTTAATTACAGCTTCACCATTCTTACGTAAAATAGCCGAACCATAAGGAAGTTTATAACTGTGAACTTCTTTTTGATCTTTATCGCAAAGTACGATTTCAGAGTTACGGCTAACAACGATGATTTTGCCATCACGGTTAACAATAGTTCCTTTATCAACAATTTTAACGAAGCCTTCAGAAACAGCAGTAATAGATGATTGTTCAGAACCTCTTTGTGCCGCACCACCGATGTGGAACGTTCTCATTGTAAGCTGAGTTCCTGGCTCACCAATTGATTGAGCTGCAACCACACCAACTGCTTCGCCAATGCTGACGATATTACCAGTTGAAAGATCACGTCCGTAACATTTAACGCAAACGCCATCTTTAGCTTTACAAGTTAGAACTGATCTTGATTTGATAACTTTAACACCGGCTTTATCAATTTGATCTGCCAAAGCTTCATCAATCATGATTCCCGCTTTAACCACAACTTTTTTGTCTGCAGATTTGATATCTTCGATCGCAACACGACCCAAAACTTGTTCTGACAATGAAGCAATAACTCTGCCGTCATCAACGATTGGTTCGATAATAATGCCTTCGGTAGTTCCACAATCTTCTTCAGTTACAATACAATCTTGAGAAACGTCAACCAATCTTCTGGTCAAATAACCAGAGTTAGCTGTTTTCAAAGCTGTATCAGCCAAACCTTTACGAGCACCGTGGGCAGAAATGAAATATTCAAGAACGCTCAAACCTTCTTTGAAGTTAGAAGTAATTGGAGTTTCAATAATTTCACCAGATGGTTTTGCCATCAAACCACGCATACCAGCAACCTGTTTGATTTGGCTTTCAGAACCTCTCGCACCTGAGTCAGCCATCATAAAGATTGAGTTAGCAGCCATTGGTCTAGAGAAAGAAGAAATGTTTTTCATCATTTCTTTAGAGATTTTATCGGTACAGTGAGTCCATTCATCGATAACTTTATTGTAACGTTCACCAGCAGTAATCAAACCGTCACGATATTGTTTCTCCAACTTTTTAACTTTGTCTAAAGAGTCGCCGATATTTTTGTGTTTCGAATCAGGAATGACCATATCGTCTTTACCAATTGAAATACCTGCTCGACAAGCGTTTTTGAAACCTAAAGCCATGATACGATCACAAAACATAACGGTTTCTTTTTGGCCGCAATTTCTGTACACAGTATCGATGAGGTTAGTAACCGCTTTTTTGGTCATAACCTTATTCACAATAGAGACATCGCCTTTCATCATGTTAGGCAAGTTATTGTAAAGAATTACACGACCTGGAGTAGTCTCAATTTTCTTGAAATATCTCTCGCCGTCTTTGTCTTTAACCATGAAGCGATAAAGAATTTTTTCGTGCAATGCCATACCGTCGTGAATCGCATGCTCTAACTCACCAATGTTAGAAATTGGACGAGCTTTAGAAGATACGAAATCTTGACCTTCCATAGTGATGTAGTACAAACCAAGGATGATATCTTGAGAAGGTACGATAATTGGTTTACCGTTTGCAGGGCTTAGAATGTTGTTAGTCGACATCATCAAAACACGAGTTTCTACTTGTGCTTCAATTGATAGAGGAACGTGAACCGCCATTTGGTCACCGTCGAAGTCGGCGTTGAACGCTGAACATACAAGTGGGTGAAGTTGGATAGCCTTACCTTCAGTCAAAACTGGTTCGAAAGCCTGAATACCAAGTCTGTGAAGAGTTGGTGCCCGGTTTAGAAGAACTGGATGTTCTTTGATAACTTCATCCAAAATATCCCAAACTTCTGATCTTTCTGCTTCGACCATTTTTTTCGAAACTTTGATCGAAGGAGATTTTCCGTACAATTCAAGTTTTGAATAGATGAAAGGTTTGAACAATTCCAAAGCCATTTTTTTCGGCAAACCACATTGGTGTAATTTCAATTCTGGACCAACAACGATTACCGAACGACCTGAATAGTCGACACGTTTACCAAGCAAGTTTTGACGGAAACGACCTTGTTTACCTTTCAACATGTCAGAAAGTGACTTGAAAGGTTTTTTGTTTGAGTTTTTAACAACAGCACCAGAACGGCCGTTATCAAGAAGCGCATCAACCGATTCTTGTAACATGCGTTTTTCGTTTTTGATGATGATTTCAGGTGCACCCAATTCCATCAAACGTTTCAAACGATTGTTACGGTTGATAACACGACGATATAATTCGTTTAGATCTGAAGTGGCAAAACGACCACCATCAAGCATAACTAGAGGACGAATATCAGGTGGAATAACTGGAAGAACACTCATAATCATCCAAGCTGGACTGTTGTCAGACTCGATAAATTGCTCAACCAATTTCAATCTTTTGATGATTTTTTCTTTCTTCAATTCAGAAGTTTGAACAACTAAATCTTCGCGCAATTCTTTTTGGATTTTTTTAAGATCCAATTTCGCTAGTAATTTTTGGATTGATTCCGCACCCATTTCAGCAATGAAGCTGCCGTAACCGTATTCTTGCTGATATTTTGCATATTCATCTTCAGTCAAGATTGTGCCATCTTTCAAAGGTGACATCAAGCCATCAGTAACGATGTAAGATTCGAAATAGATAACTTTTTCAACAGCTTTCAAGGTCAAACCAAGAATCGCGCTGATACGAGAAGGAAGAGATTTTAAGAACCAAATGTGAGCGATTGGAGCAGCAAGTTCAATGTGACCCATTCTTTCGCGACGCACTTTTGAAGAAGTAACTTCTACACCGCATTTTTCGCAAACGATTCCCTTGTATTTAATACGCTTATATTTACCACAAAGACATTCATAGTCTTTGATTGGACCAAAAATTCTAGCACAGAAAAGACCATCTCTTTCTGGTTTGAAAGTACGATAGTTGATAGTTTCAGGCTTAGTAACCTCGCCAAACGACCAAGATCTGATTTTATCAGGATCAGCGATCGAAATTTTAATGGCATTGAAGTCCAAAAGATCTACGGCACTATTTGAATTTAAGCTTAATAGACCGTGTGAAGAAGTTCCTGCTAGAGACATGAGGATTTTTGTTTTTGTTTAAAATCTTTTTATTTCTTAACGCCGCTAATACGGCTGAAAACCCCGCGCTTTTAGACGCGAGGCTTCATTTTTATTTTTCTACTAGTTCAATATTTAAACCAAGCGAACGTACTTCTTTAATCATAACGTTGAATGATTCTGGTATACCGCAATTGAAGTTTTGGTTACCTTGGATGATTGATTCGTAGATTTTAATTCTACCAACCACGTCATCTGACTTAACTGTGAGCATTTCTTGTAGAGAATAAGCAGCACCGTAAGCTTGAAGAGCCCAACATTCCATCTCACCAAATCTTTGACCACCAAAGTGCGATTTACCGCCCAAAGGTTGTTGAGTGATGAGACTGTAAGGTCCAATCGAACGTGCATGAATCTTATCATCAACCAAGTGATGCAATTTCAGCATGTAAATGTAACCAACTGTAACTTTACGATCGAATTTTTGACCAGTTTTACCGTCAAATAGCTCAATCTGACCAGATTTATCGGCACCAGCAATTCCAATCAATTTAGTGATATATTCTTCTTTTGCGCCTTCGAAAATTCCAGTCGCGAAAGGAATACCTTTTTTCAATTTAGAAGCAAAAGCCATCAATTCAGAATCATCCATGGCTTTAATTCTGCTGATTTCATCTGCAGAAGTATAAACTTCTAAAACTTTATCTCTTAGAACTTTGATGAACTCTGCTTTCTTCTCAGAAACTTGCTCCAGAACTGCACCGATTTGTTTCGCAATTTCTTTTGAAGCAAAACCTAAGTGAGTTTCAAGAATTTGTCCCACGTTCATACGAGAAGGTACACCAAGCGGATTCAACACAATATCAACTGGTTGACCATCGGCTGAATATGGCATGTCTTCAACAGGAGCAATTTTAGAAACTACACCTTTGTTACCATGACGACCGGCCATTTTATCACCAGGTTGCAATCTGTATTTTGAAGCGATATAAACTTTTACAATCTTCAAAACACCCTGACCTAACTCATCGCCAGCTTTGATGCGAGCGACTTTTTCAGAAAAGTCTTTTTCAATTTCAGCAACTTGCTTGTTGTGAGATTTGATAAGCTTCTCAGCTTTATCCATTGCTTTTGCGTCTTCTACGACAACTTTAACAAGATGATTTTTACTTAAAGATTCTAATTCTTTTGCTTCAACTTTTGACTTAGCCTTTAGTTTATCAACGTTAGCAGCAAGTTTTTTGCCGTCGAACAATTCAACCAAAGCATCTTTCAAAGAATCTTCCAAGAAAGAAACTTTTAGATTTTTGCTTTTAGCCAATTCTTCGATTTGTTGCATTTCGATGTAAACTGAACGCTCGTCTTTCTCGATACCTTTACGAGAATATACTTTTACGTCAACGATAGTTCCGCTAATGCCAGTAGAAGCATAAAGCGAAGAGTCTTTCACGTCTGAAGCTTTTTCACCAAAGATTACTTTCAAAAGTTTTTCTTCCGGAGTCATTGGCGATTCAGATTTTGGAGTGGTTTTACCAACCAAAAGATCTCCCGCTTGAACTTCAGCACCGATGTGAATGATACCTTCTTCGTCAAGCTTAGCCAAAGCTTCTTCGCTTACATTTGGAATGTCGCGAGTAATTTCTTCGGGCCCTAAACGAGTATCTCTTGCAACAACTTCTAACTCTTCAATGTGAATTGAGGTGAAAGTGTCGTTGGATAACAATTTTTCTGAAATGATGATCGAGTCCTCGAAGTTGTAACCGTTCCAAGGCATGAAAGCTACGCGAACGTTTTTACCAAGAGCGATTTCACCATCAGCAATTGAGTGACCATCAGAAATGATTTGGCCAGCTTTAACTTTTTGACCAACTAAAACTGTAGGACGTTGGTTGATACAAGTATCTTGGTTAGTTCTGACATATTTCTGCAAGCCATAAACTTCAACTTGTGGAATACCATCTTCGATTGATTCAACAACAATTTTTGAAGCGTCAACGAATTTAACTACACCGTCTTTTTTAGCTTTTACAGCAGCACCTGAGTCAGCTGCGATCACAGCTTCCATACCAGTTCCAACAAGTGGAGCATCTGGACGAAGAAGAGGAACGGCTTGACGTTGCATGTTTGAACCCATCAAAGCACGGTTCGCATCGTCATTTTCAAGGAAAGGAATTAATGTAGTAGCAATCGAAACTATTTGTTTAGTTGAAACATCAACATAGTCGATTTTGTCTGGTGTCATCATCATGAATTCACCATTCTTACGACAGTTTACAAAATCAGCTTTGATATTGCCTTTTTCATCAATGTTAGAGATTGGAGGAGCGATTACGAAGTCAACTTCTTCCAAGGCTGATAAATAATGAATATCGTCGGTAATTCTGCCGTTAGTAACTTTGCGATATGGAGTTTCGATGAAACCGTAATTGTTAACACGAGCGTAAGTCGCTAAAGAGTTAATCAAACCGATATTCGGACCTTCCGGAGTTTCAATCGGACAGATACGACCATAATGAGTTGGATGTACGTCACGAACTTCGAAACCAGCTCTTTCACGAGTCAAACCACCAGGTCCTAAAGCTGACAAGCGGCGCTTGTGAGTAACTTCAGCCAATGGGTTAGTTTGATCCATGAATTGTGACAATTGTGAAGTCGCGAAGAAATCTTTAACTGCAGTCAACAAAGGTTTGGAGTTGATCAAGCTTTGAGGCATGATGGTATCAACTTCAACTGAATTCATCTTTTCGATGATTGATTTCTCGATTCTTGACATACCAACACGAAGTTGGTTCTCGATCAATTCACCAACAGCGCGAACACGACGGTTAGCAAGGTTGTCGATATCGTCTGTTTTAAGATCGTTATGTTTGATCAAGCTGAGAATTTTAATTGCTTGCTTAACGTCATCATGAGTTAAATGCAGAGTTTCTTTATCAATGTTCAAAGATAATCTGTGATTCATCTTCATACGACCGACATCAGACAAATTATATCTCGCATCTGAGAAGAATAAATTGTCGAAGTAATTTTTAGCAACTTCCAAAGAAGACGGAGCTTCTCCAAGTCTGATTGCTTTATAAACATCAAACAAAGCATCTTTCTGATTCTGGTTTTTATCTACCAACATAGTGTTGTAGAGGTATGGTCCAATGTCAGATTTGCTTGGATTTACAACTGCAATGTTTTTGAAATTTAATTTTTGCAAAATTTCTAAACTTTCTGGAGTAACAATACTACCAGCTTCAAGCAACAATTCACCTGTATCGTTATCGATCAAATCTTGCGCTACAATGTATCCAAGAAGGATTTCATCAGTCAAAAGATAGTTGGTGAATTTTTCTTCTTTGAGTTTTTCTAAAGCTTTACGGTTTAGCTTGGTACCTTCTTTTACCATAACTTTTTTGGTATCAGCACAAATCAAATCGTGGCCAACTTTTTTACCCAAGAAAATTTCACCATCAAACTTTGTTGCCCAACCATTTTTTGTAATGAAGGCATCAATTGATCCGTAAAAAGTGCGGATGATCTCTTCTGCACTCATGCCGATGGCGCGTAGCAAAGAAGAAACCGGAATCTTTCTTTTTTTATCAACTCGGAAATAAAGGATATCTTTGCTGTCAAATTCAAAATCTAACCAAGAACCAATATGGGGAATGATTTTAGCAGTGTAAGATTTAGAACCAGATAATTTTACGTTTTCACTGTCGAAGAACACACCTGGAGCACGACGCATTTGTGATACGATAACTCTTTCAGCACCGTTGATGATAAAGCTTCCGGTATCAGTCATCAAAGGAACATCGCAAAGGTAAACTTCTTGTTCTTTAATTGAGCGAATTTCTTTAACCTCGCTACCTTCTTCTTGATGCCATAAAATTAAACGAAGCTGAGCACGCATCGGAGCTGAAAAACTTCTGCCGGCCGACAAACATTCATGAGCCTCATACTTTGGCTTTCCTAAGGAATAGCTAACAAATTCTAACGTTACTCTGCCAGCTGAGTCTGAAAGTGGAAAAAAAGAATTAAATACTGATTGAATACCAATATTTTCTCTTTTTTCTGATTCGATATTAGCTTGTAAGAATTTTTCGTAAGATTCTTGTTGTAGAGAGATAAGGTAAGGAATGGCCTCTCTATCTTTATTGTTACCGAAGCTTTTTCTAAAAAGAGCTTGATCAAAATTACGAGTCTGAATCACCTGGAATAAACCTCTTTTTTATTAGTCAAATTTTGACGAGAGCGAGTGTAGTATATAGCTTTGCTGAAAGATCAGCAGAAACGACAAAAAGCCAATTCACCATTTAGGATGAATTGGCTTTCATTTGAAGAAGATTACTTCAATTCAACTTTAGCACCAGCTGCTTCTAACTTCTTTTTGATGTCGTTAGCTTCAGCAGTTGGGACGTCTGATTTTAATGATTTTGGAGCGCCTTCAACTAAGTCTTTGGCTTCTTTCAAGCCAAGGCCAGTGATGGCACGAACTTCTTTGATAACGTTGATTTTGTTGTCACCAGCAGCAGCTAGAACAACTTCAAATTTGTCTTTAACTTCAGCTGCAGCAGCAGGAGCGGCACCAGCAGCAGCGCCAGCGAAAACAGCGGCAGTAACACCCCATTTTTCTTCCAATTTTTTGCTTAATTCAGCCAATTCAAGAACTGTAAGTGAAGATAAGGTTTCTGTGATTTGATCAAGATTAGTAGTCATTTTTTTAGTTTTATTGTTGTTTAGAGAGATTGTTAATTTCGGTTACCAAAAGATTTATCTATTGGAAATTTGCAGCAAGTCCAGCCTCAGGAGCTTTAATAATTCTCACGAAGTTAGACTGAGCAGCTGTCAACTTGCCAATGAATGAAGCGCGTACTTCTTCCAAAGATCCAAGTTTTGCCAAATCATTAATGGTGCTTTCAGCAACTAATGCTTTGTTTAAGTATCCAGTTTTAATTTTCAGGAACTCTACTTCTTTAGCAAAATCAGAAACTACTTTTGATAAAGCAATTAGATCTTGTGAGTAAAGAATCGCTGTTGGACCGCTTAAATGTGGAGATAGAATCTCTAAATCAGTTCCTTTAAGTGCAACTTTTACCAAAGTATTTTTGGCAATTTTCATGTCGCAGTTTTTGGCTTTAAGAGCAACCCTCATATCGTAAAGTTGTTTATCGCTCATTCCTCTGTAATGAACAACAGCAACGAAAACACTATTTGTAAGCTTACTCTTCAGTGAAGAAACTAGTTCTGCTTTTTGATTTTTATTCATCGTCTTAAGAAATTTAATTACAGACTATCGATAGCAACTTGTACTGATGGTCCCATGGTAGTATTCAAATAAAATTCTTTGATGAATTTTCCTTTTGAAGCTTCTGGTTTAACATCCTTAATTGCTTTCACGATGGCTTTAGCATTTTCGACTAGATCTTTCACATCGAAATCAACTTTACCAACTAAGCAATGTACAGTTCCAGCCTTATCGTTTTTGAAATTTACTTTTCCTTTTAAGGCATCTGAAACAGCTTTTTGGATATCAGCAGTAACAGTCCCATTTTTTGGACTCGGCATTAAACCACGCGGCCCTAATTTTTTAGCAACTTTACTGATTTTTTGCATTACGTCAGGAGTAGCAACGCAGCAATCAAAATCTAAAAAGCCACCTTCAATTTTAGCAACTAGATCTTCAAGACCGGCTAGAACTGCACCAGATTTCAAAGCCGTTTCTTTCTGATCATCATTTGCACAGAAAACGATAACTTTAACTTTTTTACCAGAACCATTTGGTAGAAGAACAGAACCTTTTACAGCTTGGTCAGATTGTTTCGCGTCAATTCCAAGATTAACCGCAATATCAACTGACTCAACGAACTTGCGTTTTTTAGCAGCAGCAAGTTCCTGAATTTTTTTGATTCCATCTTCGAGATTCGCAACCGAGATTTTCTCAGTTTTCTCAATTTTTTTAGTATTTTTTGTCATTTTTGTAAGCTCACAAATTATTATTCAATCACCTCTAGACCCATGGAAATGGCAGATCCTCTGACCATTTGGGCGCAAGCTTCAAGACTTGTAGCATTCATGTCGACCATTTTTTTCTTAGCGACACTGTTGATTTGAGCCATGGTAATTTTACCGGCGCTATCTTTGCCAGGATTTGAAGAGCCTTTTTGCAAACCGATTTCTTTCATAATCAAGTAAGAAACTGGAGGACTTTTAACGGTAAAAGTGAAAGATTTATCTTTATAAGCCGTGATTGTAACTGGAATCGGAGTACCACCTTCATAATCGAATTTCATAGCATTAAATTGCTTACAAAATTCCATGATATTTAGACCTTTTTGACCCAGAGCTGGACCGATTGGAGGGGCTGGATTAGCTTTCCCTACCGGTACTTGCAATTTAATCAGACCCAAAACTTCTTTTTTGCTTTTTGACATTGTAAAAAATTGTTTAGGTAATTTGTATTTAGAAGCTTTATTTTATTGATTCCGCCGACCCAAAGGAGCATCACCTGGTATTTGCGAGGCGCGGAAAATTAGTTTTGTAAAAATAACTTGCAAATTATTTTTACAAAAAATTTTCAAATAAAATTTTTTAAAGATTTTTTTTAGGAAACTTTTTCAACCTGACTAATGTCAAGCTCTACTGAAGTTGCTCTGCCAAAGATCAAAATTGAAATTTTTACTTTTTGTTTCTCAGCATCGTATTCTTCAACAGCTCCAGAAAATGATTCGAAAGGACCTTCAATTACGTTCAAAACTTCACCAACTTCGAAGACCACATTTCTGTTATCCGAAATTTGTTCACTAGAAAGATTTAGAATATCTTGCATTTTAACATCAGCCACAGCCTCTGGGTTATTCTTTCCCCCTAAAAATCCCATCACTTTTGGAATTGAATTAATTAGGTTATAAGCCTCTGAACTGATATTGGCATTGATGAATACATAGCCTGGAAACAATTTTTGCGCTTCCTGAACTTTCTGGCCTTTTTTAATTTTAATCACCTGCTTTGAAGGCACTAAAACATCAGTAACAAAGCTACCTAAAGCGCCACGAAGAATCATCGATTTAATGTCCGAAGCGACCTTGTTTTCTTGGCCAGCCATTACATTTAGTATATACCATTTATTTTCGTTACTCATCTTTGTAAAAAAATCGAGGGGTTAAAAATTTTATAAACCGAAAATAATTCCGATAATTTTTGAAATAATAAAATCAGCCAACAGGATCATCACCGAAACAACCGTAATAGTGACTAAGATAGTCACAGTTGTGATGTAAGTTTCTCTTTTTGAAGGAACTTGGAGTTTTTTCAACTCATCAATTACATCTTTAAAAAAATTCAGCGCTTTCAAAGCAATTTATATTTTGAATTAACAAAAAGTGGCAGGAGCGAGAGGAATCGAACCCCCAACCAACGGTTTTGGAGACCGCTACTCTACCAGTTGAGCTACGCTCCTAGAGAAAGAAAAATTATTGAGAATCTTTAGCATCTCTTGCTTCTTTTGTAGAAGCGGGTTGAGCCATAGATTCTTTTTTCTTTAACTTCTCTTCTTTTTTCTTTATTTCAACAACACGTTCTTTTTCATCTGCATATTCTTCGAATCTGGATTCGTAGCAGACAGGATCTGCCAAACCATCATCTTTTACATTTGCTCTGCAGAATAGAAGACCTCTATCGGCACGGTTACTTTTTGCACTATATCCATCAATCCAAGCATCTCTATGTTCAGAGATAAATTGACCGTGCGTCGAGGCACAGGAAGAGGCAAAAAGAAAAACCAAAACCGATAGAATTTTTTTCATAATTCTTATTTGATAATTTTAGCAACAACACCAGCGCCAACAGTTCT
>CAYUHG010000016.1:0-40698 GCA_964444545.1 uncultured Rhizobium sp.
CCTGTTAAGGGGGGTGGCTCGCGTAGCGAGTCGGGGGGTTTCTTTAGCAGAACTCAGTACGTAGAGTTTCTTTTGCGAAACTCAGTTTTCATCTAACTAAAACGTAAACGGATAAAACACCGCCTTACCCACCAAAATCACCGCATCAAGTGTAACTGCAACTGGCGTGATCGCAGCTTTACCAACGTCTTTAGCCAAGTTGGAATCACTGTAATAAATTTGCAGGGTGTAGAACTCGTTTAACTTACCAACATTTTGTCCCAAATATCTCGGAGCATATCTACGTCCAACTAATTTGATTTTTACCGTCATCAAATCTTTGCGATCTGGTTCAAAGCCCCACGATCTCAAAGCGCGAAGATCTTCACGCGGCAGAATACTTGCAGGCCCCTCTAAAACAAAATCGCCAGCAATATTGTTATTCTTATCAAGCTTGAGATGAGTTTTTTTCGGATTGATTGCCAAAACAGATTTTTGTTTTAACGACAAAACATTTTTAAGCAGACCAGAATTGTCCGAAAAAACGTAGTGATAATTCGTGCCAATCAAAGCAATAGATCTACCATCTGCACCAACAAAAAACTGTTCAATTTCTTCGTCATAACTTTTATCGCCCCAAATAAATTTGGTGATACAGGAAGTTTCAAAAGTTAAAGCAAAACATAAAAAAAGGCCGGTTAGAAATTTTTTAATCTTCATTTTGCCTCTCTTAATTGTGCTAGAGTATTAAGTCTTACTTCTTTCAACTCTTTATCACTCAGTGGAATCAAACCAACACGAGCCAAATATCCTTTTTGTCCGATAGTTTCTTCGCTAATAATTTCTTTTATAAAGTTGCGCATTTGCGGCATCAAATTCAGATGTTCTTTTTTGAAATAAACAAAAAGTGGACGTGCTAATTCATATTTTCTGGAAGTAATGGTCTCAGCAGTTGGCAAAACATTATCAATGCTTACCGCTTGAATTGCGCTTGCATTAACCACTAAGAAATTGAAACCAAAAATTCCTAAAGAATCGGGATTATTTTTAAGATTTTGCACGATCAAATTATCGTTTTCTCCTGACTCAATAAAATGACCATCAGTTCTGATTTTACGGCATTGTCTTCTCCGAGAATCGCGATCAGGAAAAGCAGTGATAAATTCCTTTTGCATAAAGCAACTTTCTTCCAAAACGATATCGACGAAAACATCACGAGTTCCAGAAGTTAAAGGTGGGCCGTAAACGAGAATTTTTTTCTTCGGTAATTTCGCATCGATCTCGTTCCAGTTTTGATAAGGATTGCTGATAACTTTGCCCGATTTCACATCATAAATTTTATCGGCCAAAGCTAAGAAAATTTGCTCACGAGTTAGTTTGATTTTTTTGCCACCTGAAGAATTGGCCAAAACAATTCCGTCGTAACCAATTTTAATTTCGACCACTTCTTTCGCGCCATTGTGATGACAATCTTCCATTTCATTTTCACGAATCACTCGTGAAGCATTGGCGAAATCAGGATAATCATAACCAACGCCGCCGCAAAACATACGAAATCCACCTGTACTACCATCAGATTCGATAACTGGCAAAACCGTGTTTGGATTAGTTAAGCTTTCGGTACGATTAAATTCTTCCGAAATCGCCGCCATAAAAGGTGAAACTGTTGAAGAACCAACAGCCTGAATGTAATCACGCTTCGATTTGAGGATGTTGAAGTTGAAAGAAAAACTGCTTTGGATCGGCGCTAAAACCGCGATAGTAGTCAGCGCGATAATAATATTTCTGGTTTGTTGCATAAGTATTTGGTCGATTTATTTTTGATCCGAGACTTTGAAATTGCAGAATTAATACGAGAAACAAAATGCCAAGAAAAATGATGCAAATTTAACAAAAATAAAAATACTTGCATTAATACCTAAGCAGGCTTTGCATATTAAGGCTCTGCAAAATAACTAGTGATCTAATAAACTCTCAAAGAATGAGCCGACCTACCTCTCCCACTCCTTCAAGACCAAACTCTGCAAATTCTAGTCGCAAGGATCGCAGTGTCTCTTTAGTAAGTTTTGGCACTCTGCCAAATATCAAAAAGGAACCTGAGAAGAAAACTACGATATTGGATTTCGATAACTTCGAGGATGGTGCAAACCTTGAAGAAAGTGAAGAATTTTCTAATACAAACCCTGGAGCTGGATCACCTCTACTATCTTCAGAGAAGCAAAAGCGTGGAAGTAATATTCCTAGACTTCAACTTCCAAGTAATGCCCTTAATACTTCTTCAGAAGATTTAACATATAGACAATACCGACCAAATCAGCAGGCACGTAACACAGCCCGAAGCATATTATCAGCTCGCACTGACTTGCATCATACATCTCGGGAAAAACCCGTTGCTCCAGTAATTAACTTATCTGAAGTTGTCGAAAGACCAACAATCGACACGCTAAAAATTGTAGAAGCATTATTTGGTCTTTTTGATGTAAAAACCTCCACCAAGAAATATGGTTCTGTTACATTTAATCCAGAACAAACATTTGGCTCTGGCGCCAGTGAAAAAACCGTAGCCAACATTGAATTTAATCTTGGGGGAAAAACTTATACTGTCCTAGAAAATGATTTTGGAACTTTGTTGGAAGATGGATACAATCCAATATTTCACCGTGAACTGAGTTATGAAGAAGGCGAAGAGCTGCAAGAAATCTTAGCCGAAGCACAAAAATCTAAATCAAGCCCAGCTTTAGTAAAACCAATAGAACGAAGAAGTGCCGCCGCAACTGCAGCCGCCACCGCCTCTTTTGTTGAAGAAGAGACAGATAAAGGAGATGATGTAACTCTGATCGAACGAGAAGAATCAACGGAAGAACAAGAAGACGTCAAAGGTCTTTTTATGTCAGAGCAAGATCTTAAAGATGATCTCCAAAAGACGGAAAAAAAGCCGAGAACTGTTAGACAACAACCGAATACAGAACCACCAGCGCGTTATTTATCTCCCCGCCCTGGAGCTAGAATTTCTCCTCGTCCTCCAGCTGGTCCAGTACCAACAGGTATGTTGCAAGCCATGAACAAATCTCACGAGAATGCTGCTGCTCAACGACTAAAAAAACTTAGAATAATTCTGAAATGCTTAAATGGCGCTGGGGAAATTGGAATTTCTGAAGATAAAATTATAGAGATAAGTCAATTAGAAGAAGGCGATGCTCAACCATTTGAAACTTTTAAAATAGAAATCACTAAAAATACCGAAGCAGCTATTTGGCTTAATAATTCAGGAGGAGAACCAACACACAATATTACTAACCTCAACTCACCAAATCCAAGAATTTCCAAATTATCAAACGAAGCAGCAACCCATCAAAAATACTTAGAAAAACTCGACGAAATTTTAGAAAAATTACCCAGCGTTGAACAATGCCAAGCATTCTTTAGAAAGCGGCAAGAAGAACAGCTAAGAGCTCAACAAAAACAACAAGCAAAACAATTAGAATCAGACAACCAGAGAAATCTAGAATATATCTACGATGTACTTAAAACCCTCAATGATTATGGAAGATTTGTTAACGATTCATCTAAACAAAGAATTGAAGTTAGTAAGAAAGATGGACAATTTATTGTTGAAACACGTGAGCGTAAGTATTTAGTTCCTTTATCAAAAGATGGTAATTCAATCGAATTTTCAGGACTAACTCCAGAACAAATTGCTAATAATATCGCGCTCATTCAAGCAAAATTGCCAAGTATTAAAAAAGCACAACAACTTGTATCCGAGAGAATCCGCAGTTTGCAAGAATCATTGGAAAGTTCCCAAAAAGAAATAGGAAATGGGAAAAGTGCCAAAACTAATGATGACAAACATTTTAATGTAGAATCTGGCGTCACGCAATCAGGACAGAAATTTTATACCGTTACCGTAGGCGAAGAATTACTAACAGCAGTATTTGATGAGGGAGGATTATCATTTTTTGATCAATCTAACGAACAATCAAAATATTCTAGGTCATCAAATATATCATTTCTTGATGACACCCTAAGATCTCTCAAATATTCACAAGTCGAAACCTCTAGACCCATATCAGCCAGAAGCACCGCGAAAAAAGCTCCTCCTATGCCCCCTGGAGAAGCTTTAAAAGCTGCTTATGATGCTAGAAATGCTGCTGCTATAGGAACAACTGGTGAAAGTGAAAATATACCTGAATCAGCTCGCTCTAAATTATCTACAGCAAGAAGACAAGTTAAAATACTTGTAGATCAGGAATACTTAGATAGCTATGATGAAGAATTCGAAAAATCTAAAACGAGAAACACCAGAAAAAATTCTACAGGAAATACTCCTAGGGAAAAATCTCCCGATCTCATAGCTCAAGAAGATACTACAGTACGCGAGGCAAGACCAAAAACCGCTCCTAGTAGAGTTATAATTCCATCTTTACAACTAGGATCCACTCAACCAAATGCAGAAGAAGAACCCCCTCATTCTGAACCTCTTAATGAGTTAGTATCACAGTCAGCAAGAAGTAGAGAAGACGCTAGTAGAAAATCTATTAGAAAAATATTTTCTGAAGTTAGAAAAACTGCTTCTAATCTTGGATCCTCAGCCATCGATACGATAACTGGCCTAGTTAACCAACAAAAACCTCGTGTTAATCCTGGCTATGCCTACTTGGCCGAAAATCAAAGAGCTGATACACCAAGAGAAACTACAAGTGTAACACAACAAAGAATTCTAAACCAAAAAATTGTCACAGCAGGCGAAAGCTCAACAGTGGGCATGAGTCCACAACGAGTTCATCAAAGCCCACGAGCTTCAATATCGGATGAATACATTACTTTATCAAAACAAGCTCAAGCACTTTTGTTAAAAAAGAATCTTCCAAGGGAAGATGGTGATTTCACTGTGACAAAACTAACTGGATCAGATACATTTATTGAGAATTGCACCATAAAAAATGGTAGCGATGCGTATACAATAAATTTTTCCAATTTTCCAAATATAATAGCATCATTTAGTGATACTCATAATCAAACACCTGGACAAGATTTACCAAAACTACAATCACTGATTTCAGCTTTGGAGAAGCTGCAAGATATAACTCCAGAACAAAGAGAATTGAGAGATGATCTCTCTGACGACTCTTTATCTGACTCATCTTTAGATAGTTCTTCCATAGATACCGATTATGAGCTGCCAATAAGACCAATAAGATCAGCTCCTCAGATAGGTATGAGAGCAGCATCGGGAAAATTCAACCCCAAGAAAGTAGTTCTAGTATCACCCAGACCTCTGAAAGAAGAAACAGAATCAGTAGTATCGCTTTCCGCAGAAAGTTTAAACAGACATAATAGAGATAATCCTAAAGCAGATACTCAAACAAGAATTATAAATTTCCTTCAAACTCAACCAAAAACAACGATGCCTCTATCACAATATCAGCTAGATAATTTAGGATATTATTTTGATTATCGTTTCCGCCAAGGTGTTTTCCCAAATTCTATAACTAATGATGCTGAGGAAGTAGTATCAGATCAAGATGATACAGGACTAGGCGAAGCTGATGGGAGAGAATTCACAATCACGACTGATGGAACAAAATTTAAAAGAGTATTTAGCGGAGTTGGTCAAACAGAAAGATACACAACTTACGAAATAACACCACCCGCAGAACAAGAAGGAGAAGCAGAGACAAAATATCGACTAAAAAGAGCAATCGGTAAAGGTGGTGAGTGGTCTATTACAAAAGTAGAAGTAGAAGGAGAAGTAGAACAAGAAACAGACATTGATGAAAATATTGAGATGATGCTGTATCAAGCAACATCCTTAACACTTTCTGATGCTGTAGAAAATTCATACTTCATTGCAAACACTGCTACTAACAAAGTAGATGGCGATGTTGAAATAAAATTAACTATATCTGGAACTGAACGCAGATTATTATTAACTGCTAACAAAGCTGATGAAGAACAATTAGATTTTCTAGAAGGAATTACAGAAGATAACCTTGATGATTTAGTAAGGTCAGAAGGTTTAATAGATCAAAAAATAGAAAATTTAAAAAGTAGAATTGTAGTCAGTAATGATCTCTCAGAAATTGCTAGACTGCAATCTTTCCTAAATGCTGTATATGAAGTAGGGAAAATATTAGATGATGTTGCATCAACTTCAGAGAATCGCGCAGAAGTTTTAGAAAATAATCTCCCCCAAATTACCAAACTTATCCAACAACAAGGTTACAGCGTTGTAATTTTACCCGACGATGAAGAACAAATTGATAATGCCGCACTTTACAACATACGTTATGGTAAAGTCTATCGCGGCACTATAAAAGACGATGAAGCTGATGAAATGGAGGAGATGGATATCTATGAAATGATCACTGGCACTGATCCATTTTTAGTATCATTAGCACAAAGATCATTAGAACTTCAGAAAGCCTCCAACTTGACTAAGAAAGTTGGAAAAGGATTCTTAATAAGAAATTTAGCCGAGTCAGAAAACGATACTGCTGTAGCAATTGCTAAAGCAGCTGAAGATATTTTTGGCCCACTTGGTTCTGCAGAAACCTATGCAGGAGAAAATATTTTAGGAGGAAGTTTTGAATTTTCTTATTCCCAAGAAACAATAGACATACCCTTTCCAACAGGGAAAGGAAGGGAATCTTCCGTAGACGAAAGAGTTACTACAGAACCAAGAGATATTGCAAGTTTTACTCTTAAAATACCTCAAGAATTAGGTAATGAATTAGTTGATGTCGAAAGAACTTTTAAACTTTTAAAAGATGCTAAAGGACGCCATCATATAATCCTTAACGATGGCACCCCTAACTTACACCCAGAAAGTCAACAACCCGGCTCTTCTTTTAGAAAGTTTCTACCCGATGCCTTCGGAAACAACAGAAATAGTGGCTTAAAAAAACTCAGAACAGATCTTACTAAGTTTACGGAAGAAAGAAGATTATTGGAATCGGAAGCTGTTTTTTCTCTAATTCAAGAGCTTGCTACCAAAGCTAATGGGGAATACAAAGGCTACATTAAAGTAGACCCTCAAACCGGTAAAGTTTCATTAACTAATCCAGTTGATGGAATTCCATCTGTTATCTGCCAAAATAATTCAGGAAGAGTTGCAACAATATCAATTATAGATACCGTAAGAATCCAATCTAACGTTGATGGCGAAGAAGATACTTTTGAAGAAAAACCAAGAACAATTGATCTTGGAGAAGATGTAGAACCTTTCTCTTACACTTCCAGAACCGATATTTTCTCACTCATAAAAGCTCAAGAAGCTTTAAAAGAAATCGTTGCTGAAATCGAAAGACAAAGACTCGGTAATCTCTATAATTTAGCAGAATCTTTATCACCTTACGCAGAAATACAATTTAGCAATTCTGAAACCGATAAGATTCTAGTTACTAAAAAAGAGGATGAAGATGAATTCATCGCCAAATTATCAAATAATTCATATTGCCTAATCACCAAAGATTACGTTGCAGTCTGTGACTCCTCGGGAAATATTTTAGATGGTAATCAAAAAGTTCCGGACACTTTATCAACAGAGTTACTCGCTGCGTCAGTAACCGTAAAACAACTACAAGAAGATTTCACAAAAAAAGTTGCAGAAGTGTTTAGTCCTCACACTGACGCCGGTCCATATCTAGATACATCAAATAGTAGTGAATATTTCCAAAAATTTTTGGCAGATGATTATGGCGTAAGAACTTTCAGAACTAAGACGGCAGAATTTAAGACTGATAGCACAATAGTAATTAATGCTCAAAATCGAAACCCAATGACTTTTCCAGAATTGGGAAATCATTTTATGGAAGTTTCGCGTTTTATTGAGAGTGAACAAGATACACGACAAACAAACATCGCAGAGTTGGTTCAAACAGTTCAACAAACTTATGCCCAAATTTTAACAACCAAACCCGACTCAAATTTTCCTGGCGTAACTTTCGAAGATGGAGGAGATGGGAAATTGCTTAGAAAATTTCCATCAAATAATACTCCAAATTTATCATTTGAAGTTGCTCAAGATGGTTCAATCAAAACAAATCGTATACCAAAAGAAGATCCTATCAAACTTCACGATCTACAATTAGCTCAAGAAAGTTTGGTAAAATTACAGGAAAGGCTTACGATTGAAAATCTACGCCTTCAATTGGAAGCTGCATCACAAGATATTTTTGGGGCGGAAAATGCTAATGGAGAACTTCGAGCAAATACTGGAAAGTTCTCGAGAAAGCCACAAAATGATGGTTCCGTAGTTTTTATATTTGGTATAAATAATCATTCTTTTACTTTCTCAAATGACGGAAAACTGACTGGTAGAAGCTATAATTTAAAACCACAAATAGCCCCAACAGTTTTATCAAATTTCTTAGCATCTTTACGCGCTGAACAAGCCACAGCATTAGATCAACTAGCCAAAAAAATTACTACCACTTCTGCAGATGGAACATTAATCAATCAAGATTTAGTTACGGCAACGAATATTACAGAAAATGGTGCTCGCGTATCTTCAAGAAGCAGCGATAACAAATTTGAATATAATCTTGTCACCTCAACAGAAGGCGAAATTACTGGCGCAGAAGTCAAAGTTGGAGCTTCATTAGATAATTCTACAGCAAAATCAGCTAGAATCTGCGACATTATAGCTGCGAAAAAAACCGCTCAAAACATTCTTGATGAAATCGCTAGAAAACGTTTTGAAGATTTATTCCTTGAAGTTGTTGATCCAATAGAAAAAGCTGGCGGTATCCACAACTATACCTTCCCTGAAAAGGACACAGCAACTGAGACCGGATCAAGAAAAACCAAAACCTTATTTAACGCAAATGATACTGATTTAACAATATCCGAAAGAGATGCAGAAGCCGCAGAAAATGCAGTAGATTTAGGATATCTTAAATTTGAAGCAGATAAAGTTTATGGAACTTTACATGGTAATTACACTCTTCCGCTTTCAGTTTGGTTAGGTAATGCTATCACAATCTACCAACCTATCATCGCTGCTGAGAGAGACAGACTTAACCAAGGAGTTTTAGCAAATCTAGCTTCGTTATTTCCAGGCGAAGTTACTGAACTTGAAACCGAAACTCACAAGATTTCTTTTGATAGAGATACTCAAGTTTTGAGTATTGTCGATAAAGATGCAGGCAATGCGGAGTCAAAATTTAAACTTGTAGCAGGAAATGCAGGAACAGGTACAGAACCATCTATATCTTATGAAAATGACAAAAAACCATCACTTGCGCAACTCAGCAATTTGTTGGATCAGCTACAAAAAAATAACTCATTAGATCTTTACAACAAATCTGCTGAATTGGTTCCTTATGCCAAAATAAGTTTTGGACCTGAAGATAATCAACAAGATCTAACGGTTGTAAAAAATGCGGCTAACGGAGATTTAACTATCACCTCAACTGGTGGTGTTGAATTCAGAATTACCCAAAATGGTCAGATATCTAAACGACAAGATGCTGATTTTGTTGCTTTAACACCGGAAGAAACAACAGCTTTAAGAGCTAATTTAGAATCTTCTCAAGAAGCGGTTTTGCAAGCACAAGAATATTTCAGAAATGATGTTAAATTTGTATTTAGTGAAGCAACTTTAGCAAATGATGCTGCGGAATACACTTCGAGAGCAAGACCAAATGTTGATGAAAATCCTGTATCTTTCTCTTTCCAGCAAGCCCCTCAATCAGCAAAGCAATTTGTCGCAACACTTCCTACAATTTCATGCATCTTTGAGGATAAGCCTGGATTTGCGGGTGCAATAAAAGCTCTGAAAGGACCATCAGAAGATCAACTTGTACCAACAGAATTAACTTTTGAAGAATTAAGACAGAACCACACCCTTCTTGGCCGAACTTCTATAGCAGAGCAAGGTAGTAGAATTTCGGCATTAGGAGATATCTTACGATTTCTAAGAAAACCAGAATTTAGAGATCTAGCAACTGAGCATGGCCTAAATTCTTCACAAGCAACAAACGCAGATGGTGCAACATTCACTTCAAATTGGGAAAAAGATGGAACTCTGTTCCAGTTCGATGGTTATCAACTTTCTACACCAAATGTCGTAGATGAGAATAAATCAGCTAGACTTCACGATTACAAACTTGCCCAAGAAAGACTCGAAGAAATTCGCCAAAAAACTTTAGAAGCCAAACTTTTAGCTGATCTCAAAAAAGCAGCTAAAAGCTTTTTGGGAGATGAAGAAGCAGTTGGTCTATATACAGATTGCAATAACCATCAAACTTTTAAAAGAGAAGTACAACAAAATGGTCATCAAACTTTCAAATGTGATACAATAAATTTAACCTTTGATGCAGAAGGAAAGCTATTAACTAAGAAAACCTTTGAACAGATTTCTTTATTTTTCAATGACATTAAGAGGGTTGTCACAGACAAACAAAAAGAAGAATCAGAAACCCTAGATGATCTTACTAACCAATTACGTTCCGATAGAAAATTCAGGTCTGCTATAACAACCGGACAAGATGGAAAAATAACTGTAAATAAAACTCCATTAAACATTTCATATACTAAAAATGCTGATGGAATCGCTTCTGTTTCTGTTACAGGTACGGATATCAATAATTCAGATTCAGTATGTGATATCTCGGTAGCACGAAAAGCTATGCAAGAACTTCTGCAGCAAATGCAACAAAAACAAGAGAAAGTTGTCAATAATGCTAGGTTTACAGCAAATGCTGGTCGAGGATTCCAGAGTATTGATCGAAAAGTTGAGCTTGAAGCAGCTAGATCTACCGAATTAGCTTCGCAAAAAGAAAATATTAAATTACACCGTGCTTTAGACAAATTGTTCAATAGTGGTATTTATGTTCCTGCTGAAGAGAATGCAGCAAATCGAATTGACAAAATGACTACCGCTGACGTCACAATTTTGTACGAGCATGCTCTTAAAATTGAAGGAGGCTCTTCTGTCAAAGATACTATTGAAAATATCGGCAGAAACAATACCAACTTAATAAAAAAGAAAGCTGAAGCTATTGTCGAATTTTTGGACAACCATTATAAATCTCATGAAGAAGGTGCCCAACAAAATCGACAAGAATCAATGATTTCAAATATGCGTTCTTTCAAAGAAACCTCGGCTAAAATAGCCGATCAAGTAAAAGAAGCACATCAGAGAGTACTGAATACTATTTCAGAAACTCCATCTGGAGATGTAAAAGCAGCGTTTGCCCAAGCTTTAAAAGAAATACAAAATGAAAGAGGATAAAGCTTATAATATGTCCAATTTTTTAATCACCGGCGGCGCCGGATTTATCGGGAGCCATTTTGTTGAACAAGTTTGCGCTTTAGGACACAAAGCAATCGTGCTCGATAAAATGACTTATGCTGCAGATTTAAATAATTTGAAAGCGGTTGAAAAAAACCCGCAGTTCAGACTAGTCAAAGGCGACATTATTGATCACGATTTGGTAACCAAACTTTTGCACGAAGAACAAATCGATTTTTTGGTTAATTTTGCTGCTGAATCTCACGTCGATAATTCAATCAAAGCACCAGAAAGTTTCATTCAAACCAACATCGTTGGCACCTTTAATTTACTGAACTGCGCCCTGCACTATTTCAGAAATTTAGACGACGACAAAAAAGCAATTTTCCGTTTTCTTCACGTTTCAACTGATGAAGTTTACGGCTCACTTTCGTTAACCGATCCAAAATTTACTGAAGAAAATCCCTACAAACCTAATTCACCTTATTCCGCTTCCAAAGCAGCTTCAGATCATTTGGTACGCGCTTGGTTTGAAACTTACGGACTTCCAACAATTACCACCAATTGCTCGAACAATTTTGGTCCACACCAACATCGCGAGAAATTTATTCCAACCGTAATTTCTTCAGCAATCGCAAACAAAATCATCCCTGTTTATGGTAATGGCAAAAATATTCGTGATTGGATTTTTGTTAAAGATCACGCTAATGGCATATTTATGGCTCTTCAAAAAGGATTGGTTGGTCAAACTTACTGTTTTGGCGGCAAGTGCGAAAAAGAAAATATCGACGTGGCTAAAGAAATTTGTCTAATCCTCGACCAAGTAAAACCAAGAGCTGACGGCGTTTCTTACGGCGAACAAATCAAATTTGTAACTGACAGAATGGGACACGACAAGCGTTATGCAATCAGCAACAACAAGGTTGAACGCGAATTCGGATTTAAACCATCAAAAGCTTTCAGCGAAAGATTAAAAGAAACTGTTCTGTGGTATCTTCAGTAAAATCATTAGTTCGCCAACAATTCGAAGCCAACAAAATCGGTTGGACTAAATCTTTGCTTGAAGGAATCTCGCAAGATGACAATGGCGATTACGTGCCGTGGATGACATATCCAGCAATCGAATTTCTGAAAAATAATATCACCAAAAATCACGAAATCTTTGAATTTGGCTGCGGCGCTTCGACTTTATTTTTTGCAGGTCGCGCAAAAAAAGTTGTGGGGTTAGAAACAAATGAGAAGTGGCTTGAAATCACCAAAAGTAATCTTCCTAACGATTGTATTAATGTTGAAATCAATCTGATGCCAGATGGTTTAACCAATTCTGATTACGAAAACTTCCCAAAAAATTGTGGGCAAAAATTTGATCTAATTATTGTCGATTCACTGAAAAGATTTGAATGTGCTAAGAATGCAATTGATGCTCTGAAGCCAAATGGCACAATAATTCTCGATGATTCAGAACGTAAAAATTATAAAAAGATATTTGACTTTTTTGCCGAAAATAATTTCAGTGAAAAAAACTTTACTGGTATCTCACCCGGGCAACTGAGGCTGAAAAATACTACAATCTTTACCAAGTAATTTATGGGTCACGGGTCTTCAACACAAAGAGGGAGAACAAACAGTGGAACAACTAATACTCCCGTTCAGCAGAATAATAGTAATGAAAATCTTCAGAATCTAAATTTCCAAGCAGTAGCTGAAGAAGAAACTATAGAAAATATAGTTCAAAGCATCAGAGAACTTTTTCCAGAAGGAAGTGGTTTACGAACAATTGATGGAATTGGATTTTATATTGCCGATATTGGTCGTCCGTCAACCATATCATTTGCCGATAATGAGAATTATTTCCTTTTCCCCAATCAAATTATTCGAACTGATGAATCTTGGATGATTGATGAAAATTCTCATTCTATGAATCGCCAAGAGTTGAATGATTTACGCAGCAGATTGAGAGAAGCTCAAGAGCAAAGAAACAAAGCACCAAGGCCAAACCCAAGTTCCAATAATAGTAATATATCGTTGGCAGCATTAGCAAACCTAATATTCGACGAAGAAAGACAAGGTTACTATCAACCAGTAAATCTATCTATAAATGGTAATCTTATTGCTGTGGTTGACGGAAGAGAATTCAGAGTTACCAGCGTAACCGGTGGCAATAGGAATAACGAAAACGAAAACTTTCGACGCTAAATCACCACAAGATTATCGATATTCACCAATTCTGGCTTCGCGCTTTTACCTAAAATTTTCTTCACTTCTGCTGATTTTTTTTCCAGAACCTTTTTAGCATCTGCAGCCGAATAATTACTCAAGCCATTAGCGATGTGATTACCTTTTTCATCGCAAATAAAAATTGCGTCACCTTTTTTAAAATCACCTTTCACCGCCACAACTCCAATTGGTAACAAGCTGATTTTTTTATTACGCAAAACCTCTACGGCGCATTCATTAACAATCACTTCGCCTTTCGGATTTACAAAGCCAGCAAGCCAGTTCTTGCGCGACTTTGCCGCTTTATTACGATTGTGAAAAACTGTAAAATTTTGCTTACCTTCAACTAATTTTTTCAGCGCATTATCCGCCGTTCCATTGGTAATCAAAGTCTCGCACGCTGAATTTGCTAACATTTTTGCAGCCATAATTTTGGTCACCATACCGCCAGTTCCAACGTTTGAACCTGCTCCGCCGGCCATTTCTTCGATCTCTTTAGTAATTTCCGATACTTCCGAAATTAATTTTGCATCTTTGTGAGCGCGCGGATTTTTGTCGTAAAGTCCATCAATGTCAGAAAATAGAATCATCAAATCTGCTGAAATCATTTGCGCCACACGCGCTGCCAGACGGTCGTTGTCACCAATTTTAATTTCATCAACTGCGACAGTATCATTTTCATTGATGATCGGAACAACACGATTTTTCAGCAAAGTTTCTATAGTGTTGTGTGAATTTAAGTAACGCTCGCGATCGTTACAGTCAGCAGCTGTAAGAAGAATTTGCGCAACATTCAAATTTAATTTTTTGAAAAAATCACAATAAAAACCCATCAAATGAATTTGACCGATCGCAGCTGCAGCTTGTTTTTCTTCCAAAGAAAGTTTCTTGCTTTTTACCTTCAAAATCGTGCGTCCCAAAGCAATTGCACCGGATGAAACAATAACGATTTGAAAATTTTTTTCGACTAATTCAGCAACATTTTTAGCAAAATTCTTCAACCATTTCTGACGCAATTCACCTTCTGAAACCAACAAAGATGAACCGATTTTGATCACCAATTTTTTGCGCGATTTAAACAGCTCAATCATTTCAATCCTCTTTCCTTACGCGCTTTTTCAATACCTTCGCGATAAACAAAATTTTCAATCAACGGCAACGGGAAAGTTTCAAAAGATTTTGCGCCTTTCAGAATATAAATTCCTACTGCACGGTTGCTTTGTTCTGATACACCTTTGGCTGTGATTATATCTGGAAAATCCTCACCGAAAGATCGAGTTTCAATTAAGTCATCAGTTACGCCATTTTTGGTGAAATAATTTTTTACCGCTTCAACTCTTTTCAGAGCTAAATTCTGATTGAGCAATTCTTTGCCAGTGCGGTCAGCACTACCAACAAGCAAGACACGATAGTCACCTTTCATCGCCATCAAATAATCAATAATCGCTAAAAAATCTTTAGTCGCTTTGTCGTTTAGTTTGAAACTGTTAAGATCAAAAAGAATTTCGAAACGCTTAAATTGCGCCTCAGTAATTGTTGTAACTGGCTGCAAATCTTTCTTCTGATCTTCAACGTAATATTCGATTTCTTCTAAAAGTTTGTAAAATCTGCCACGACATTTTGCCAGTTCGCTTGCTTTAAAAATTGGTTTTGATTCTTTGGCAGCCCAACAGTCATAAAGATAAGTCAAATGCGCCATTTGAATTGGTAATTGATTTTGCATTTGCGGAGTTGAAACCACATCGAGTCTTTTTTGCATCGCTACCAACTCTTCAATCTGAGTTGGATCAGCTCCCCATTTGATTGGATTTTCTGGAACAATCACTTCATCAGCTGCGGCTTTTTGGCTTTTTTCCAAAAAATACAGCGCATCTTTTTTGTTTTTTCCCGACGATAAATTGCGTGAGAAATCGAGATATTCTAAAGCAAGATAAGCGTTGAAAGTGCCTTGCGCGCGTAGAGCGTTTTCATTGCCGACAACATCGTAAGATCTTTTCTTTTCTGCGCAAGAAACGCTTAAAATTACCAACAACAGAGAAAGAAAAATTTTTAGATTCATTGGAATAAACCATTACAAAAAATTGTCTTGAATGCGCGGATTTACTCCGCGCTTAACGACTCAACTTAAAAACTAAAATTCAAACGCAGTTTGTATTTTACTAGCTGTTCATCGATTTGAAGAACTCTTCATTGGTCTTAGTGTGCTCGATTTTGTGAAGCAAGAATTCCATCGCTTCCAATGGGCTCATCGGATTAACGATTCTTCTTAGCATCCAAACTTTCGATAATGTTGCACGATCAACCAATAATTCTTCTTTTCTAGTACCAGAACGAGTGATGTCGATTGCTGGGAAGATACGTTTATCAGAAATCTTGCGATCAAGCATGATCTCAGCGTTACCTGTCCCTTTAAATTCTTCGAAAATAACTTCGTCCATTTTCGAACCAGTTTCAACCAAAGCAGTTGCAATGATGGTCAAAGAACCACCTTCTTCGATGTTACGAGCTGAACCGAAAAATCTTTTTGGACGCTGCAAAGCGTTAGAATCAACACCACCACTCAACACTTTTCCTGAAGATGGAATTACGTTGTTGTAAGCGCGAGCCAAACGAGTGATGTTATCAAGCAAGATCACCACATCTTTTTTCGCTTCAACCAAACGACGAGCTTTTTCTATTACCATTTCAGCAAGCTGTACGTGACGCGTTGCTGGTTCATCGAAAGTTGAGCTGACAACTTCACCTTTCACGGTGCGAATCATGTCAGTAACTTCTTCTGGACGTTCGTCAATCAACAATACAATCAATACCACTTCTGGGTGATTAGTTGTGATGGCACGCGCAATATTTTGCATCAAAGAAGTTTTACCAGTACGTGGAGGCGCAACGATCAAAGCGCGCTGACCTTTACCAAGTGGCGTAACCATGTCGATAATACGAGTGCTGATGTCGCCGCCAGCAGCTTTTTCTTCCTGCATTTGCAGTTTCGAATTTGGATAAAGCGGAGTCAGATCGTCAAACAATACACGATTTCTGATTTTGTCTGGCGTGTTGAAATTCACGTCGTTAACGCGAAGTAACGCGAAATATCTTTCACCTTTTTTCGGCGCGCGAATTTGACCACGAATAGTATCACCAGTTCTTAAACCGAATCTTTTGATTTGGCTTGGCGAAACATAAATATCGTCTGAACCAGGGAAATAGTTGGTTTCAGGAGCGCGTAAGAAACCAAAACCATCTTGTAGAACTTCCAATACACCTTCACCGATAATGACGTTTTCAGGATTTTGATCGGAGAAACTTTTTAAGATGTGATAGATGATGTCTTGTCTGCCGAAATCGCCGATATTTTCTAAGCCATATTCTTTCGCAGCTTCGATCAATTTTTCCGCCGATTTCAACTTCAAAGTTTTCAACTCCAAAGTTTTGGCATTAGCTACATTTGCCGAATGATTATTCGAGTTACCGCCACCTCTTCTATCGTAACGACTGTAATTTCCCGCACCGCTACCACTGTTGTTATCTTCATCTTCTTCATCTTGCGCTGAAGAACTGCTGTGACTTCCAGAAGATTGTGAATTGTTGCTTTGGCTATTACCGCGGCTAATCAAATTTCCAGTGTGCAAATATCCACGACCTGAATCGCTATTTTGCGTTTGATTATAGTTTTGCGTTGCTTGGCCAGAATTTTCTGCCTGATTATTTTGCGACTGTGCGGATGAATTGTTATCTTGAGGATCTTGGTTCGCTGAATTGTTGTTTTGATTGGAACCGTAACGAAGTGTCAAAGTTGAGGACATTTAAAATGTTGGTTGGTTATTAATTTTAATTTGAATAAAGCTCTTGGAACCAAGAACTTTAAAGAAAAGGATGGAAGAGATTACTTTGAGAGAATTTTGCCATAACTGTGAATTATAGCTCTAGAAACTAATACGAGGAAAGATTTGCTGCCGGCTTAATTAAAAAGTTTTTTTTTGCTGTCAAGCCGCTTTCCTAGAGACTCCCAAAATATATACTAATCAGAAATTTTAGTCACAAAAAAACCACTCTTACCATAAGTAGTTAAACAGTGAAAATTAGGTGGTTTGTACACAATAAATCTACTTAATTTAATAAGTTAGATAACCGTATCTAAACCAGCTCTCAAAACTTAATTTCTATATCTGACAATAACGATTCCCGAACCACCATTCCCAGAAAAAGCACCGCCGCCGCCGCCACCACCAAGTCCATTTGTTCCATTTCCACCTGTATAGCTATTAATGGTAGCAGTACCTCCAACACCACCACCGCCAAGACCACCAGTTGCTTGTTTTATGTTGGTAGTACCATTTCCTTCTTGAGCACCACCACCACCGCCACCATAGTAAGTATCAGTACCAGTAATCGCTATACTAACACCATTACCACCATTTCCTGGAGTTTCTTTTGTATTGGCTCCATTTGGACTTCCTACAGATCCAACACCTCCTGCACCGCCACCGCCAGTTCCACCGCAGAAGTAATTACATCCAGGACCAGCAGCACCATTATTACCATATAAATTTGATGCGCCAGTACCTCTCGTTGCAGCACCGCCAGAAACTGACCCCGAATCACGACCAGAGCCACCTCCAGATCCTCCACTATTACCAGCTCCTCCATAAAAACCACCATAACCACCACCGTAAGCTATTATGTTGTTAAATACGGAATTTCCACCATTAGTCGCCGTTACCGTAGGATTTCCACCCAGCCCTCCGGATCCAACTGTGACAGTATAAGAAGTATTTGCCGATAAACTGTAGCCGATTTGATAGGCAACACCACCGCCACCACCACCGCCACCACCATTTTTATTTGGTTTACCACCTCCGCCGCCACCACCAGCAACAACTAATATATCCGCTGTCATAGATGAAGGACAACTAAAGCTAAAAGTTCCAGATGAACTAAAAGTATGAAGAGTATAAGATATTCCCGAAATCGTTACATTACTTGCAGTTCCACCAGTACAAGATCCCGCTGAACAAGTATTTGAAATAACATTAGGCGATGTTCCACCAGCACAAGTATAAGTAACCGATCCAGTATAACCAGTATCACAAGATCTTGTTGTAGAAGATGTTGTATAATTGACTGACGTTCCATCAGCAATGCCATTTACACCAGAGAAAGAACATGTTTGTAAAATACAAGTCGAACCACTTGCTACATATCCAGCACTACTATCGCAAGAACAGCTAGACGATCCAGTAAAAGAAAATGAAGCATTGGAACAATTGTAAGGAAGTGAACCAGTAAAGTGATTGGTGGTATCACAAGTCAAAGAACCACTACCATCAGAAACAGTAGTTGTTGTAATTCCTGTGGTGGTTGGAACGGTACAAGTCAATTGACATCCCGTATTGCTAACTGTTCCACCAGCACAAGAAGCTCCAAGCGCAGTAACAGTTCGCAGAATTTTGCTGTTCCACTTCTTACCCAAGTAATCTTCAACCGATTGAAGCTCTTCCGTTGTTAAAGCACGGGCAAAAATTACAACTTCACCAAGTTGACCTTGATACGATTTTCCGATTGTCAGCGTTGTCATTCCCGACAAGTGATTCGTATCAGTCGAAGTCGCAGCAAGAAGGCCGTTAATGTAAGTTTTCTTACCAACAGATTTATCGTGAACAAACGTAAAAACTCTCGGCTTTCCGCTTGATGCTGAATAAGTTGTAACTGATGAAGTGTAAGAATTATCGCTTGATTGAGAATGTTTGATCGTTCCGTCAGCGCTGTAGCCCAGAACTAGATTTTTATTCGTTGTTGATTCGTTTCCTGAAGATGAATCGCCAATAAAGTAGTTTCCGCTTTTATTGCTGTCTCTTTGTTCAAGAACAAAAATTGTGTAATTTGTATTATTCAAAACACTTCCATCAACGGTGAAATAGCCGTTCGTGCCATCAAACTTCACAGCTTGAATACTATTAATCGAATTCGAATAAGTTGGATAATTTGCGCTATTACTCTGAGTCGCATTGTTCTTATTAACAGACTCACGAACATCGTACCAAGCACTCAATGAAGATGTATCTGAGCTTTCTGAGTTCTTAAAACTTTTATCTAAACTACTCTCTAACCACAAAACTGAATCAGTAATTCCCTGTACTGGAGATGAAATTGTTAAAGTCTGCGCAGTTTGAATTCTAAACTTCTTGATAATCGCATTACTCGCCAGAATCCCTGAAATCAAAATCCCAATAATCAGAACCACAATAGAAAGCTCAATCATCGAAAAAGCTCGCACTTTACGATTATATTTTCTCATCTAGCCAAAAATAAAATTTTTAATGTAACGGAAGAACTCAACTCCGAGTACAACAGCAGTAATAGAAATCGTGATACCGGTCAGTCCAGTAATAATTCCAAGAATCACCACTACACCATCTTTTCCCAAAAGACCGAAGGAAATAATTAGAACTCCAAGCCCAGGAATGAAGTTCGACAAAGGCATCGGAAGCAGAACAAAAGTCGAGAAAATAAAAATAAAAAATCCCACAACCCTCTCTACTCCAGGATAGAACATGAAAGACAAGCGAGGCTTCAGAATTTTCTCAACTTTGCGAATGTAGGAAGATGATTTTTGAATCAACATTGCCAAAACCGATCTTTTTACCGAAAGATTGGCGAATCGTTTTGGCAGCTTTGGTGAAGTGTATCCAGCCATCATCTGCGCTGCAAATAACACTAACGGAATTGAGATGATACTTGGAAATGGTGGCGGCAAAGGAATGATAATGCCAAAAGCAAAGATCATAATAGCTAAGCCGAATCCAACCGAATCCATGGCATCAACCAAATCTTTAACTAAAACGCGATCCGCCGAAGAGCTGTTAACAACATCTTCAATAACTTGGGTCGCAATTACTTTTTTCTGATCAGCCACTTAAAATTTATTTACGAATTTTTATCTGAATTTTTTTCTGCAACATTTTCTGCAGATTTTTTTTCTTCTTCTTTTTTCGCATCACCTTTCAAACCTTCTTTCAAGCTTTTCACGCCTTTACCTAAATCGGCCATAACTTGCGGCAACTTTCCTGCGCCGAAAAGTACAAATACAATTGCGAGGATTAATAATAATTCCCAAATTCCAATCGACATGAAGACTCCTTTTTTTATTTTATAACGTTCATCAACTCATTCCACTCACGTAAACTCAAACCAGAATTTTCCTGAGTAACTTTTTCACCTTTAACCATTTTTTTGATCACTTCAATCGCAGCGCCAGAAAGTTCTTTGCCGTCACGACGATATTTTTCAAATGCCTCATAACAATGAGGAACCCATTTTTTTACAACGTCCAACATCACTTCGGCGTAAGCACGAATTTCATATTGAGCGTGTTTATCAGCGCGAAGTGCTAAGAAGTGCAACAAATTATGCAAATCAATTTTCCAATACCATTGCGTGTAACAATTAACTGGAAGATTCATGCGCGCTAGTTCACGAGCCAAGCCTTCTTTATCTTCATCTACAGTTTCACCAGCAGAATTTTGGTTAATCATTTCCAAATAATGCTTGTAAGTCTGCTTGGAATCTTGCTTCAAAATTTCCAAAACTCTTTTTGATTCTTCCGCATTCAAAACTTTCGATTCATCACGACCTTGATGATTAACTTTCGATTGTGCCGAAAGATTTTCAGCGCGCGGGATGTAGAACTCATCTTCCATGATCGAATAACGTGCAGAATACTCATTTACTGAAGCTGTACGATGACGAATCCATTGACGTGCAATAAAGATCGGCAATTTGATGTGAAATTTAATTTCACACATTTCAAACGGAGTTGTGTGACGATGTGAGATCAAATAATTGATCAACCCTTTGTCAGCATTAACTTTTTTAGTACCCTGTCCGTAAGAAACACGAGCTGCCTGCACTACAGCAGAGTCATTCCCCATATAATCAACAACGCGAACAAAACCGTGATCCAAAACAGGAAGTGGTTTGTATAAAATTTTCTCAAGTTCTGGCGCAACCGGTCTAATGGTTTGATTTACCTGTTCGCGCAGCAAATTAATTTCTTCAAGCTGTTCTTGTTTGATAACCATTTTTTGAGGGAATTTTGAATTTTGAATTTTGATTTAGACGAATTAATTCTAGAACCTAAATCTAAAATCAAAAACCAAAAATCAAAAAATTTTAACGAAACTTTAATGCCTGCCGAAATCATTAAATCGCAGCTAAATTTGATCCCTGAAAATCCTGGCGTTTACCAATTTTTTGACGGTAGTGATCAAGTTTTATATGTTGGGAAAGCCAAAAATCTGCGCAAAAGATTAGCGAACTACACTCAGGAAGAGCGCTTATCGGCAAGAATATCGCGCATGGTTTTTTTAGCACAGAAATTAGAATATATTCAAACTGAGACCGAAGTTGAAGCACTTCTTCTCGAACATAATTTGATCAAAAAATGCGCCCCAAAATTCAACATTTTACTGCGCGACGATAAAACTTTTCCTTACATTCTGATCACCGATCACGACTTTCCACAAATCACCAAACATCGCGGCAGCAAAAAAGAAAAAGGTGAATATTTCGGCCCTTTTGCTTCTGGCGGCGATGTCAATAAAACCATCGATATTCTGAAGAAAAGTTTTTTGCTGCGCAGCTGTTCTGATACAGAATTTAGAGGACGAAAAAAACCATGTTTGGAATATCAAATTCGCAGATGCTCTGGACCATGTGTTAATATCGTCACTTCATTTGATTACAAAAAATCAGTACAAAGCGCACTAGATTTTTTACACGGAAAATCAGCGACTGTTCAAGCTGAGCTGGCAAAAAAAATGCAATATTTCAGCGAATTGCAAGAGTACGAGAAAGCAGCAAATATAAGAGATCGGATCAAGTCTCTTGCTTCAATTCAAGCTAAACAAAACATTAATATCGAAGATTTAGGCGATGCAGATGTGATTAGTTTGGTAGTCAAAAATAATCAGATTTGCATTTACGTTTCGTTCTTTCGTGGCGGCAATAATTATGGCTCTAAGCCTTATTTTTACGAATCTGATGGCCTAGATTTTGAAAATATTTTAGCAGAATTTTTAGGACAATTTTACCTAGCGCAAACACCACAGAACCTTGTGCTGCTTAATTTAGAGATTAGTGAGAAAGATTTGGTCGAGAATTTTTTAAGCAAACTTTCTAACGATAAAGTTACAATAAAAGTTCCAAAACAAGGTGATCGACTCAGACTAATCAACGATCAGGAGCAGCTAGCTTTGCAAGTTCTAGAACAAAAAATGACGCAAAGTTTAAGTAATTCAGCAATACTTTTAGAGGTGAAAAATCTTTTTGAATTACCAGAAATTCCACGCCGAATAGAAGTTTACGACAATAGTCACATTAGTGGAGAACATGCGGTTGGAGTCTTAATTACTGCTGGTATTGAAGGATTTATCAAAAATGGTTATCGCAAATTTAATATTCGTTTCGAAGAAAATGGTCGCGACGATACTGCGATGTTGCGAGAAGTTTTGCGAAGAAGATTTAAAGAAGGTAATAACAATATTTTTCCCGACCTTATCATCATTGATGGCGGAATTGGACAACTTAATGCCGCACAACAAATTTTTTCCGAGCTAAAAGTTTATCCTCGTTTTGTCTGCATGTCGAAAGGAGAAAATCGCAACGCTGGCGAAGAATATTTTCATCAAATTGGGAAGGAATCTTTCACACTGCCGAAGAATCACAAAATCATGTTTTATCTACAGCAACTGCGTGATGAAGCTCATCGCTTTGCTATCACGACACATCGTAGTAAACGCGCGAAATCAGTCACTAAATCAAAACTTGATGAGGTAGAAGGAGTGGGAAAAACACGCAAGAAAGCTTTGTTGAATCACTTTGGATCTTTGGAGAAAGTTAAATCGGCAACAGTCGAAGATTTGATCAGAGTTGATGGAATCAGCAAGAAAGCAGCTCAAAAGATTCGTGATTTTTTTAATTCTTAATTATGGTCTACACTATCAAAATTAATGACACGGCTACACGTCATTATGTAAAACACGATAGGATAAAATGTGGTTTAGATTACAGGGCAAAAAGATTGGTAATCAAAAATAGAATCCCCACGACATACATAATCGATAACAACAAAGCAAAAGATGAAACAATATCGAGAGGCACTAAAGATTCCGTTTTGAAGCCGGAAAATTTCACGGAAAAAATCATAAATCCGCTTACGAATAGAACTACAGAATAGATAAACGCGAAAAATCCATTGGCAAAAAAATCAGCCAAAAAAAACAACCCATAAAGAAAAATAATCGGAACTAAAAAATTAATTAATGAAGCAAGAATTTGATCATTTTTCATTTTTATATGCTGAAAAAATTTTCATGAAATTACACATTTAAACTTCAGATTCTAAAATTTTAAAAACAGACAATAAAAAACCTCGCCACCGCAATGATGACGAGGTTTTTTATATCTTATAACTCTATTCAACTAAGAAGATTTTGGATCAACTTGGAAGCTAAGAGCACAAACTTTTGTAGTTGCAGAACTGATAACATAATCAGCAGCAGCACTAGTTGATGCAGTGTAGCAAGTTGTAGATGAAGCACCCGGATTAACACCTCTAACTTTACCAGTATTAGCTTTAGCATCATCAATTTTAGTATCGATTGTTAAAGCATCTGAACCAGTCAAAGATGCAGCAGCTAAGTTAGTAGAACCGTTAACAAGAGTTGCAGTAGCATCAGTAGCACCAGTAGTTGTACCAGTTAATACCACAACGTTCTGAGGAGAATAAGTTCCACCTTCTTGCACCATACCAAGAGAAGCAGTGTCTTTAGCATAGTCACCAGAAGAACCTACCATGTTACGGTAGTCAAAATGCCAACCAGCAAATTTAATTTTTGATGCAGGCATATTAGTTCCCGGAACTTGAGCAGTCTCAATTTTAACTGTAGTCAAAGCTAAGGTTGAATCGATAGTACCAGTAGAAATTAATTGTTTCCAAGCAGCAATACTTTCTGAGTCACAAATTACCAAAGTAGAGTTGCTGTTAGTAGTGTAACAAACAGTACCTACAACGTCAGAAGCGAAATATTGAATCTTACCATTTTCACCTTGGCCAGTAGATGGTCCAGAGTAGATAGTAGAACCAGCAATTGCTTTGTTATAATCACCTGGCAATTGGCTATAAAGAGAGTAGAAACCATTAACAGCAACCTGATATCCTCTAGCCTCAGAAATAGCTGAACGAAGTTCTGAATTTTTGATCAAGCTCGCACCGCCAGTGATACCAGCGATCAAAAGACCGATGATAATCAACACGATCGACAACTCAATCAGTGAGAAAGCTGATTTCTTTGAAGAGAAAGTTTTTTTCATATTTGGATAATTTTAATTATTATATTCTTGGCTGGATTGTTAATTAAGAGTTAACATCAACTTGGAAAGTAAGCGCGCAAACTTTGTTAGTTGAAGAGCTCACAGTATAGTTCACGTTTGAAGAAGCGCTAGCAGTGTAACAACCAGTATCAGTACCAGCACTCAAACCTCTAACTTTACCAGCGTTAGCATACGAATCATCAATTTTGGTATCAATCGACATAGCATCAGGACCAGTTAGAACAGCAACTGCTAAGTTAGATCCATTAACTAAAGTATTTTTGATTGCCGTGCTGTCAGTACTGCTTGCAGCGGTTGTTTTTCCAGTAAGAACAACAACGTTTTGGTAAGCAGGAGCAGCAGCAACACCTTCATAAACTGCAGATACAGCAGAAGAATAGTCAGTATTTGAAATTGTACCAACGTTGATACGATAATCAAAATGCCAACCACCATTCTTAATTTTAGAAGAAGGCATATGAGTTCCTGGAGTTTGCTGAGTTGTTGGAGCAACAGAAGTCAAAACTAGGTTGTCCATAGTTCCACTTTTGATCAACTGATCCCAAGCAGCCACACTTTCAGAAAGATAAGTTGCAACGCTGGCAGTATTGTATTCGATTCTACCATTTTGCGCAGAAGAAGATGAAGTGCCATAAGCAGCGGTAGCAGTGGAAGGAGCAATAGCACCAGCAACCGCAGTAGCATAATCACCAGGTAGATAGTTATACTGAGAATAGAACCCGTTTACAGCTACTGCGTAACCTCTGGCTTCACCCATAGCAGAACGTAATTCTGAACTTTTAATCAAACTTGCTCCTCCTGTGATACCGGCGATTAATAAACCAATAATAATCAGCACAATTGATAACTCGATCAACGAGAATGCTGATTTCTTTGAAGAAAAAGTTTTTTTCATATTTTATAGGACTAAAGATTATTTTTTGGAGTGAGAATCGCGAAGCGAAAACAAAAAGCTCCTTCGCGGTGGTACTTAAAGTTACAACTTTTTGATGTCAAATAATTATTTTTTATTGTATAAATTTGACTTCCAGAACCTCATAGCTGGTTACTCCACCAGGAGTTTGTATTTCAACTTCATCACCAATTTCTTTACCAATTAATGCACGTGCAACTGGTGACACAGATGAAATCAAACCCTCGTCAATGTTGGCTTCGAATTCGCTAACGATTTTATAAGAAACAATTTTTTCGTTGTCCAAATTTTCCAACTTAATAGTAGCACCGAAACGAATTTTTGTGCCAGAAAGTTGAGAAACATCAACAACTTCTGCGCGTGAAAATTTATCTTCCAAATCAGCGATTTGTGCTTCGATAAATCCCTGTTTATCTTTTGCTGAATGATATTCAGCATTTTCACGAAGATCCCCAAGTTCACGCGCAGTAGCAATTGCAGTAATAATTTTTGGACGCTCAATATTTTTTAAGTTTTCGAGTTCAGATTTTAATCTCTCGAAACCTTGTTTTGTAATCTGAAACTTTTCCATCTTTTTACTAATATTTGTAATTATCATTTTTGAACGGACCAGCTTCATCAACGTTGATGTAGTCCGCTTGTTTTTTATTCAATTTAGTAAGCTTAGCACCCAATTTTTCTAGATGAAGTCTAGCAACTTTTTCATCTAATTCTTTTGGTAAAATATAAACTTTATTCTGGTATTTTTTGTGATTATTCCACAATTCGATTTGTGCCATAACTTGGTTAGTGAAACTCGCCGACATAACGAAAGCACTGTGTCCAGTCGCACATCCTAAGTTCAATAATCTGCCTTCAGCGAGCAAAATAATTCTTTTACCATCAGGAAAAGTAATTTGATCAACTTGAGGTTTGATGTTAGTCCATTTCAAATTTTTCAGTGCTTCAACTTGGATTTCATTATCGAAGTGACCAATATTACCAACGATCGCGCAGTCTTTCATCGCACGCATGTGCTCAATCGTGATGATGTCAACGTTACCAGTTGTAGTAATAAAAATATCGGCTTGAGAAACTACATCTTCGATTGGAAGAATTTGGAATCCAGCCATCGCAGCTTGAAGAGCGCAGATCGGATCTATCTCAGTTACAACAACACGCGCACCTTGAGATTTAAAGGCATCAGCGCATCCTTTACCAACATTGCCATAACCACAAACTACAACCATTTTTCCAGCGATCATAACGTCAGTTGCACGCTTCACACCATCAATAACACTTTCTTTGCAACCATAAAGGTTATCGAATTTTGATTTTGTTACCGCATCATTTACGTTAATTGCCGGAACTTTTAAACGACCTTCTTTTTCCATTTGATAAAGTCGCGCTACACCAGTTGTAGTCTCTTCTGAAAGACCTTTTATTTCTTTTAAAATCTCTAGATATTCTTCGTGAATCATTTTAGTCAAGTCACCACCATCATCCAAAATCATGTTTGGCACCCATTCTTTTTTACCGACAATAGTTTGACGAATACACCAATCGTATTCTTCTTCAGTTTCACCTTTCCAAGCAAACACTGGAATACCCGCAGCAGCGACTGCTGCCGCAGCTTGATCTGATGTCGAAAAAATATTGCACGAAGACCAACGTACTTCTGCACCAAGGTGCACCAATGTTTCCATCAACACAGCTGTTTCAATTGTCATGTGCAAACAACCAACAATTCTAGCACCTTTTAACGGTTTAGAATCGCCATATTCAGCACGCAAAGACATCAATCCTGGCATCTCATTTTCTGCCAACGTAATTTCTTTTCTGCCCCAAGCAGCAAGTGTAATATCTTTAACTTTATAGTCAGTGAACATCATTTTTTTATAAATTAAATTTGGTGCGGGCTCGCAAAATAAAGCTGTCGTAATCTAGATAGACAGCGGTGGGAAAAGCATTAACCATAAAAATGGTACAATTAGAGAATATCCAAAATTGCTGCGATTTTTCTTAGTTGGAATATCAAAAACTAGCAACAACGCGAAGATAAACATCACTGCAAAAAAGTAGAATAAAAATAGCTGGGGCTTCAAACAAACTGAAGCTATCAAAATAAATTTTGTGTAATCAAAAGATTGGGTCTGGCTGGCAAATAGTCCTTCAGTTTTTTTATAAAAAATCTGATAAAAAACTATTGCAAAACCAATACCAATTGCCGCAGAAAAAGTTGCATTAATCACATTCTGATCTTCCAAAACACGGTTTGCCAAACCAATCATCAAAACAAAATTTAAAACTTCTTGTGGAAAAGTTTTGTGGGTAAAATCAGTAGTCAAAAGGATAACACAACCAACAGAAATCATCGAATAAATCAAAAATTCCTGCGAGAAAGAAAATTTAAGGTAACACAGGACAAACAGTGTTGTAGTTGCAACTTCAACGAAAAGGTGAGTACGCGGAATTTTAGTTTGGCAGCTGTGACATTTTCCGAAAGTAAAAAGCCAGTTCAGCAAAGGAATCAGAGCGCGGGTTGGGATAATAGTTTCGCATTTCGGACAACGTGATTTTGGACCGAAATATCTACCAAAACATGATTCTTTAAGAGGCAATCGATAAGCGAAAAGAGTTGCGTAAGATCCAAAAATCGCTCCCATAGCCGCCGCAAAAATTACGCCCAAAATATTTTCCATGACAAAGATTTAATTAATTTAGACCACACTCTGATAAACAAACTCACAACCTATGTAGGCAGTTTCTAATTCCAGTTTAATTACTTCTGTTTACCTAAATACAAAATCACATCCGCACGATCTTGTGGTTTTTTCAAACCGGCAAAACCCATTTTAGTTCCTGGAACATACTCTTTTGGTTTGGCAATGAAAGCATTAACAGAATCTGAATCCCACACGCCACCTTTTGCTTTCATCGCTTCAGAATAAGAAAAAGATGTTGCAGCTTTCTTTCTACCAATCACGCCGTAAAGATTAGGTCCAACTTTTGCCGCCTCTCCTTTACCAATCGAATGACAAGTTGAACATTTTTTGAATATTTTAGCACCACGCTCAGCATCTGCAGTTTTCATCATAGCCGCTAGATCAACTGGCTTTTCTTCTTTTTTCTCTACTGGTTTACCATCAGTTGAAACTGCAACTTCAAACCCTCTCTTAACCACATGCTTTTCGCGATAAAAAACATCGGCAAATAAGACTGCAAAAATTGCCAAAGCAATTGCAATTGCACCAGCTAGCGCCTGGTTTTTCACCATTTCTTTTGTTGCTGGACTTTTTAGAAATTCTTTAATTTTTTGAATGCACATAACTTAAATTTATTCGAACAAAGTTGAAACTGATTTTTCTTGCGAAATGTTACGAATCGCTTCTCCGATAAGGTCAGCGATGTTGATGATTTTGATATTTTTAGTCGCCAAAGTAATTTCTGACGGCTCGATTGAATTAGTAATTACCAAATTTTTTAACTTAGAATTGGCAATTTTTTCGCCAGCTTTTCCTGACAAAATTCCGTGAGTAATATAAGCTGAAACTGATAAAGCACCTTTGTTAATTAAAGCTTCTGCCGCATTACATAAAGTTCCTCCAGAATCAACCATATCATCAACGATAATACAATGTTTACCTTCTACATCACCAATAATGTTCATCACTTCGCTAACTCCAGCTTTTGGACGACGTTTATCAACAATCGCTAATTCTGTATTAATTTTGCTGGCTATAGCACGAGCGCGGGCAACACCGCCAACGTCAGGAGACACCACCACCAAATTTTCTAGGTCAAAACTTTTTTTAATATCTCGAACAAAAACTGGTGCAGCATAAAGATTATCAACTGGAATATCGAAAAAACCTTGAATTTGACCAGCGTGTAAATCGATCGTCAAAACACGATCAGCACCAGCAGAAGTAATCAAATTAGCGACCAACTTTGCAGAAATTGGCGTACGAGGCGCGGCCTTGCGATCTTGTCGTGCATAACCAAAATAAGGAATTACAGCTGTGATTCTTTTTGCCGAAGCGCGGCGCAAAGCATCAATAACAATCAACAATTCCATAATGTTGTCGTTAGCTGGATAAGAGGTTGACTGCACTACAAAAATATCCTCACCGCGAACATTTTCTTTGATCTCGACAAAAATTTCTTTATCGGCAAATTTTTTAACTTCCGCATCAATCAACTTCAAACCAAGGTGATTTGCAATTTCTTGCGACAAAATTCTATTGCTGTTACAGGCGAGAAGTTTCATGTTTTTCGTTTGAAAAATTGTAAAAGGTGGGGAAATTCAGCACCACCTAAACTATTTTTCATCAGCCCAAATATCAACTTTTTTTTCTGAACAAAATGGAAGAGATCGAACTTTACGACGTGATAAAAATTCTTCACATCGCAGCAGTAATTTCATGGCTTGCCGGACTTTTATACTTGCCAAGAATTTTTGTTTATCATTCACAAGTCGCAGTTGGGTCTGAAACTGATAAAATTTTTCAAACTATGGAACGCAAACTTTTGCATTTCATTATGTTGCCTTCCATGCTTGCTGTATTTGGCTTTGGACTTTATCTAGCCTCTGAAATCGGTTTCGAATTTGTTTGGCTCCACATCAAATTAACTTTGGTTCTTTGTCTTGCTGGCTATCACGGATTCTTATCCAGATGTCGTAAAAATTTTGCGCTTGGACAAAACAAACACAGCGAAAAATTTTATCGTTTAATCAATGAAATTCCGGCAGTTTTAATGTTGGTAATCGTAGCTTTAGTAATTTTAAAACCTTTCTAAATGTCTAAGTTAGTTGAAATCACAGAAGAAAAATTCGACGTAATTTTAGATTTACGTTACGCAACTAAAAATAATGTTTGCGGTGTCGAACTTTATTCAAAGCCACTTTGTTACCTGCATGAAGCCACCATTGCTCCGCTGCAACATGTTGTAAAATCGGCTAAATTATTGGGTCTAAAAGTAAAAATTTTTGACGGATTTAGACCGATCGAAGTACAGCAATTCATGTTCGATCAATTTCCATCTGACGATCCGCAAGGTGGTTTCGTTTCCAACCCCAACGGTGGAAGAATTCCACATTGTCGTGGCGTAGCGATTGATTTAACCTTAACTGACTTGAATGGAAAAGAACTTGATATGGGTTCAGATTTTGATGAATTTTCTGACATCGCTTATCATAGCTGCGAGAAAATTTCCGCTGAAGCTCAACGTAATCGCTTGATTTTACTTGGTTTAATGACTCTTGCTGGTTTTGATTTTTTATCAAAAGAATGGTGGCATTATCAACTTCCTAATCCGAGAGAATACCCAGTAGTTCAAGCTCCACAGCACATGGTTGCTGTTTAAAAATGAAATTCTCTCAGCTTAATTTCGATAATCATTTCGCTAAGCTGGGAGAAGATTTTTCTAAAATTTCCTCACCTTCTCCACTGAAAAATCAACGTCTCGTAGCTTTTAGCTCTAATGCCTGTGAACTACTTGATCTCGATTTATCCGAAATAAAAAATCCAGAATTTCTAAAATTAATCTCTGGAGAAAATCCTCATCCTAAATTTTGCAACATAGCTCAAGCATATGCTGGACATCAGTTTGGACACTTTGTTCCAAAACTTGGAGATGGTCGTGCCATTTTACTTACACAAATCCGAAATCAAAAAAATGAAAGTTGGGATTTGGTTCTCAAAGGTTGTGGAATTACTCCCTTCTCGCGTCCTTACGTTCAGAATGCTGATGGTCGTGCGGTTCTGCGCTCTTCAATTCGAGAATTTTTAATTTCCGAAAGTATGGCAGCACTAGGAATTCCAACCTCTCGTGCCCTTTGTTTGATTGCCTCTGATGAAATTGTAATGCGCGAAATGCCAGAAAAAGCTGCGCAAATTATTCGTCTGGCACCTAGCCATTTGCGCTTTGGCACTTTTGAATATTTTTTCTATCGCAAGGAAAATGATAAAGTTAAAATTCTCGCTGACTACGCAATCGAACAATATTTTCCGGAAGCGAAAAGCTATGCTGATTTTCTAGAAAATGTTTTAAAATCAACAGCCAGAATGATCGCCAACTGGCAAGCTTTCGGATTTTGTCACGGAGTTTTGAACACCGACAACATGTCGATTCACGGAATTACTCTAGATTACGGCCCTTTTGGATTTTTAGATGAATATAATCCGCATCATATTTGCAATCATTCTGACACCCAGGGACATTACTCTTTCGCCAATCAACCGATGATTGGCATGTGGAATTTGCACGCTTTTGCTATCACACTTTCAAGTTTAATTACGATGGAAGAACAGAAGAAAATTCTCGAAAGTTACGAAGATATTTTTCTTAATGAATACCATAAAATAATGGCTGCCAAGCTTGGATTTGAAAAGGTTGATGCTGAAGTTAAAAAAGAGATTTACAGCTGCTTGAATTACTTGGGAAAAACTAATCGCGATTATACAAACTTTTTTACTGAGCTGACTGACAAAACTTCTGACCCACAAAAAAAGAGGATTATGGAAGCGGTAAATCCGAGGTTTGTTCTACGCAATCACTTACTACAAATTGCAATAGAAAAAGCAGAGAAAGATGATTTTTCTGAAGTGGAAAAATTACAAAAAATCTGTCGGACACCTTTCAAACTTCAGGAACAATACCAAGAATATTATAGCATCGCGCCAGATTGGGCGAAAGAAATATGTATTTCCTGTTCGAGTTAAGCCAACTGATTAAATAATCTATTCATCTCCAATTTTTCCGCCACCGCCTTTGTCATCTCCTCCGAAGTGGGCAGAACCTTTATCTTTATTTTCAGTTCTTTCCGCTCCCTGTTTCGCGGAGGTACCTCGGTCACCCATAGACGATATAGCGCCCCGAGCCATACCTCCTGCCTTCTTGGCCATGGCGCCCCCTTGTTTTCTCAGCGCCCCCATACCGCGTTTCTGTATCGCACTTGCAGCACCTTGAGCTTTGCTCATCATATCCGAAGCTTTCATGGTATTGCTGGTTAGAGCGGCATCGCCACCGACCAATGCTTTTGCCAAATCACTAATTTTATCAAGGAAACTCATCAATATAAATAACAGAACCCCAGCTTTAATTAAGGAGGAAATTTTTGTTTGATTCATGTTAGCAAGAACTGGTAAACCAATTCCCAATATCTTCAATTGGTCATTGGTTTTGATTGACCCACCTTCCCCAGAAATTGGTAAATTGAATATACAATACACACTAGTATTTGCAGCTGCACCAGAACAAGAAACGGTTTTAGGAACATTCTTACCATCACCAATGAAAGTCACATCTCCCATAATTACGTTGTCGAATAAGGTCAGGAAAATTGCCATATAAGCGAAAAGCACCATCGGCTGCAAAGCAAAACTCAGAACGTTTTTCCACCATTTATCAAATATCCCTTTGGTTTTAGCAAACATCGAACATGTGATCGTGATTGGGGAAACGTAGAATAGAATAATAATAGCGATGGTCGATAGAATAAAAATATGTAAAGCTCGAATCGTCAGAGCAATCAAACAGAAAGCAAAAGCAAAAGTAGCGACTACGAAAATAACTCCCACACCTCCGGTTAGGAAACCTCCTAAAATCATCATTACCAGATTTGGCACTGAAACTTCTACGCCATAACCCAGGGCTCGAGCGATCTTACAATCTAGAGTATCCCATATTCTCAAATATTCTTTACCAGGTGGATAAGCTGAATAATTGTATTTGGTGCTTTCGTTAGTATCGGCATAGTTGTAACGCGGGAATTGGCAGCCATCTAACTTGCTTTGATCGACGCTAGCATCAGTAACGTATTTAGTTACGACTTGCCCGGTTCCATCATTTACGTTTGACGAAGTAGTCCCCGTGAGTGAGTCGGTTCTAAACATCATATCCGATAACTGAGCCGAACCATCAAGAACACCATTTAACACCCAGCTTTGCCATTCATTGCCAGTAGCAAAATACATCACGAAAGCAATTTTAACGATAAAAGGAATGATCTGTTTTTTAGTTATACCACCACCGCCAATTAATATCGAAATTCCAAAGAACATAATCGCCATCGATAGCGCCATTCTGATAGTATTCTGCAGCGCGCTTTGAACTCTTACGAAGAATGAATTTCCTGATTGGCCGATACTTTTTTGATAGGTTGAAAGGTCGTCACCTTTTTTATATCTATAACCAGTCGAACAAACTCCATTACCATTTGGCACTTCTTTAGGATCAAGACAAGCCGTACTTCCAGCTCTGTTGAAGAAAATATTTTGGATAGTTTCTTTAAAACATTGCGCCATCGGAGCTGAAAAACCGCGAACATCAACTGGTGTTAAATTTGAGCTGTAACCATAACTGTTTTGTGAATCACCTTTCATATCACGACAAGACGAATCAAAAAATGCACCCGTTAAGCTACTTTGAACAACATAAGGCGCTATTGGCAATATCTGACAGTGATTCATATATTGGCAATAATTCTGGAGAGTTGATTGATCATTAGGGTCACTATAATCAGCCTTCTCGGTTCCACCTCCAAGTGGATGATTGTAAGGGCATCCTGAATAAGTTTTTGCACAAGCATAATTCGATTTGGTCTGAGCAATATAAGCATCGTACCATACACCATTAACATTGCATCTCTGGCCAATTTCACAAAACACATGTTTGTAGTCTTCACCCGCTGGGCCAACTACGTTTGGCGCATTTTCAATGCAAATTACATTCTGACTTCTTTTTGTGCAGCAATCATAAGCCGCTTGACCAGAGGCAATTTCTTCATCAGTTCCTTTTGAGAGTAAGAAACGATAACAAGCAAAAACCGGAGCTTCATTTGATCCGGTCATGTAATAAACTAAATTGTTTTTATCGTGATAGCCCAATACGGTATCTTTTGTGGTATTACTCCAGTTCGGCATCGAGCAAGCATTGTCACCATTATCTTCATACTCAATGCCACCGAAAATATATTCGCGATATTTTTTATCTTTTAGGTTAGGAATAGCGCCATTGACGATATTATCTTGAACGATTTTTTTGTAAGAACCCCTGTAAGCACCTTTTCTCCATGTGCCTCCGGTAGAAACTGAGTTACCGTTACTATCAACTGTATCCCAACTTTTCCACGGATGGTTTTCGCCATCATAACCACAAACTCGAGCTTTTTGATAGGCGCCATTAGCAACGCCATAAATTATCGCCAGAGCCGTAACCGCAGCAGCTGTTGCAATACCAGTTGCCGCTACACCTGCACAACAGGTTGAAGCTAATGGACAAGAAACCGCAGCTGTAGCTGGGTTAGCACATAGACCAGCTTGAGTACTACAATAAGCTGTTTCTTGCGCTTGATCTGCAATCATTTTTGGCGATAAAGCAACACCAGCAGCAACTGATGCACTGTAAAGCGCCCCCGCAGTCGCGTTATTACAAACATATCCTGAGATATATTTGGTTGTCATGATTGTAGTAACCGCCGTAGCAATAAATGCAGCGCAAACACCATTCGTGATTTCCCAAGTAACATCCGGGTTGTTCATGAAGGGATTAAAATCTAATACATTGGAACTATGATCTTTTGAATTTTCATCGTAACCGCCGCCGATACATCGATTAAGACTGCTGCTCCAATGCATATCGCGCACACCTTCATAAACCTGAGCATAGCCTTCACTTGGCAACAAAGTCGGTGCCAAAAGAAAGGCAATCAGCGCAAATTTAGTGATCTGTTTTAAGCCGCTACGCCACATCAAAGTCTTTTATTAGCTGATTAATTTCTTCGTTTCCGGTTTTGAAAGAAGTACGATTGACAATTAAATGAGAACTTACGTCGAGAATCTTTTTTAATTCAACCATTTGATTTTGCTCAAGAGTTTTTCCGGTACTAACCAAATCCATAATAAAATCGCACAAATTTAACTGCGATGCGATCTCAATTGAACCGTTGAGTTTTATCGCCTCAACCTGAATTCCAAGATGAGAAAAATAATTCTGCGCAACTGAAACATATTTTGTTGCGACACGAATATGACTTTTACTTTCCAAATCAAATTTAACAGATTTTTTTGCCGCAATCGACAAACGACATTTACCAATTCCCAAATCAAGAACAGGGAAAATTTCACTAGATGAAAACTCTTCTAACACATCTGATCCGCAAATACCGATATCTGCCGCACCGAATTTAACAAAAGTTGCCACATCAAAACTGCGCACCTGAACTAAATCGAGATTTTTACGATTAGTTGAGAAAACCAACTTACGACTTGAACTGTCAAAGAAAGCCTTTTCCGGAACTAAATTTATTTTATCAAACAAAGGCTTTAGATCTTCAAGAATTCTGCCCTTCGGCACTGCCATTAAAATTTTTTTCATCACTAAAAAGATTTAATATAACGCAAAAGTACGCCGTAACTGTTATTAGTTTCGACACTTGTTTTATAGTTTACACGCGTGTTTTTGTAACCGATCTGCAACAGCAATCTATCAAAAAAAACTGTTTTATCGAATGTGTATCCAGCAGAAATTTCAGCAAGATTTTGATCATAGCCATTTTGACCATATTCTTTGTGTACCAAGTTTGTCGAAGCCACAGTTAAGTTCCAATTTTTGTAAATTTCGCCAACAAAACTTGCGGTAGAATATTGCTCTCCAACATCAGAATTACCATTGATATTTTTCATCCGAACGTACTCCAGCAAACTGTCGAGAAGGAAATTTTCTGAAATTGGATAACGATAATTTAGACCAGCAACGTAACCTTTTTGGCTATCTAGTTTGGTTTGTGAAACTGAGGTAGCACGACTGTTAACTGCCTGATCAATGTAGGCAAAATGGTAAGATAATTTTTCTTTCTCACTGAAATCAAAAAGCACATCTACCGACGCAACGTAAGATTTTAGAGTCTTTGTATCACCAGGTTTCGCGTCAGATTTACTATCGGAATCACGATTGGTAATCACAGAATTATCCAAATTATTGCGATCATTGGTAAAAGCAGCAAAACCAAAATTATACTGTCCGGTTCTCTTTAAATCACCGGCTTTGTAAACTCCGCCAACACCAAGCTTTTCAACTTCTTTATAATTTTTTGCGATCTCATTAGCCCAAATTCCACGACCCCAACGCCAAGCGGTTCCAAAATTTGGCGTGAATTTTCCCGCAACTAATCCGAGATTTTTTTGATCGTAATTAACTGTGATTTCTTGAATATAGAGCAATTCATTATCGAAGTAACGATTACCTCCACCATCAGGCAAACTAGCACGACGATTTAATTCTGATTCGTTTGTAACTTGCTTCAAACGCAATAATCCACCAACCGAAAAATTTTTATTAAGTTGTAATTTGCCAGCAAGACGACCTTTAAGATAAGCATTTTTATATTCATTCTGACGCTTGGTCGCTTGGTAGTTATCGTCAAAAGCTAGATCACCTAAAAACTGCCCCCGAAATTTAGGAGAAAATTTTGCAGAATCTCTTTCTTCTTGATAATTTTCGCGAATCATCCCGCTAAATACACCTTGAGCCAAATCTTCTGCAAAAACTTGTGTCGGCAACAAAAATAAAAAACACAGAAAGACTTTTTTCATTTGATTTGAGTTTATCAGCAAGGCAAAGTTGGTATTCTTGAAACATCCCTAAAGGCCTTTACGATATTGATTTATAAGGCTCTCCAGAACAAATATAATTTTAGAATTTATGTCAGTTGCAATATTAATCGCAACAAGTTTTTCCCTCGGATTTTTTGTTGAAAGCATTATCGGAACTGGTGGCGGTTTAATCGCTTACGCCATCTTGGGATTTTTCATGAATATCAAAGAAATGATTCTGTCAGGACTTTATATCGGAACATGTTCAAGCTCTTACATCGCTTACACCGATCATAAAGCATTTAATAAAAAACTTTTTCTTTCGATTTTCCCAATTTGTCTAACTGGCACAATTTTAGGCGTGATAATTTTCAGCAAAGTTGATCCTAAAATTCTCTCACTAATTTTAGGATTGTTACTGATTTTGATCGCAACAAAATCAATATTTTTCGACAGCCTTGTTCTGCCAAAATTTTTTAAAAACAAATTACTTTTCATCGGTGGAATTTCACACGGAGCCTTTGGAATTGGCGGACCGTTTGTGATTAATGCACTACAACGTGACTTTGCCAACAAGTCAGAATTGCGCACCACAATGGCAATTTATTTCGCCACCTTCAACATCATCCGAATAATTCAGCTGATTATACAAAATCAAATCACTTTGGAATTTGTGAAGGAAATCTGGTGGGTTATTATTCCCGTTTTTGTCGCAATAAAATTGGGACACAAGGTGCACTTGAAAATAAGCGAAGATTTTTTACGTAAATCAATACTGTTCGTAACATTTGGAGCGGGAATTAAATTTCTGCTCAATTCCATTTAAAACATTCTTGAAAAATCGTACCAACATCTTTAGTTAATTTTCTCGAAAAACTAACGACTTTAAAAATGATCCAATTCAGAAGAACAATCCTCATAATAGTTGCCTTTGGCTTATTCTGGAGCTTCAACATTTCAGCCTCTTCCAACTTTACTATCGACTTCTCGGGAAAGCTCACTCCTTCACAAAATATGTCCGAAGAAGAGGAAGACCCAGAATCACATAACGTTAAATTTTTCAGTAACTCGTCCTCTATTTCACTATTACAATTCTCTTTTAATTATCATAACCGCAATTCTCAAACTCTGTTATCGAATTTTTCACCAATCCCGACCACACCTCCCGATTGCTAGATTTCTAAGATTTCTGCACCAACAATTTTTTTAATCTAATTCGAATAACATGAACAAACTTTTACTAGATCTGCGCCATAACTTACCAGCAAGTCTTGTGGTATTTTTAGTCGCTCTTCCTCTGTGCCTTGGCATTGCACTTGCTTCAGGAGCGCCACTTTTCGCCGGCATTATTTCCGGAATAATTGGCGGTATTGTAGTCGGCGCTCTAAGCGGCTCGGCTCTTGGTGTATCTGGCCCCGCTGCCGGACTTTCCGTGGTTGTTTTAGGGTACATCGCTACGCTTAACGATTCTTGGGAAACATTTTTGCTAGCAGTAGTGTTAATGGGCGTGATTCAGGTCATTGCCGGTTTTCTACGCTTAGGTCAAATCGCTAACTATTTCCCAACTTCAGTAATTAAAGGTATGTTAACCGGTATCGGATTAATCATTATCTTAAAACAAATCCCACACGCTATTGGCTACAACTCAGAATTTCATGATGACTTTGATTTTGAAACTCTCGACAGAGCAAATACTTTTTCCGAGTTATCGCACATGCTTAATTTTGTTACTCCTAACGCCATCATTATCGCAGCAGTATCAATGGCGATATTAATCAGCTGGGATTTGTTTTTTTCTAAAAAAAGCAATATTTTTAAAGCAATTCCAGGTCCTTTGGTTGCTGTAGTTAGCGGTATAATTTTGAGTAATTTTCTTGAACTCAGAGAAACTCAAATCGTTCAGCTTCCAGTTGCAACCGGTATTGGCGACTTTTTTACCAAATTTACCACTCCCGATTTTTCTCAAATCTGGAACGTAAAAATTTACATGATTGCCTTCACTATGGCAATCATCGCCAGTCTTGAAACTTTGTTGTGCTGCGATGCCACTGACAAACTTGATCCAAAAAAACGCAACACCCCAACAAATCGCGAGCTTAAAGCACAAGGTGTTGGTAACATTATTGCCGGATTAATTGGCGGTCTTCCAATTACACAAGTTGTAGTTAGATCAAGTGCCAACATTGATTTCGGTGCGCGTAACAAAACTTCTGCAATCTTGCACGGTATCTTTTTGTTAATTTCGGCAATCGCAATTCCGAATCTTTTAAACATGATTCCATTGGCAACTCTTGCCTGTATCTTGGTTGTTGTTGGCTATAAACTAGCTAAGCCAGAAATTTTCAAAAAAATGTACAAGCTTGGTAACGAGAATTTCTTACCTTTCATGGCCACCGTAGCTGGAATGCTGGCTTTCGACCTTCTAAAAGGCGTTGGACTTGGAATGGCCGTAGCAACTTTCTTCATTTTAAGAAATAATCAGCGCAGTAAAGCTTCGAAAAATTCTACGAGCGATTCTGATTTTATTTCAGCAATGACTCGTGAAGTACGCGATTCTCTAACTCCTGAAGAAGCGGTTCAAATGTTAAAAGATGGCAACCAACGTTTCGTCAATAATCTGAATTTGAACCGTAACCTTCTAAAACAAATCAATGAAACTTCTGATCAACAACATCCATTCGCTTTCGTCTTGAGCTGTATTGATTCGCGCACTTCTGCCGAATTGATTTTCGATCAAGGATTGGGTGATATTTTCAGCTGTCGTATCGCTGGCAACGTTCTTAACGATGACATTGTTGGCAGTATGGAATTCGCCTGCGAAATTGCTGGAGCAAAATTGATTATGGTTTTGGGACATACAGAATGCGGCGCGATCAAGGGCGCTTGCGCTAATGTCGAGATGGGCAAATTGACCGGACTTCTAAAAAAGATTCGCCCTGCAGTTAAAGCCGCTAAAACTGAAATCGATCAATTTGATTCGAAAACGCATGACCTTACCGAACATGTAGCAGCGATCAACACCAAAGAGGTGACTAAACAAATCACCCGCGAAAGTAAAATTATTCGCGAACTCCACGCCAAAGGCAAAATCGCCATCATCTGCGGCATGTACGATGTTGGAACTGGTAAAGTAGATTTCTATTAGAAAGCAGGTGGGTTGAGGAATTGAAATCACTTCAACCCACTTTCTATCTGTCATCCTGAGCGCAGCGAAGGATCTCATGCGTTGTCCTAGCCCCCAAAACTGCCGCCACTTCAGTGGAGACTTTTTAATTTTTTAACCAAAAATTTTTTCAACAATATTTTGTTTTTTAATTTTATCAATATTGTTAATATTTTGTTGATTTAAAAATATCTTTGGTGGCAATCCACCTAAGCTTGAATGA
>CAYUHG010000017.1:0-35057 GCA_964444545.1 uncultured Rhizobium sp.
GTCAAAGCTGCTTTGATGAAAGCTTCGATTTCGCCATCTAAAACTGACTGAATATTTCCAGTTTCAAAATCGGTACGCAAATCTTTCACAAGTTGATAAGGATGCAAGACGTAAGAGCGAATTTGATGTCCCCAGCTATTGTCAGTTTTAGCAGATTCCGAAACAGCTTGCGCGTCTTTTTTCTTCTGCATTTCCATTTCAAAAAGGCGCGATTTTAACATCTTCATACATTCAGCGCGATTGCGAATTTGTGAGCGATCACTTTGACATTGCACCACAATATTGGTGGGAATATGTGTCATTCGAACTGCCGAATCGGTTTTGTTTACATGCTGTCCACCAGCGCCACTGGCGCGAAAAGTATCAACGCGCAAATCTTTTTCCAACACTTCAATTTCAATATCATCATCAACTTCAGGATAAACCCAAACTGAGGTAAAACTAGTTTGTCTTTTACCGTTGGCATTGAATGGCGAAATGCGCACCAACCTGTGCACACCTGATTCCGTCTTCATCCAACCAAAAGCGAATTTGCCAGAAATTTTTAATGTCGCGCTGCGGATTCCCGCTTCTTCGCCGTCCATGATGCTAACGATTTCAACTTTGAAATTTTTCAAATTAGCAAAGCGCTCATACATTCGCATCAACATCAGACCGAAATCGCAAGAATCAGTTCCGCCAGCTCCAGCGTTGATGTCGATGAAGCAATTATTGAGATCACTTTCACCGGAAAACAAACATTCAACTTCAAAAGAGTCCGAGGTTTTTTTAAGATTTTGCAGAGTTTTTTCGATGTCTTTTACCAGTTGCTCATCACCTTCAGCTTTCGCCAATTCAGCATATTCACGATTATCTTTCAGACCATTTTCAATCGCCAAAAAAGCACCGACTTTTTCTTCTAACAACGATTTTTCTTTCAATATTTTTTGCGCTTCGCTCTTGTTATTCCAAAGCTCAGGATCTTCTGATTTTTTATTTAACTCATCCAATCTTGCTTGCAGTTTCTCCGGCTCAAAGACACCTCGCGATCAAACCCAGAGAGGTTTCGATCTGGCTAATCAGATTCTCAATTTCAGCAGACATTAGATAAAATATTGAAGTTTCAAAGAAGAGAAATAGTTTCCCGCGCCAATCTCCCTTCCCTTCAAAATTTTTCCATAAAAAATATGACAGTTTCTGCAAAAAAATTTGACGTTTGTATTATTGGTGCTGGTCCTGGCGGTTATGTTGCCGCAATTCGTGCAGCACAACTTGGACTTAAAGTTGGCATAGTTGAGGCTAACCATTTAGGCGGAATCTGCTTAAATTGGGGTTGTATTCCAACCAAAGCACTTTTGAAATCTTCAGAAGTTAATCATCTTTTGCACAATTTAGAATCTTTCGGATTTTCAGCCAAAGAAGTTAAATTCGATTTCGCTAAAGTTGTCGAAAGATCTCGCACTGTTTCAAAAAAACTAAGCGGCGGAATCGCTGGTTTAATGAAAAAGAATAAGATCGAAGTTGTTGATGGTTTCGCTAAATTTTTAGACTCGAAAAAAATCTCGGTTGCTCAAGATGGCAAAGAAGTTGCGCGAGTTGAAGCAACTTATTTCATCATTGCAACTGGCGCTCGCGCTCGCGTAATTCCTGGCATGGAGCCGGATGGCGAAAATATTTGGACTTACCGCGAAGCTATGACACCGAAAGCCTTGCCAAAATCTCTATTAGTTGTTGGAAGTGGTGCGATCGGATCTGAATTCGCTTCGTTCTACAGAAACATGGGCGCTGAAGTTACTTTGATCGAAATGGCGGAAAATATTTTGCCGGTTGAAGATGAAGAAATTTCTAAACTTGCTCGCAAATCTTTCGAAAAACAGGGCATTAAAGTTGTTACTTCTGCAGCTTTAAAATCGCTGAAAAAAGGCAAAGGTTCTGTAACTGCTGTTGTTGAAGTTGGCGGCAAATCCAAAGAATTTACAGCTGAAAAAGTTATTATGGCTGTGGGAATTGTAGCTAATATCGAAAATATCGGTTTAGAAAAAACTAAAGTTAAACAAGACAAAGGTCGAATCGTTGCCAACGGATATTTGGAAACTGCTGACGCTAATATTTTTGCCATCGGTGATGTTGTCGGCGCTCCTTGGTTAGCACATAAAGCTTCACATGAAGGCACAATTGCTGCCGAAAAAATCGCCAGCAAAATGGGCAAATATGATGCCAAAAAAGTTCATCCAATCAAGGTTGAAAATATTCCGGGCTGTACTTACTCAATGCCGCAAATCGCTTCTGTTGGCTTGACTGAGAAAAAAGCTTTGGCTGCAGGTAAAAAAATTAAAGTCGGACGTTTCCCTTACATGGCGAATGGAAAGGCAATCGCCATGGGTGAAACTGAAGGGTTAATCAAAGTTATTTTTGATGAAAAAACCGGCGAACTTGTGGGTGCTCATTTAATTGGTGCCGAAGTTACTGAAATGATTCAAGGTTACGTAATCGCAAAACAGGCAGAATTAACCGAAGAAGATTTGATGCACACTATCTTCGCTCATCCGACTATGTCTGAAATGATGCATGAAGCCGTACTAGATGCTTACGGCAAAGTAATTCATTTTTAATTTGACAACAAAACTTTGAAAAATATTTTGCGCCCGCCTTTTTGGTTACAAAACTTTTTTGATTCCTGGCTGAAAAGCTTATAAAGAAAGTCGTAGCCCAGAAAGAAACTGATCAGCAATGGTCAGATCTATCAAAACCTAATGGTGTAATTAAAATGAAAAAACTTTCATTGATCCTTGCTGCAGTTTCTCTTTTCGCAACTGCTGCTCAAGCTGAAGCTGTTAAAGCTGCTGCTCCTGTAGCTGCTAAAGCTGAAGTTAAAGCTGAAGCTAAAGCTGCTGCTCCAGTAGCTGCTGCTAAAGTTGAAGCTGCTAAAGCTGCTCCTGCTGCTGCTAAAGCTGAAGTTAAAGCTGAAGCTGCTAAAGCTGCTGCTCCAGTAGCTGCTGCTAAAGCTGAAGAAAAAGCTGCTGAAGCTCCAAAAGCTAAAAAAGCTAAAAAAGCTAAAGCTGTTAAAGCTGAAGTTAAAGCTGAAGAAAAAGCTGCTAACTAATTCATTAGTTACAGATCTTCTGTAAGAGCCAAACTGGCAATTGTCAGTTTGGCTTTTTTATTGTTCAAAAATATTATTTCCCAACCGTGGAATAATTCTTGATTTTTTTTCACTCACAAAAAGAATGCCCGCCTCGCGAAAATTAACATATGCCGATTTAGCTCAGAGGTAGAGCTACTGTCTTGTAAACAGTGGGTCGGGAGTTCGATTCTCTCAATCGGCACCATCTTTCGTTCTATCAAGAAATTGCCAGAACGAAAGATGCCTTGAGTGGCTATTTAGCTTAGCTCAAATATCCTCCCTACATGAACTTCCTCACTTCTTTCATTTTCTTCATCTTTATCAACGCCTGGGGCGCAATCATTCCGATCATTTATTTCCCGGCAGCTTTAATTTTCAAAAAACACAGTGGTAAAATTGCCGATCATGGAGCAAAAGTTTGGGCTCAAGTTGGTCTATGGGTTTTGAAGAAACTTTGCAAAATTGAACATGAAGTTATTGGCGCAGAAAAATTACCAAAAGAAGCTTGTATTGTTGCCTGTAAACACCAGTCAATGTGGGAAACTATAGTTATGCATTTGGTTTTTCATCGTCCCGTTTATGCCTTCAAGAAAGAACTACTAAAAATTCCTTTTTACGGCTGGTTCTTAAGAATTATGAGTGGAATCACGGTTGATCGCCAAGGAGGCGCAAGTGCTTTAAAAGAACTTATCAAACAAACCAAAAAATATTTAGCACAAGGGCAAACTATCGTCCTTTTCCCGCAAGGAACTCGAGTTCCTGTTGGCGAAACTAGCGACAAATATCCTTATCAAGCTGGTATTACCGCACTTTATCTTTCTTCTGGAGCGAAGGTTACACCAGCAGCTTTAAATTCAGGAGTTTATTGGCCAAAAAAAGGCATTAGAAAAAAACCCGGTAAAATTATTTTAGAGTTTTTGGACCCAATCGAACCAGGTTTATCCAAGCAGGAATTTACTGCTAAACTTGAGGAAATGATCGAAAAAAGAAGTGCCGAATTAGTTAGATAATTCAGGTTTTTTCAGAGATTTTTTTACTTCTGGCGGAATATATTTTTCATCATGTTTTACCAAAAGTTCGCTAGAAAAGAACTCCTCTTTTTGCACATCATATTTTCCTTTCGCTACAATTCCTTGCCCTTCACGAAATAGATCTGGCAACAATCCGCTGTAGATAATCAGCAAATCTTGATTGTAATCAGTTACCATAAACTGAGTTGTCGTAGCATCAATTTTTTTCACTGAACCTTTTTTTACCAAACCACCTACACGAATTTTTTTATCAGCAGTTTTTTGTAAAATTTCCGCACTCTTCAATTCTGTAGGAGCATAAAAGAAAACGATGTTATCGCGAAAATTGAGAATCACAAAAATCAACGCTGCCATCGACAACGCAAAAATTGATCCGACAAAAATTATTCGTTTTTTCTTACGCTGATTTTTCATTTTGAGATTTAGGCTTTGTCATAAAATATTTTACCACAACCACAAGCATCAAGACAGACATAGCAAGAGCTGCGACCACATAAGCTGCTGAAATATAATTTGAATAATCGTGTAAATTTTCCATATTTCTTAAATTTAAATTTTAAGCGACTTGCAAAATAAAAGCTGATTCTTAGTTTGCGCGACTCGCTTTTTAAGCCTGAATAGCTCAGTTGGTAGAGCAAAGGACTGAAAATCCTTGTGTCGCTGGTTCGATTCCGGCTTCAGGCACCACGCTTCGCTCTTACGCACTACAAATGGCACAACCATAAGTAGATCGTTAGAGCGAAGCGTGACCTTCATCCCCGCTATCTTATCTCAATCACCGAGACATTCCTGCCGCAGTCTTTCTCTTGCAAATGTGTTGATCTTCTGAAGCTGAATAAATTCTTATCATCTTCGTAAGTATCAATTCTGAGATTCTCAATTTGCATTATTCCAACTTCCAACAATTTTTTCTCGATATAAGAAACTAGATCAAACTGGTATTTGTCTGGGCTAACACAATTTACGAAAAATTTCTCATTAGCTGTATCTTCTGCAATAAAATCATCAAAGAATTCCTGCGAAATCTGATAAGATTTTTGCTGAATCATTGGACCAATTGCTGCCTTAATATTTTTAGCACCCAGATTTTTCATAGCAGCAACAGTATTTGCAATCACTCCGGCTTTTGCACCACGCCATCCCGCATGAGCTGCAGCAATAATTTCTTTCTCTTCATCAAAAAATAAAATCGGCCCGCAATCAGCTGTAATTACTCCAATTACAATATTTTTTAAGTTAGTTACAATCGCGTCTGCTTTGGGTAAATCTTGATCACCATGGATCTTTTGCTCAGCGTCCACAATCACAACTTCACTTCCATGAACTTGATTAACAAATAAAACTCTTTGTGCCACGAAACCTTTTTCGTGCAATTTAATGTTAAGTTCTCCGCGCTGAGAAAGTTGACGATCGATAATACAATCCTTACCAAAAAAGTGATATTTAACGCTCATAATTGTGATTTAAAAAAACGTAATTTTGCTAAATATTCTTGGGGATTTTTGATGTTCACCAATGAACCTTCCGGCGTAAAGAAACTATCATGAAGCCTTGTTAACAAAAAGCGCATCGCCGCACCAATCAAAGCAATTTTCAAGAAATCCTTCTCCTTTTCAGAGAATTTTCTGATTGATTCGTAACCACGTAAAATCTCATCAAATCTTTGTTCTAAAAAATTATTTTCCGCATCAAAACACCAGGCATTTACAACGATGGCAAAATCATAAATCATCGCTTCATTAGCGGCGAAATAGAAATCGATCACGCCACTTATATTTGCCGATTCGTTAAAAAAAACATTATCCGGAAAAAGATCTAGATGTGAGGTACAGCTTGGTAAATCAAAGTTCCAAGACCTCTGAAGAAGGTCTAAATCTTGGGAGATTTCTTTCTGAAGATCTGATGCCAACTTCGATTCAAACTTTGCGAATAAAGACTTCCAATCGTTTATTCCTAAATCATTTGGTCGCGACATTGTAAAATCTTGTGCTGCCAAATGCATTTGTGCCGTAACTTTTCCAACTTCAAAGCAATGATGTGGAGTGATATTCTCGTAATATCCGTCAGATCGAGGCTTTAATGTTGCACCATTTAGAAAGGTAACGATCACCGATTTTTTATCTTTAATATCAGATATTGCTGAGCCTTTATTATCTAAAACTGGACGTGGACAAAAAATTCCCTTTTGAGCTAAATGTAATTTGAATTTTACAAAAAAATCTAAGCAATTTTTGTTAATACGAGATTCAAAAATCGTGAAAATAAATTGACCCTTCTCAGTCGCTAAAACGAAATTTGAATTATCAATTCCATCTATGATTTCCTTGAGATTAATCAATTTTCCCAAATTGTATTTCTCGAGATGTTTCTCCATTTCCGCTGGAGAAGTTTTGGTATAAACTGCCATTATTTTTTATCTTCCAATTCTTGAGTTTTTTGCCAGCCTGCCTGCCACATAGCGTTTGATTTTACGCCTGATGACCATGAGCCTTGTGTCTTTTTTTGTACAGATTCTACGCGTTCCTGAAATTTTTGTTGTGGTGCTTCAACGCGCATTTTTGCGGCTATTTCTAGAGTATGGTTTGCAATTTTTGCATCTATTTTTCCTTGAATCTGCGGATTAAAAATCTGCTCGATAAAATTTGTCGTATTTTCAAAAAATGACATCACTTCCGCAGTAGTAAAATCTCCCGTCGCACGTACATTTCGCGACACGCTGAGCAATTCAAAATAACGCGCAAACAATTCGGAAATAAATTGATGCGACGGATAAGACTTCAACGCATCCACCATCAATCTTTTTATTTCACCTTTCAAAACAACGCTTGAAGGGCTGCGATCTTTCATGTCATAACCGATACATTGACGAAATTCCTCACCTAAATTTATACCACTTTCAAATTCCAAAGCATGGGCCATTTCGTGTGCCATCAAGTTGCATGTGATTTGACGCAAGATAATAGATTTTTTTATGCTTGAAGAAAATGTACCAAAAACTTTGTTAAATACTTTGTTTTGCTCAGTTAAATAGCAGCCTAAATTAGTATCCCAACCTTTGATAATTCTGACTTCAAACTTCAAATCTTTTTGCTGAACTTTAGTCAGAATTAAGTCTAAACCATCCTTAAAAAGTTCGATTCGATAAAGCTGGCAGAAAGTTTGCACGAATTTATCTAAATCGGCTACTCCTTCAAACTCGACCTGTTTGGCAAAAATATTTTTAATGATTTCGCTCATATTGCTCGGGCTAAAATTATACCGCAGGAAATCGCTACATTCAAAGATCGCATGTTATTTTTCATCGGAATAAAAATGCGGTGATGAGCTTTTAAAGCCACGTCATCAGGAACTCCAGCACTTTCTCTGCCAAACATTAAAACATCATTTTGAGCAAATTCAAACTCGCGATAATCTTTGCTGGCTTTTGTTGAGGCCAATACTAAACGCTGATTTTTGGCTGTAATTTCGTTGGCAAAAAAATCTTCGAAAGAATCGTGACGAAAAATTTTTGCCTTATCGAAATAATCCAGCGCTGATTTTTTTACGCGCTGCACGTCGAATGGAAAACCACAAGGCTCAATTATATGAAGCTCGACATCAAAACAAACACAGGTGCGAATTATTGTACCTACATTTCCCGCAATATCGGGTTGAAACAAAACTACTTTTGTCATGATTTTGTCTTTAAAAAAAATTGCACAAAGCGTTTAAAATTCTTTGTCTTTTAAATAGTGTTTTGTAAAAAAATTGCTCTTTTCACACTCTCTTTACAACCATTACGAAGCATAAATTTCAGCAATGACCGAAACAGTTAAGATTATTTTTATCAATAAAGGCGAAAAACAAGAATTTTCAGTTCCAGTAGGAACTACCGTTTTAGAAGCCGCTCACAATAACAACATCGATTTAGAAGGCGCCTGCGAAGGTTCTCTTGCTTGTTCAACTTGTCACGTTGTAGTTGATAAAGAATTTTATGACCTGCTTTCTGAACCAAGCGAAGATGAAGAAGACATGCTTGATTTAGCATTTGGATTAACTCCAACTTCACGACTTGGTTGCCAAATCGTTATGACTAAAGAATTAGACGGCCTTACTCTCATCGTTCCTGATGAGACTCGTAATGTTTCAATGAATTAATTTTAAACCAAAACTTAGAAAATTTTATGAACAAAAGTATTTTAATAAAATCAGGAATTGTTCTTGTTGTTCTTGCTGTAATTCACAGTGTTTTTTGGTTCTTTAAGACCGGACAAATCGAAAAGCAGGTCAATAATTTTATCAGTGAAAATAGCTCTTACATTTCAGCCGGTGAAATCTCAGTTTCAGGCTTCCCTTTGAATCAAACCGTATCCATAAAAGATTTAAAATTCTCATCTCCAAATTCAGCATTGGGTAAACATCAAATTACTGTAAAACATTTGTTGGCTACTGCTGGTATATTTAACAATAGCTTCACTATCTCAATCGCCGAACAAGCTTCTGTTCAAGATAACGACTCTAACCTTAACGGCCTCGTAGAATTCAGCAAAGATCCTGAAATCACCGCTACAATTTCCGATGGCATGATTTCAAAATTCTCTTATTTAGACTTCGGACATCGCGTTTTGGATGCTGAAAAAAATGTTATTTACGCATCTAGCGAAACTAACATCAGCTTCGAATCAATGTTGGAAGAAGGTGATAAAATCAAAACTAAAATCACCGCTAATATTAAAGATATCGAAGGCTTCGATATCTTGAGCATTTACAAAAACTCTTCTGAGAAAAAAGTTATCGAAGGAATTAAAACTGGTGAAATCACTATTGGAAACTCTGCAGTGCCTAGCTCAATCGAAGTTTCATCCACTCCTGAAAGCGTACCAGCTGCAGTTACTCCGAATCCAACCGTAACTGCTGCAGCGGCTGTTGCTCCAGCTCCAACTGCAACTCCAGTAGATTCAGCAGCAACTAAGCCAGAAGATATGGCAGCTGCAGTTTCAAATAATTTGGTGAAAAGCAATTTTTCAATTGATGCGGAATACACTCTGACTCCGACCCAATCTAGCGCTGATCAGCAAACTCAAACTGATCCAACTCAAATTCAAGAAACTCCAGTGCAATACAGCAAAATGTTAAAAATTAACAATCTGGAATTTTCTAACCCACTTTACAAAATCAATATCAACGGACAAATCGACACTTTCCAAGACGACACTTTCCCTTCAGGGTCAGTCAGCTTCAGAATTGAGAAAATCGATAACTTGATTAATCATATCACTGCCGGACTAAATCAAATCGCTGAAAAAAGCACAGCTGTTCCAGCAACAGTTCAATCATCTGACCTGAACGCTACTAATACAGTTCCAACTCCAGCACCAACATCAAGCGATGCAGCTTCAACAGCAGTTCCATCAGCTCCTGCAGCTGACGACTCATACCAAGCTTTCTTAAAAAGATTTACAGCTGGTCTTCCTTCTGTTGCTAAAGAAGTCAGTGTTAAAAATCCGTTAAGCAAAGATGACCTCTCTGTTTTCGATATCCGTAGAGAGAAAAATTTGGATTTCTTGATCAATGAAACTCCAACCCGCGAAATCTTAGGAAAATTCTAATTGATGAAAATTTCTGATCTTTTAGCGCAAGCCAAAAATCAGTTGGAAAATTCGGGCGTGAGCAGCAGTAAGCTAGATTCTCTAGTTCTACTGACTCACGCCCTTTCTGTTTCTAAAGAATATGTAATTTTCAATCCTGATTTTGAACCGGAACAACATTTAGAAGAAAGATTTCTGACGATGATAAATCGTCGTGCTATTCGCGAACCAGTTTCACACATTATCGGTAAAAGAGAATTTTACGGTTATGATTTTTTTGTTACTCAAGACACTCTCGATCCACGCCCTGATTCTGAAAGTTTAATCGAGCTAGTACTCAAAAAAAATCCGCAAAAAAATGATGCTCTAAAATTTTTAGAAATTGGAACTGGCACCGGATGCTTAATTATCACACTGCTTTTGCTCTACAAAAATTCTTCAGCAATTGGCGTCGATATTAGCGATAAAGCACTTCAAATCTGCAATAAAAACGCCATTCAGAATCAAGTTCAGGATCGTTTACAGCTAATTAAATCTGACCTTTTTTCCGATCTAAAAAACCAAAAATTTGACTTCATAATCTCCAATCCGCCTTACATTCCTTCAAAAGATATTGCTGGATTGCAAGAAGAGGTAAGAAATTTTGAACCATTATTAGCACTTGATGGCGGCACAGATGGCCTTGATTTCTACCGATCTATCGCCAAAAGCGGCGCTGATTTTTTGATAAATAACGGTCGTATTTTTCTCGAAATCGGCTTTGACCAGAAAGATGATGTAGTGAAAATTTTTACTCAGGAAAATTTTACCTTTGAAGATTTTCAACCAGATTTAGCCGGCGTTTCGCGGGCATTAGTTTTTAAAAAAATCGACTAGAATGTTTATCGCCCAAACAATTGCAGAACTAAGAAAACAATTAAAAATACAAAAAGCTTCGAACAAGAAGATCGCTTTCGTACCAACAATGGGAGCTCTTCACGATGGTCATTTGGCTTTGGTAAAAAAAGCTCAATCACTTGCCGACATTGTGGTTGTAAGCATTTTCGTCAACAAAGCACAATTCAACAATCCAAATGATTTCGCCAAATATCCGCGACAAAATGAGCAAGATTTAAAAAAACTTCAAAATCACAATGTTGATTATGTTTTTTTACCTTGTGATGAAGAGATGTTTGGGCCTGATTTTTCACATAAAATTATTCCAACAAAACTAACAGATTGCCTTTGCGGTAGCTCACGTCCCGGCCATTTCGAAGGCGTCGCTTTAGTGGTAACAAAGCTTTTTAACATAGTACAACCTAACATCGCTATTTTCGGCGAGAAAGATTTTCAACAGCTCGCTATCATAAAAAAAATGGCGAATGATCTCAATTTCGATATCGAAATCTTTTCTCAAGAAACTTTACGCGAAACATCGGGACTAGCGATGTCTTCTCGCAATCAAAGATTGTCGGAGAGCTCTTTATTTAAAGCAGCAAAGCTATTTGAAGTTTTAAGTGAAATCAAAAATGAAGTAAGAAATAACCCTACAAACATCGCAAAAATTCTGACAAAAAAGCAGCAAAAATTGTTGGAAAACGGTTTTGAAAAAATAGATTATTTGGAAATACGTACAGAAAAAAATCTTGATTCCGTCACAAATTTTAATCCTTCTCAACCTTGTCGTATATTCGTTGCGGCTTATTTGGACGGGATTAGGTTAATCGACAATTTACAACTTTAATTTCCACACATGATAATTCCTCTTATTATCGGTAATGCAATTTTCGCGATAATTTGCGTTGTGCTTTGGGTACAATACTCCTCAGCCAAAAGATCTTACGAAATCAAAATTTCCGAACTCAATCAACGAGTCAGTGAAAGCGAGAAAGACATGATTTCGTCTTCAACTCAAATGCGCCAGACTATGGCGGCTGACAACAAAAAAATCGAAGCTCTGAATAGCGAATTAAATGCAGCCCGAAGTGAAATTTCCCTTATTCGCAAAGAAAAAGAGGAAGAAATTAAATTAAGAATGGAAGCCGAAAAACAAATCGCTCTGGCCATTCATAAAGCTGAAGACATTCAAAAAAGAATGTATGATTGGAAAGCAGCGCAAGAAGCGGCAATGAAGGACTCACAAAACACTATCATCCAAGTTGGCGAAGATCTTTACCAAAAAATTAATGCCAGCCATCAAGCTGAAATTGCCAATAATAAAGCTCTCTTCGATCAAGTTACGGAATATATCAAAAAAGCGACTTCATCAATTCAGAATGTTGCAACAATTCCATCAGCAACTTCCAATACTACAAAAACAGCGGAACCAACAGCTAAAAATTCTGAATCTCCAGCTGTAAAAACTGCTGATACAACTCAAGATTTAGGAAAAAAATTGGCAGCAGATCTCGTCGAATCAATGAAAGATTCTAATCACGTTGCCGGAGAAAAATATTTCACCGCCTCAAATTTTGATGCCGATAAAGCTAAAATGTTTTTGTGTGAATCGGCGTTTATCAACGATTCCCATTTATATATTTTCGATTTCAAAGCTTGTGCTTTTTTACAAGAATATACTCATCACAATGATACGGCAGCTGGCGAGAAAGCAGTCATTCAGAAGCTCGATAAATATGCCGCTTATTTATCAAATCCAAAATATCGCGGTGCAATTCTAAAAACTTTAGAGTCTAAAAATGTAAAATTTGAAAACTCTGACATCATCGCAACCGTTCCTTCGCACGTTGAACTTGAGGCTCTAGAACGTATGGGATATCTAGACAAACTTGAACAAGTGGGAATCAAAGTTGCCACCTTCGACGAACTTATCGATTTAACTCTCTAATATGACTGACAGCCTGACAAAATTACCCAACATTGCCGCCAAACATTCTTTCAAGGTTGATGTTGAAGCTGGAAAAAAATACTCTTGGTGCACTTGTGGAATGACCAAGACCGAACCTTTCTGCGACGGTGCCCATAAAGCTTTTACTAATGCTGACGGCACTAGCATAATGAAATCGCTAAAATTCGAAGTAAGCGAAAATAAGACGGTTTTTCTCTGTGGCTGCAAACATACTAAAACCCCGCCTTTTTGCGATAGCACTCATCGTTCCATCTAGAAATGACCGAAAAAAAATCAAAAAGATCGCTGAGCTTCAAAACTATTTTTGCCAATCTTTTTGCCCTAGCACCTTACTTTAAGCCTTATCGACGCCAGACTTTTCAAGCTTTTCTAGCTTTATTAGTCACCGCTTTAATGGTGTTGTTTTTTGGCAAAGCCATCAAAAATATGATCGATTTCGGCTTTGCTAAACAAGATACACATCTTCTCAACCTCTCTGTCTTAATCTTCGTTGCAGCCGTTATTGTAATGGCTGTAGCCGGATATTTCCGCTCATCTTTAATCAATGCCGTCGCAGAGAAAGTTATCTCGGATCTACGTAAAAAAGTTTATAATCACATCATTCACGTATCGACCGAGTTTTTCGAAATCACCAAAACCGGTGATGTAGTTTCGCGCCTTACCGTTGATACCGCTTTGCTTTACGATATCATCAGTAACACTATTTCTTTTCTGCTACGTAACTCATTATTCTTTATTGGCGGCATTATCCTGCTGTTCTGTACCAGCGTTAAGCTCAGCTTGCTTACAATGATGATTATTCCACTCTCAATTGCTCCAATAATTGTCATCGGAAAATCAGTCAAAAATCTTTCCAAACAATCTCAAGAAGCACTTGCCGATGCTGGATCGCATATTGAAGAAAGCATTAACGGCATTAAAACAATTCAATCCTATTTGTGCGAAGAAAAAGAAGCGCGCAATTTTTCAAGATTGATTGACGACGCATTGAGAGTTTCTTTGGAAAAAATTCGTATCAAATCACTGATGGTAGCTTTGGTTATTGGCTCAGCTTTTGGTGGAATCGCTCTTGTACTCTGGATTGGCGGCCACGATGTTTTGAGCGGAAAAATTTCCGCTGGCGAACTTTCTTCTTTCATTTTCTATTCAATTATTACGGCGACTTCTTTGGTTTCACTCAGCCAAATCGCTGGACAATTACAAAGCGCTTCGGCGGCGGCTAGTCGTATTTTTGAACTTTTGCAAATCCAATCTCCCGTAAAAGAAATCAACAATCCGAAAAACTTTCCCGCCACAAAAGAAATCACAATAAAATTTGAGAATGTGAATTTTTCTTATCCAAGTCGCCGCGAATTTTTGGTGCTTAAGAATTTCAATTTAGAAATAAAACAAGGCGAACGTATTGCAATTGTAGGTCCAAGCGGATCTGGCAAAAGTACAATTCTACAGCTTCTCTTGCGTTTCTATGATGTAACTTCTGGTTCAATTACTCTGAATAATCACAATATAAATTCACTTTCTCTGGCCGATTTACGCCACAATTTTTCTTACATTTCGCAAGACTGCTTCATCTTCTCCGGCACAATTTTCGACAACATCGCTTATGCTGACACTTCAGCAAGCCGGGCTCAAGTCGAAGAAATAATTGCCCAAAATTCCGCTCTACAATTTATCAATAACTTTCCCAAAAAACTTGATAATTTTGTTGGCGAAAAAGGTATAAAACTTTCTGGCGGTGAACGTCAAAGAATCGCGATTGCGCGCGCTATTATCAAGGATTCCCCAATTATACTACTTGATGAAGCGACTTCTGCACTCGACAACCAGAACGAAAAAGTTATCGCCGCCGCAATTGCTAATTTGTCAAAAAACAAAACCACAATCACTATCGCACATCGTCTTTCTTCAATCATCAATGCCGATCGCATTATTTTTGTTAAAGATGGTAATATCGCTGAAATCGGCTCACACCAAGAGTTGATGGCCAAAGATACTTTGTATCGCAAAATGTACGATGCAGAAATTCTCGAATTAAACTAATCAATGAAACTCTTACGACTTCTTGTAATCGCCTTTCTTTTTAGCGCCTCTCAAGCTTTTGGCGAAAATGCAACCATCCTTACTTTTGACACTAAAGAAACTCGAGAAGATGGCTTACCGCGTAATTTCCGCGATCTTTCTTCCCTTGGAATTAATGCCATTGCTAGTGGTCAATTTTCTGAAAATGAACTTCTAGCTGTACGCAAAAAATTTCCCAAAGAGAAAATAATCATCGTTGACTTAAGACGTGAAAGCCATGGCTTTATTGATGGAGAATCAGTCAGCTGGCGCGCTGCTTTTGAAAAATCTAACGAAAATAAAACTGCTGCTCAAATCATTAGTCAGGAAAAATCTCTTCTACTTGCAAGCAAGAGAAACGACAAAATTATCGTAAATAAAATCTTAGAAAATAACCCAGAAAACGGCTGGTATAAGCAAGTTGAACCTCAAATCATCAAAGTAGGGAAAGCTATTAACGAAGAAGATTTAGCTAAAAAGAACGGCTTTAAATATAAAAGGTTCACAGTGCAAGATCATGCTAGACCACTAGATTCAGAACTTGCGCACATGGTTTCTTTCATCAGAAATTTACCACAAGATCAAAAAATTTACGTTCATTGCGCTGCTGGAAAAGGACGCACCACAACTTTTTTGACGTTGTTCGATATCATCAAAAACGGCCATAACACTAAATTAGAAACTATCTTCAAAAGACAGAATAGCCTTGGAGGCACAAGGCTTGATGATATTTCTGAAAAATCGGAGTGGCGAAGAAAATTATCTGAAGAAAGGCTAAAAATGTTAGAAGATTTTTATTCCAGAGAAACGCAAACCAAAGCAAATTAAAAACTATTTCTTTTGCGTCGCCTGAACTCGATCCAACATATCTTGCGTACATCGTAGCACTAGTTTCTGCTGCTCTGGAGGAATGAACTCCAACTTATCGATCAAACCCAACTCGCAAACTTTCTTACAAGATATACTGGTTTCACAAATCACTTTTTGTTCTTGTTCTTTTTGATCCAAAGCCGCAGCAGAAGATGATCCGATGCAGGTTAATAACAAAAACAATATTAGTTTTGTGGGAAAAATAACAGATAAGTTCATAGCTCGCGAAACATAATATAAGCATCAACATAACCTAAAGTGGCATGTTTAAAGCCTTGAGGTATGGTACCGATAATTTGGAATCCGACCGATTTCCATAAATTTACTGCCGCCTTATTCGTTGAAACAACGAAGTTAAATTGCATGGCACGATATTGATCTTCTTTAGCTGATGCAATTGAGTGAAGTGCTAAAGCTTTGCCGACTCCTTGTCCGCGAGCATTTTCATCGACAATATAACTGGCGTTTGCCACATGACTTCCACGATCAACTTGATTAGCACGTAACAAATAAGCGCCGACAATTTTACTATCGATTTCAGCAACAAAAGTCTTAGCCGTTTCACTCATCCATTTAGCGCGAGCTTGTTCTTCTGTGGTTTCAGAACCGTTGACGTAAGTATCACCTTTGGCTATAACATTTTTAAAAATGCGCCAAATTTCGGGAAAATCTTGTGTTTCTGCGCGACGGATTTTTACCATTTTAATGATCTTTCCAACCCACTCTCTTCAAGAAGAACTCATAAGAATCTTCAAAAGTGAAAGTTTTATTATCGTCAAACACGATCAATTTGTTAGCGATTTCGCGTAAGAAATGTTCATCATGAGTCACCGTAATTACAGCACCTTCGAAGCTTTTAATTGCCTCCAAAAGGGCATCACAAGATTCCATATCTAAGTGGTTTGTAGGCTCATCGAGCAGCAATAAATTTGCACCTTTAAGCAAAATTTTACCAAGCATAACGCGACTTTTTTCACCGCCAGACAACACGCCAATTTTTTTATTGGCCAAATCTGATGAGAACATCATATTGCCGCAAACCTGACGTACTCTGGTTACAGGCAACTTTTCGTCAACTTTTTGCAACTCTTCATAAATCGTTAAATTGTTGTTCAAACGATCAATATTCATCTGACCAAAATAACCAATTTCAACTTTGTTATTGGTTTTCAATTGGCCGTTAAGTGGCGTCAAATCTTGAGTTAGAAGTTTCAGCAAAGTTGATTTACCTTTACCGTTTTTCCCAATCACGCAAATTTTGTCGCCATCTGCAACTTTGAAAGACAGATTATTAATCAAGCGATGTTCGGGATTATACCCGAAAGCTAAGTGCTCAGCCTCAATCATATTTTCTTTGCTGCCGTAAGGCTTGTGAGTGAAATTAAATTCGAGAGTTTCAACAGTTTCTAATTTTTCTTTCACCTCTTGTTTTTCTAGCATCTTAGCCCGCGATTGTGCACGAGAAGCCATACTAGCTTTGGCTTTGAAGCGATTGATCCATTCTTCAGTTTTTTCGCGTTTTTTCTCCTCATTCAGACGAGTTTTTTCGTAGATTTCTTCTTCCGCCGCGATTTTTTCTTTCAAACCTTGTGTGTTTCCCGGAACTTTACGGAAACCTTTACGATGAATAATCAAAGTGTGAGTGATTACTGCATCCATAAAAGCACGATCATGCGTGATTAAAATCAATTCGCCTTCCCATTCTTGCAGGAATTCTTTCAACCAGCGAATTGAGTGAATATCGAGATAGTTAGTCGGCTCATCGAGCAAGAGCATTTGAGGCTCCATCAACAACAACTTGGCCAAATTTAATTTTACTTGATAACCGCCAGAAAATTTCTTCGGATCTTTGTAAAGATCGTCGTAAGTAAAGCCCAATCCGTATAAAATATTTTCACCTTTCCAACCTTCATGTTCGCGATCAGGCGGCAGAACTGAACAAATTTCATCCATCACCGTTTCATGAGTGAAGTGAATATGTTGTTCCAAATGTCCGATCCTGTAGCCACGCGGAATTTCCACCGCACCTTCATCTGGCTCTAATTTTTTCAAGATTAGTTTGAGGAATGTCGATTTACCGCTACCATTGCGCCCAATCAAACCAACTTTTTCACGACCATTGATGATAAAATTTCCTTCCGAAAAAACTTCGTGGCCAGAAAAGGAAATTGACAAATCTTTAACTCGAATCACTGATATTACTTAAATAAATTATTCAACTTGCGCGATTGCTGACAAAATCCAATTGCCTTGCGAACCATAACGGGCAAACGTCCAAGCTTCTGTTGCCATGACTAAATTTTTATCTCCACCTTCAACGATATAATCATGATCTTGCGAATTTTTGTTTAGATTCACCATATAATCAAAGCTCGACCATTCAATGATTGCCGTAGCATATTCCATCTCACCTTCTTTCCAAGCTTCAGAAATTTCCAACATCGTCACATCAATATCTTCGACTTTATTGGCAATTCCTTGGCTAGTATTTTGACGTAAAGAATCGGAAAAATATTGCAGCATTTCCGGAGTTGTTAGTCTTCTCAAAGCTTCCATATCTTGGTTGGACCATGCTTTTTGCACATCAACTAAAAGATATTGGAACTTGTCTTTATCGCTGTCAGAAACGCTGATATTTACTGTAGGAATTTGCGAAAAATTATTTTGCGCCGCGTAAGAATTTCCGAAATTATTTGGCGTAGCACAAGCTGATCTTCTGGTCAAAAATCTGATCAATGCGAACACAGCAAAAGCACCAAGCACCATGATAATTAAATTAACAAATCCGCCACCACCAGCCATGCCAGCGCCAAAGCCAGAATTTCCAAACAACATGTGACCAAGCCAAGATCCGGCCAAAACCGCACCAACAGTTGTTAAAAATGGATTACGTTGGAAGAAATTTGCCGCACGATTTGGTTGTGCTTGCTGCTGATTTTGGGCATTAGCCGCATTGTTAGGATTAGCACCATTTTGGTTTTGCTTGGCAGTTTTTTGCATCGGAGCATAATTTTTACCGTTAGCTCCACCACCGTCAAAAGTACGACTTCCGCGCGATCCTTGATTGAAATGCGAAGTTGAAGAACGTCCGCCACCAAATGAAGATCTGCCACCAGCGCGTGCCATTGCTGACTCCATCACCGAAGCAAAAGTAAGGGTAAAAGCAATTACGAAAACTGAGATTTTTTTAAACATTGTTATAATCAAATTTTTTACACTTATAAATTCCAAGACGCTGAGCTCTTGAGAGAGTAGTTGCGATCATAATCTCGCAAGCATATTTCATACCGTTAACACGACAAATTTCATCACCATAATGTGTTGGGATTGCCACCTCGCCAATCTTGGCTTTATTGTCGATAAGCTGAATCAAAATGTCAGTATCAAAAGCAAAGCCGTTATTATTTTCTTTAAATGGAATACGCGCCAAAGACTTGGTAGAAAAGGCGCGAAGACCAGTATGATATTCTGCTAATTTTGCTCCAAGAAGAAAATTTTGCGCTTTGGTTAAGATAATATTTCCAACAAATTTATAAAGTGGCATGCCGCCTTTTAATGCCCATTTTTTGTTCATCATCCGCGATCCCAACATCACATCGACTTTATCTTCAAGAATTGGATCAACAATTTGCGGAATCAGAGTCGGAGAATATTGATTGTCACCGTGAATCAATACAACGGCATCAAAACCATTTTTAATGGCGTAATCATAACCAAATTTCTGATTGCCGCCATAGCCCAAATTCACTTCTTGAGTGATTAATTTGATATTTTTCGCCGGATTCTGCGAAATATATTTTTGCACGATTGCTGAGGTTTCATCATTCGATGCATCATCACTAACCAATATTTCATAATTAGAATAACTCTCAAAAGGGATCAGATCAAGCACAGTGACTATGTGTTTCGTAGCTTTATAGGCCACTACATAGATCAGTAATTTTTTGTTATCGGTCATTTAGATAAACCTCTTTTTCAAATTGTCGCGCATCAACAAATTCTTTATCAAGAATCTCGTTTTGCACAAATTTTTTAGTAAAACTAAAAACTACAACTTCACGACCACAAACAAATTTAGTATCTTTGAAATAAAATCTGTCGGTCACTTCTTTCGAATTATTAATCGCCCAACCAATATTATAGCCTTCTTGCCAGATTTTGTAATGAGTTTTATCTCGTTCATTCATAAATGGATTTTTTTCCTGCGGAATAAACTGCGGATGAAATCTTCTAGTCAGATAGTCAATGTTAGCACCAATATCAAAGAAAGTGAATTGTTTAATCTTATCTAATTTTCCTTCTAAACGTAGCTGTTCAAAGAGATCAGTAAAAAATAATTTATATTCGTTAAGATTTTCGGTAATCGATCGCTCCCGCGCTGGTATCGCCGTGAAGTAAAACACTTTTCCCGCACTTTCAAATTTGCCGAGATTTTTGGTCAGAATCTGCAAGTTTCCTTCATCACCATATTGAAAACGTAACTGCCAAATATTGCGCACCAAAGTTACAAAAACATTGGTCGCAGAATTTGTCTCATCGAGTTTATTTGCCAGCAATTCGCGATCAGATTTTTTAATACTAAACTCAGCACAGTTTGGCTGAATATCGCGAAATGAATTACGGTTGATAACATAAACACAAGCTAGACAAACAAAGGCTGAAATCGCTAATATTTGCAACAAAGCAATACGATTTTTTTTCTCATAAGACATTTCTTCGCGGTAAAACCTAACGAAGAAATTGAAGCAAATTTGCACAAAATATCCGTAAGTAATCGCCACCGAAAACAGCAAAAACAGATTGTTACGCTGCAATCCAGTGAAAGGATATAAACGGAAATAATCAGAAATTGACACCGCAAAAATCGGCGCAAAAAGCAGAATCAATAACACCCAGCGCTTACTTTTAATCAAGGCGATCGGCACCAAAACAAAAGATAGAATCGAAAACAAAGTAATAATCTGCGTCACCGCATCATTCACCTCAGCACCGATTGGAAACCACATGAATAACGTCATGTAGTTCATCAAGTAATTGATAATATCACCCGTGGAAAAAATCGCCGGAATGCCTTGGAAGCCATAAATTTTCTGCAAAACAAAAGCATAACTACCAACCATCATCACAATCACAACGTGCATCGCACTGATTACAAAAAACTCTTTTTTGTTTTTGTCTCTGATCGCATCAAGCACCAAAATTAAACCCAAAGCTGAAACGGTAAACAACGCCGCGTGGTTTAATTGAATAGCGATTAGGCAGGATAAAAAATAATAAATGAGATTTTTGTTATTTTTTTTGCGACGAAATTTATCAGCAAAAATCGCGGCCCAAGTCACGGCTAGCATCATCATTGAATAAGCGCGAATAGTTTCACTTATTCCTACTGGCATTGCCCCAAACGCGAAAAGCAAAGCTAAAAAATGTCCAGCCGTACGACCAATATAATTACGACCGAAAACGTAAATTGATGGAATCAATGCAAGTGCCGGAATAATGCCAATCATACGCAGCCACAAATCGTTGTGACTAATTTTTAACGCAAAATACCAAATAATGAAAGACAGCGGCGGATGAACTTCATTCTCGAAATTGAACTTAAGCAAATCGAACAAATTATTCTGGCTCGAAACCACCAAATGCCACAATTCATCATCATTGAAATCATATTCGCCAAGTCCGTGAAGCCTCACGAACAAAGCGCCAATCATAATAATCAAAAATATCGCGATTGATCTAACGCGACAAAAATCTAAACATTTATCCTTCATAATCCGCGCTGTTTTTTTCTAAATTCACGACCATCAATAAAATCTTTTTTGATGAATTCCTGTTCGACAAATTTGGGCGAGAAGGTCAGAAATAAAACTTCTCGGCCACAAGAAAATGATCGATCTCTTTGATAAACTATGTCCAAAACTTCTTTTGATGAATGTATCGCCCAAGCAATGTTATAGACTTCCTGCGAGATTTTATAATTCATTTTATCTTCAGCAGTTGGAAACAAAATCAATTTATCTGGAATCATTTGCGGCAAAAAATTCATCGTCAAATAATCAACCACCAAACCATTATCAAAGAACGTGAAGCTCTTGATTTTGTCTAATTTATTTTCCGATTTCAGGTAAGAAAACAGATCAGTGAAAAATAATTTATAAGCCAACATATCAACATTTGTCGAAAAATCGCGCGCCGGAAAAGCTGTAAAATAAATTTCGGTTTGATCGTTTTTAAATTTCGCCAAGTGCTTTGTAATCACTTCAATCTTGCCGCTGTTACTGCTTTGCATCTGAAAATTCCATATATTGCGCGCCGCAGTTACAAAGACATTGTCTGGTGAATTTTTGCTCTTAAAAGTTTTATCCAACAACTCGTTATCCGATTTGGTGATGCTCATTTCCGCGCATGACGGCGAAGTTTTACGGAAAGAGTCATGACTGATTACGTAACCGACAAAAAATATTGCCGTAATCACCGCTGCTGATGTTTGTAGGACAAAAACGATTTTGTCTTTTCCTTCTAGCCATTTTTCTTCATAAAATTTCGCGGCGAAATTAGTCAAAATTTGCGCTAAATATGCATAACCAATCGCGATCGAAATGAAGAGAAACAAGTTGTTACGCGTGATCGGGGAAAAGGGAAAAATACGTAAACTATCAGTAATCGTAATCGCAATTATTGGCGTCAAAAACAGTTGTAACAACAGCCATTTGCGAGCACGAATCAAGGCAATCGGCGTTACAAAAAGTGCGATAATTGCAAATAACGAAAATATTCCAGCAAAGGAATCGTTGATTTCCGAACCAATCGGAAACCAAAAAAACAACTTCATGTAGTTGCTCGGATAGTAAAGTGGATCACCGTAAGATTCGTAAAATCCAGGAATTACGCCGCTGAATCCGTAATAATGTTTTAAAACAAAAGCATATCCCAGAACTAGAGCGCCAAGGATTGCATGCATCGCGGCGATTGTGACAAAATCGCAATAATTTTTATCTCTAAAGGCGCGAAACAATAAAATTAGACCCAAAGACAATATGCAGAAAGCTGCCGAATGATTGAGTTCAATTGCCGCAAGGCAGCACAGAAAATAATAAATTAGATATTTTTTGTTGTGATCGGTTTTGAATTTATCGACAAAAATCAGCGCCCAAATTAACACCAACATCATCATCGAATAAGCGCGGATAATCACACCCATTGAAATTGGAATAGCACCAAAGGCGAACAAAAAGACTAAGAAATACGCCGCCGCACGACCAATGTAGCGACGTCCAAAAATATAAACCGAAGGAATTAACAAAATTGATGGGATTAACGCTGACATTCTAAGCCACAAATCATTGTGACTAATTTTCAGCATATAGTGCCAAACTATATAAGACAAAGGCGGATGAACTTCTTGGCGAAAATTACTTTGAATAACTTCCCACAAATTGCTCTGGTTTGAAATCACCAAATGCCATAATTCATCATCGTTAAAGGCATATTCATTGATGCCGTTAAGCCTTACAAACACAGCTGCAACAATAAGAATACTGAAAATCACTAAATTTATTGGCGAAATTTTTTGCAGAGTTTGAAGCAAAAAGTTTTTCAATTGAGACATTTTGAAGTTGAAAATTGGCAGCAGAAAATCGTCTTGTTAGAGCTTATAGTCACTCATTTTAAAATCTAAAAAAATCATCAAAAATATGACGCTGAAAAAACTTACAGCCGCAGAAGCCCAAGTAATTTTACACAAAGGCACCGAAGCTCCTTTTAGCGGTGAATTTTTTGAGAATAACCGCGTCGGCAAATATTTTTGCAAACAATGCGGCGCAGAACTTTTTGCAAGCGACAGTCAGTTTGATTCTGGTTGCGGCTGGCCAAGTTTTGATGATGAAGTTCCTGATTCGGTGAAAAAAGTTTTAGATCGCGATGGTCGCAGAACCGAAATTTTATGTAAAAAATGCGACGGACATTTGGGTCATGTTTTTAGCGGCGAAGGCTTTACTACCAAAGATACACGTTATTGTGTAAATTCGATTTCGCTCGATTTTGTCGCAGAAAAAAATGATGAAAATTTTGAAACTGCTTATTTCGCCGCCGGATGTTTTTGGGGCGTAGAATATTATTTGAAACAAGCTGAAGCCGTGAAATCAGTACGTTCTGGCTATATGGGAGGCGCAACAGAAAATCCAACTTACGAAGAAGTTTGCGGTAAAAAAACCGGACATTTAGAAACTGTCGAAGTGATTTTTGATAAAAGAAAAACTGATTTTGAAACTTTAGCGCGAGTTTTTTTTGAAATTCACGATCCCACTCAAACCAACGGACAAGGCCCTGATATTGGTCCGCAATATTTGTCAGCGATTTTTTATGTGAGTGAAGATCAGAGGAAAATAGCTGAACAATTAATTAAAATTCTTGAAGAAAAAGGTTTGGAAGTCGCAACAAAATTAATCGCCGCACCAAAGTTTTGGCCGGCAGAACTATATCATCAAAACTATTACATACACAACGGCAAGCAACCTTATTGCCATCGCCGTACGAAGAGATTCTAAAACCTTCCCAAAACGTCGGTTGAGCTTGTCGAAACCAACGGTTATGAGGTGGTTATTTTAACTACAAATCGAACAACAAAAACTCGGAATTTTCCTGTGCGATAATTTGCAATTTCTCTTCGTTAGTAATCGCCGCAGCATCACCTTTTTCAATGATTTCGCCGTTAACAGAAACTTTCCCCGAGATCATTTGAATCCAAATTTTACGACCATTTTTTACTGCAAAATCAAAATTTTTTCCGGCATTAAATTTTGCGACAAAAATCTCGGCATCTTGATTTATCTCAATTGATCCATCGCGTCCAGAACCAGACACCACAAGAACAAAATCACTTTTCTCAAAATTTTTTGCGAAAGATTTTTGACCGTAGCGTGGTGCAATTCCTCTTAATTTTGGCAAAATCCAAATCTGCAGAAGATGAGTTTCTTGATGTTTTTCGTGATTCATTTCTGAGTGAAAAACTCCCGTACCCGCACTCATAATTTGCACTTCATTTGGCAAAATTGTTGAAGCATTTCCCATCGAATCTTGATGTGAAAGTGCGCCAGAAATTACGTAAGTTATAATTTCCATATTATCGTGCGGATGCTTGCTGAATCCAGCTCCAGCGCCAACATAGTCTTCATTGATCACGCGCAAATTTCCAAAATGGATGTGATTAGGATCGTAATAGCTGGCAAAAGAAAAACTGTGAAAAGATTTTAACCACCCATGATCGGCATAACCGCGTTCATTAGATTTTCTGACTTTAAGCATTTTATACTCCATTTTGATTTCTTAAAAAAAGCTAGTTGCTATTAAAAAGTTGGTTACTAAAAGAAACTAATCAAGTACTTTTTTAGCATTAAATTTTAATCAAAAACTAAATAATCTATGAAAACTCTAGTCGTAAAATATTTGCCAACTGGTGCTAATTCTAACACCAAAAAACTTTTGGATGTCTTTTTAGAAGAAACCAAAGGACAAAATATCGAAGTTGTCGATTTGCTAAAAACCGAAGTTCCAATCTTTAACGAACATTCAATTCAAGCATACTACAAACGTAATTACGGTGGACAAAAATTAAATTCTGATGAGGCAAAATTGTTGGAACAAAATGACAAATTAATCGCTCAATTGAAATCGGCTGATGTTGTGGTTTTGGCTTATCCAATGCATAATTTTGGCATTCCTGCTACTGCTAAAGCTTATTTAGATGCCGTGATTTTTAACGGCGAAACTTTCGAAGCTGGTAAAAAATTAATGGCTGGTAAAAAAGCTCTAACTTTATTCAGCGCTGGCGGAATCTACTCTCACGACGAATTTAATCTTAATTATCCGAATTGGGATACTATCACCTTGCTTAGCAAGGTGATTTTTAATTTTATGGGATTTGATGAATCCGATACAATTGGAACATCATTGCGTGACCCAGAAAAACAAGCTGAGAGACTTGATCAATCACGTCAAAAAATCAGAAAAATCGTTAACAAATGGTATAAATAATGCGCTTTGCGCAAGACAAATATTTAGTGATCAGAAACGTCATTTCCAAAGAATTGGCCAACTTTGTCTATCGCTATTTTTTGAACAAGCGCATGGTTGCACATAGTCTTATTACCAACAATCAGCTTGATCCAACAGCAACTTATTTCGGAACTTGTGACGATTCTCAAGTTCCCGGAACCTACTCACATTACAGCGACATTGCGATGGAAACTTTGTTGCAACAAGTAAAGCCAGCAATGGAACAACACACCGGATTAAAGCTGGTTGAGACCTATTCTTACACCAGAATTTACAAACAAGGCGATATTCTTCATCGCCACAAAGATCGCCCTTCTTGCGAGATTTCCACCACTCTAAATCTTGGCGGCCCAACTTGGCCAATTTATCTCGAACCTGACGCAAGCAAAGGCAAAGTTGTTGGAGATGAATATGTTTCTGAAAATACCAAAGGAGTTGAGATTATTTTATCTCCCGGCGACATGCTAATTTATCGCGGATGCGATTTAGAACATTGGCGCGAAGCTTTTGATTCCAACGATTGCGCTCAGGTTTTTTTGCATTATAATGATTTAAATTCCTCATACGCTGCCAAAAATAAATTCGACAAACGTCCACATCTTGGCCTGCCATCAAATTTTAAATTATCGCGACCTTCGCCTTATTAATTTTGCAAAATCTGTAAAAATTCCGCGCCATATTTCTTAATTTTTGCTTCACCAACTCCACTAATTTTCGTCATCTCTTCCAAAGATTTTGGCAAGATTTTTACCATCTCAATCAAAGTTTTATCATGAAATACAATATAAGGCGGAAGGTTCTGCGCCTTTGCTATTTCTAGTCTCTTCGCTTTTAGCTTAGCAAAAAGTTCATTCTCAAAATCACCGGAAAGTGCATAAATAATTTTGCCGGAAGTTTTATCTACGCTGCTCGCAACTTTTTTATTTTTCACTTTCGTGACAATTTTTCGCATCAGAATCTTTTCTTTGCTTTGCAGAAATTTTCTTCCCGCATCAGTAATTTTAAGTCCGCCAAAGCCTTCAATATCAACCTTCAGAAGGTTTGTCGCAATCAGCTGACGAAAAATACTTTGCCATTCAACTTTGCTAAATTCTTTGCCAATTCCGAAAGTACTTACTTGATCGTGGCCAAAATTCTTCATGCGCTCATCAGCATTGCCAAGCAACACATCAATCAAATATCCTACACCAAACCGTTGCTCGGTACGAAAAACACACGAGATCGCTTTTTGCGCTGCAATAGTCGCATCAAAGGTTTCGGGCTGATTTAAACAATTATCGCAATTACCGCACGACTCACATTTATCACCAAAATATTCGAGCAAAATTTGACGACGACATGTTGAAGCTTCGCAAAGTCCGAGCAGAGAATTTAATTTTTGATGCTCAATTCTTTTCTGATTTTCTGGCGCTTCTGAATCTTCAATAAAATTACGCTGCATCGCCACATCAGCTAATCCGTAAGACATCCAAGCGTCTGCCGGCAAACCATCCCGACCAGCGCGACCAGTTTCTTGGTAATAAGATTCGATATTTTTTGGAATGTTTAAGTGCGCCACAAACCGCACATCTGGCTTATCAATTCCCATACCAAACGCAATTGTCGCAACCATAATTACACCATCACGCAGCAGAAATTTCTCCTGATTTTTGCGGCGCATTTCTGCACTCATCGATCCGTGATAAGCAAAGGCTTTGTAGCCTTCATCGCATAACCAACGCGCGGTTTCTTCCACCGATTTACGCGACAAACAATAAACAATTCCGCTGTCATTTTGATGATTTTCTTTGATGAAATCGAGCAGCTGTTTCTTACTATTATTACGCTCAACAATCGTGTAAGAAATGTTCGGACGATCAAAACTACTGATGAAAATTTTAGCATTTTGCAATGCCAATTTTTCGATAATGTCTTTACGAGTTGGAGCGTCCGCAGTCGCTGTTAGAGCGATTCTCGGCACGTTTGGAAATTTTTGCGCCAAAATTTTTAACTCAGCATAAACTGGACGAAAATCGTGTCCCCATTGCGAAACACAATGAGCTTCATCAATGGCAAAAAGTGAGATTTTTATTTCCGTTAGTGATTCCAAAAATTCTTCCATCAATAACCTTTCAGGCGCGACGTAGAGCAAATCGAGCTCGCCTTCTTTTATGGCATTTTTCACACGTCGCACTTCATCATAACTCATCGAAGAGTTGAGCGCTGCGGCTTTAACTCCGGCCTCAACTAGAGCACTTACTTGATCTTGCATCAAAGCAATCAGCGGTGAAACCACAATTGCCAGACCTTCTAAACACAATGCCGGAACTTGATAACATAAAGATTTTCCGCCACCTGTCGGCATCATCACAAAACAATTTCTGCCCGAAATTATCTCATCAATAACCGCTGCCTGATTGCCACGAAAATGATCGTAACCGAAAACTTTTTTTAAGATTTGTTGAGGTGATATCATATTATACCACTTCTCCCGCAGCTTTTCCCGAAGCCCAAGCCCATTGAAAATTGTAACCACCAAGCCAACCAGTAACATCTAAAACTTCGCCGATAAAAAATAAATTCGGCACTTTTTTACTTTCAAAGTTTTTCGAAGAAATCTCATTCACATCAACTCCACCCAAAGTTACCTCAGCTTTGGCATAACCTTCCGTACCGCTATGAAAAAAGCTCCAGCGATTTATTAAATCAGCAATTTCTTTGATTTTTTGATTGGATAAATCGGCTAAATTTCCGCGATGATTAATTTTTTGAGCAAAAAAATCGGCCAAGTTTTTTGGTAAAAATTGTGCTAAAAAAGTTTGAATTTCTTGCTTTGGTTTTAATTTTTTCTCCTCAATTAATCGCGTAAAAATGTCGATTTCTGGTGCTAAATTTATGCTAACTTTTTCACCATGTTTTAAATAAGAAGAAATCTGTAGAATCGCTGGCCCGCTGATGCCGCGATGAGTAAACAAAATCGCTTCCCGGAAATTTATTTTACCCGCACTCACAATTGCATTCACCGAAATTCCGGAAAGATTTTTGGTTTCAGACAAAAGTTTTTCTTCAAAAGTTAGCGGCACTAAAGCCGGATAAGTTTGCGTAACTTTAATTTTAAATTGGCGCGCCACTTCATATCCAAAGCCAGTTGCACCCATTTTCGGAATTGAAAGTCCACCAGTTGCAATCACCAATGACTGGCAAAAAACTTCACCTTTTGAAGTTAAAATTTGAAAGCCATTTTCTGTTTTAATAATTTTTTCAACTATGGTTTCAAGACTGATCTCTGTAGCGCCAATTGCACATTCTTTTAACAACATTTCGATAATTTCTTTCGAAGATTTATCGCAAAAAAGTTGTCCTAAAGTTTTTTCGTGAAAGGCAATTTGGTGTTTTTTTACTAAATTTATAAAGTCTTGTGAAGTGAAGCGCTTCAAGGCTGAAACGCAGAAATGAGAATTTTGCGAAAGAAAATTTTTATCAGAAACATCGATGTTGGTGAAGTTACATCGACCACCGCCAGAAATGCGGATTTTTTCACCAACGGCTTTCGCGTGATCGATCAATAAAACACTACGACCACGCTGTGAAGCAGTAGCAGCGCACATTAACCCCGCCGCACCCGCTCCAATAATTACAACGTCGAAATTACGCACCGAAAACTTGTTTAAAAATGTGATCGATATTTTTGGTGTGATAAGTGATGTCGAACAATTCTTCGAGTTTTTTTACACCCAATTTTTCAACAACTTCTTTGTCAGCTTTGAGCAATTCAAGGAAACTATTTGATTCGCCCGCCCAAATTTTCATGGCGTTTGATTGCACGATTTTGTAGGCGTCTTCGCGGCTAATTCCTGCTTCATCAATTAAAGTTAGAAGCACACGTTGCGAGAAAACTAAACCGCCTAAACGATCCAAATTTTTCTGCATATTTTTTTCGTAAACCGTCAAATTTTCGATCAAACCAACTAAACGATTAAGCGCGAAATCAAGCGTAACTGTAGCATCTGGCCCGATCATTCTTTCAACTGAAGAATGCGAAATATCACGTTCATGCCATGAAGCAACGTTCTCCAAAGCAGGAACAACGGTACTACGTACGATTCTTGCTAAACCAGTTAGGTTTTCACTCAAAACTGGATTACGTTTATGTGGCATTGCTGATGAACCTTTCTGGCCTTTAGAGAAAAATTCTTCTGCTTCCAAAACTTCTGTTCTTTGCAAGTGACGAATTTCAATTGCGAGATTTTCAATTGAAGATGCAATAACTCCTAAAACCGCGAAATAAGAGGCGTGACGATCTCTTGGGATGATTTGGCTAGAAACTGATTCTTCTTCCAAACCTAATTTTTCGGCGACGTATTTTTGTACGAATGGATCAACGTTGGCGAAAGTTCCAACTGCGCCAGAAATTGCACAAACCGAGATTTCTTTTTGCGCATCTTTTAAGCGTTTCAAATTTCTTTCGAACTCAGCGTAAAAACGAGCTAACTTCAAACCAAATGTCACCGGCTCAGCGTGGATGCCATGTGAACGACCAACACAAACGGTGTTTTTATGTTCAAAAGCACGTTTTTTGATTGCGGCTAGAAGTCTTTCTAAATCGTTGATTAAGATGTCAGAAGCTTGTGAAAGCTGCTTTGACAAACAAGTGTCGAGCACGTCTGAGCTAGTCATTCCGTAGTGAATGAAGCGGGAATTTTCACCAACTAATTCAGCTAAATGAGTTAAAAATGCGATCACGTCGTGCTTAGTCACAGACTCAATTTCATCAACGCGATCAACGTTAAATTTACCGCCTGATTTTACAAAATTTTCTCGGATTCTTTTGGCAGTTCCATCTGGCGCAACTTTCAGTTTTTCAAGAGCTTCGAGAGCGTAAATTTCGATATCGAACCAAATTTGATATTTGTTTTCTTGTGACCAGATGCTGGTCATTTCTTTACGGGAGTAGCGGGGGATCATTTTTTTTACAATATGTAGGTTGGGACTAGAAACCCCCCGACCCCTGCGGGGCCACCCCCCTTGACAGGGGGGCAAGTAAGACTCCCGCCCCCCTGTCAAGGGGGGTGGCCCCGCAGGGGTCAGGGGGTTTCTCGAGGAATTACAAAATAAATTTAGACAAATCGGTTTTATTCGAAACTAAATCACCAAGATGATCATCAACATATTTTGCGTCAATAATCACTTTGCTTTTAGGCTTCATTTCACTGGCTTCGAAACTAATCTCTTCGAGAATTTTTTCGAGCATTGTATGTAAACGTCTGGCACCAATATTTTCGATTTCAGAATTAACTTTATTTGCCAACTTAGCGATTTGATTAATGCCATCTGCGGTAAAATTAAGTGCCACTCCTTCAACACCAATCAATGCTGCATATTGCTTAATCAAGCTTGATTCTGGTTCGTTTAAAATACGCACCAAATCTTCTTCGGTAAGTGGTTTTAATTGTACACGAATTGGAAAACGACCCTGCAATTCTGGTAATAAATCTGACGGCTTTGCCACGTGAAATGCACCTGAAGCAACAAACAAAATATGATCGGTTTTAACCAAACCATATTTGGTTGAAATTGTTGTGCCTTCGACAAGCGGCAATAAATCACGTTGTACACCTTCACGGCTAACGTCAGCACCCGATCCTTTCATACCAGAACGTGCACAAATTTTGTCGATCTCATCGATGAAAACGATACCGTCATTTTCTACAGCTTTTAGTGCAGATTTGATGATTTTGTCTTCATCAATCATTTTTTCCGATTCTTCGTCAATCAGCGTTTTCATTGCGTCTTCAACGCTCATCTTAACTTTTTTAGTTTTATCGCCACCGATTGCTTTGCCAATCATTTCACTAATATTGATCATACCAACATGACCACCAGGAACATCAAATCCACTCGAAAAAGAGTTGCCTGAATCAACAATTTCAATCTCAACTTCACGCTCATTAATTTCGCCTTTATCAAGCATTTGCGAGAATTTTTCTTTGGTTTCATCAGTTGCCGATTCACCAACCAAACTTTTCAAAATTTTCTTTTTGGCGTTCTTTTCAGCCTTTTCGTAAACTTCTTTTTTCTTTTCGTTTTTCATGGTTTTGATCGCCATCTCAACCAAATCGCGGATGATCGAATCCACATCACGACCAACATAACCAACTTCAGTAAATTTGGTCGCTTCAACTTTGATAAATGGTGCATTGGCAAGCTTAGCCAAACGACGCGCAATTTCAGTTTTACCAACACCAGTAGGACCGGCCATCAAAATATTTTTTGGCACAATTTCTTCACGCAACGGACTTTCAACCATCTTACGGCGGTAACGGTTGCGAAGTGCAATCGCCATCGCTTTTTTAGCATCAACTTGACCGACAATATAGCGATTAAGTTCTTCAACAATTTGTTTTGGAGTTAGTCCCATCGCCATGTTTTGCGATATTGCGGCAGCAGAATTTTTAAGATTTTTCGTCATTGGAGATTTCCTTGTTAGAGGTATTTTTCGATCCGTTATATGTAGCAGCATTTAGCAAAAATACCAGTAGCAACACAACCAAACTGGTAAAAAAAATTATCAGGAAAAATTTCATAAATGCGATAAAACTTCAACGATCGAATCTTGTATTTCGTTGATTCCGTAACCTTTAGAACTGCTTGTCACAATAATTTGCGGATGCGCTGCTGGCCATTTACCAACTTCTTTAGTGATTTTTTCCTCAGCATTTTTCAACTCTTCACGATTAAGTTTATCAGCTTTGGTCAAAATAATTTGAAACGAAACCGCCACAGTGTTGAGAAGATTGATCATATCGCGATCGGATTCTTTCAATCCTTTCACCGGATCAATCAGCAAAAATAAACGCTTTAAATTGGCGCGCTTAGTCAAATATTCCAAAGCAGTTCTTTGCCAATGTTCAATGTTCTTTTCTTTAGCTTTGGCAAAGCCATAACCCGGCATATCTACCAGTACAAATCCTTGCGAAAAACTTTGGGTAAAACCATCAGCAACTTTGAAGAAATTTAACTGGCGAGTACGTCCTGGCGTTGTTGAAACGATAGCAATTTTGCGCCCCATAATGGCGTTAATCAAACTTGATTTTCCAACGTTGGAGGCACCAATAAAAGCGATCTCAGGATGGCTAGTTTGCGGTGCTTGTGAGTAAGTATGCGCGCCTAAAATAAACTCGCATTGACCACCAAAAATTTTTTTTGGGTCTAGTTTTTTCATTATTTTCTTTCCAAATATTCAATCATTTTTGTCGCAATATCAATTCCGGTCGCAGCTTCAATTCCTTCAAGTCCTGGCGACGAATTTACTTCCAAAAGTTTTGGCCCTGAATTTGAACGCACCATATCAACTCCAGCAACTTCAAGCCCGATAATTTTCGCGGCTTTAATTGCTAAATCACGTTCTTCATCACTAACTTCGATGACTCGCGCTGTAGCTCCCAAATGAATATTTGCACGGAATTCTCCTTCCTGCGCTACACGTTCCATTGAAGCTACAACTTGTCCGCCAACCACAAAACATCTGATGTCTTGGCCTTTCGATTCCTTGATATAGTGCTGTACTAGAATATCAGCTTTCAGACTGCGGAAAGCGTTGATTACGCTCTCAGCAGCTTTGTTTGTGTCTGCTAAAACCACACCAACACCTTTTGTGCCTTCAAGTAATTTTACTACTAACGGTGCGCTGCCAACTAATTTAATCAGATCTTTAGTATCGTAAGATGAGTTGGCGAAGCTTGTAATTGGAAGGTTCAAGCCATGTTGCGCCATAAGTTGCAAAGTGTGCAACTTATCACGCGATTTAGTAATCGCTTCTGAACCATTCAAACATTTCACGCCCATAACTTCAAACTGGCGAACCATCGCAGTTCCGTAGAACGTTAAAGCTGGTTTGATGCGCGGAATTACGCAATCAACTTCTCCTAATTTTTTGCCCTCATCATAAAAAATTTCGCAAGAAGACGGCGCAACTTTTATATAACATCCACCAACATTTACGAAGTGAACTTCATGACCACGAGCACGCGCCGCTTCAATAATACGATGATTGGAATACAGATTTGGATTTGAAGCTAATAATATAATTTTCATAATTTTCTTGGATCAATGCAGGATTTAGTGGCGCGGTAAAATTTCAAAGTTTCAGTTCTTTTTAGTTTGCCTTGCAAAAAGGCTTTTGAAGGATCGACCAGCATTTTAGCTTGTTTAATCGCTTCTCTTCCAAGCAACATACGAAATGTCATGGAGTCACGATTAGCAAGGGTTAGTTCAACTCTTATTTTACTCTCACCGATTCTTAAATCAGACTTAATAACGAATCTTTTTTCTTTTTTTCCACCAGAATCTGAAACCATTCTTTGATCAATAACTCTTGCTACACAACTTCTCACCAGTTTTTTATTTTTTTGCAAAGGGTGAATGTCAAACTTCACATATTCAACATCTTCGATATAAAAACTTTCGATGTTAAAAGCGTGCAGTGATGAAGTTTTTGCACCGGTATCAATCTTTCCTTTAATCGCCGGCAAGTTTAGGCAATCAAGGCCAAACCACTCCTTCCAGCCAATAGTTTTTTTCGCTTTTTTCATTATTTACCGATCAATTTTATCATCACTTCTAGATCTTCTTTGGTGTCAACTGAGAGCGGATGAGCATCAACAATTTTAACAAAAATCTTCATGTCATTTTCTAAAGCACGAAGTTGCTCGAGACTCTCGCGACGCTCTAATATTGATGGCGCAAGATTAACAAATTTTTCCAAAGCCGAACCTTTATAAGCATATATTCCGATATGATGATAATAATTTCCCGTACCATCTTTTGAAAAAGGAATTGGACAACGCGAGAAATAGAGAGCTTTTCCTAACTCTTCTTCTTTAAAAGCGATGGCAATTTTGACCACGTTCGGGTTATGAATCTCATCATCATTTTTGATTTTAGAAGCAACAGTTGCGATATCACAATCATTCTCTAGAGCGGCTTTAGCAGCGGCACGAATGACCTGTGGATCGATGTTTGGCAAATCACCTTGTAGGTTAATGATAACATCAAATTCATCACCATGAAATTTTTTGTAAGCAGCGTAGATACGGTCAGTTCCTGAAGGTAAATCAGGGTCGGTAATAACAAATTTTCCACCAAACTTTTTTACTTCAGCTGCAATTTCTTCACCATCGCAAGCAATTACAACATCGCCTAAATTCGCAGCCAGAGCCTGTTCGTAAACTCTTTGGATCATGCTTTTACCACAAATATCTGCGAGTGGTTTATTAGGTAATCGTGTTGATGCAAGACGCACTGGAATGATTGTTAGAACTTTATTTTTCATTATTTTAGAAAATTAATTGATGGTTTGCAGCTTAGATAAATGCCGCTTCCAAAGATTTCTACAAATTTGTTGCATTTTTAAGATTCTTGCTTTTAATGCGCCGCTCCTTTCCTCGGAAAAAGATTCACCATCTTCACAAAACCAAATCAAATAAGTTCATTATTTGAGCACGTAGCTCAGTCGGTAGAGCACCTCACTTTTAATGAGGTTGTCGTTGGTT
>CAYUHG010000018.1:0-33035 GCA_964444545.1 uncultured Rhizobium sp.
TTTTACCGTAAGTGCCAGATTTTACTGTAGTTGGGAATTCGCTTGGGAAGGCTTGAGCTAAATAAAGTCGAGGGTTTTGTGGAGTACCATTCTTTTTTACTGCAAAATGTAAATGCGCACCCGAGGAAGCAGAGCCAGTGTTGCCGGATAATGCGATTTGAGTGCCACTAGAAATCTCGTCGCCTTCCCTGATTTCCCTTAATTCCCCAGTAACTGGATCTGTAATTTGTGCGTAGCTATTTAAATGAAGGTACGAAGTGGAATATTTGTTTCCATCATCTCCATTTGTTTCGATTGTGATCGTATATCCACCAGAAGGGGTAAACTGTTTCGTAACACTTCCTTTATGAGCCGCATAAACTGGTGTATTTACTGGTACTGCGAAATCTATTCCATTGTGCTGGGTAGTTGCTCCCTTTGTTGGAGATATTCTTTCTCCAAATTCGCTGCTTATAGTATTGATATTGCTGACTGGTTTACTTGTGATGAAATTGACCATGATTATAAAGATTTAACGTTGAATAAAATTTTGTTTTAAGCGCCTCTTAATGTTACTAAGTTTGATACGCAGCTATTCGCTTTCTGTGGAAGAAATTCAATGATCTGATATGTTTTTTGGTTTTCAAAAATAGAATACATTATGTCTTGCCATCTATCATTAAGATTAGGCCAATTCTTTTCCATTCTCATCAAACCTTCGCAGGTCGCTAAAATAATTTCAGCTTCCTGTTGGTTTTTTACTGTTATCTCAAAATTGAACGAAGTCATGCCACTTTTGGTTTTGTATTCTATTTTTTTCCTACTCACAAAATTCTTATCTGCATTCACGAAAGCCGCTTTGATTTCTGCATTTGAATAATCATCGATATTAATTTTTTGTCCTTCTTTGTAGTGCTTCTTTTTCTCATCCAAAAGACTGATCGGATATTTTTTCTTCAGCTCTTCGAGTGATAATTTTAGGTCGGGATCTTGGGTTGTTTGTGCTAAAGTTTCAGCGGAAGTTATGCAGCTAAGAATTACCCAAGTGATGATTAGAATTTTTTTCATTTTTTGTTTCGGTGTGTTTGTTTTTTGAAGAGTGATTTTCACTAAAATTTTATTTTTTCCTTTCTCAAGGTTTTTTCTTTCTGGTGAAGTTTTTGAATCATTTTGAGTTTTTCTTAGTTGCGTAATTCCACTCCAAAGAATCCACCATCAGGCGTGTTTACTGGGAATATTGCGTTGCTGAAGATTAGGTCGATTCCTTGGAAAGAAGAGTCGTAACCCAAAGACGCGTCTTTGTTTTTGCCGAGGGTGAATCCGAAAGCTTTAGTTGCGGAGAATTTCTGAGTGTAGAAGTTTTATTCTTCGGCGGCGTTGTTTTCTTCGGTAACGCTCGACCAACGGCTTTGAGCGCGTAATCTTCTGCTGTCTAGACGTTCGCGAATTGTTGAAGCGCGACCTTTATTTCTTGCCATGTCACGCCATCTCCTTTCTTGATCAACTTGTGGTTCTCTGGCTCTTTGCAATGCTAAATCTTGTCTCTTTTTTGCGGCTTCTCTGCGAGCAATTGCCATATCACGAGCTTTGTTAACGGCTAATTCGCGGTTTTTGTCGTGTAATCTTTTATGATGCAAAATGATGTTATCGACAAACCAGCGTCGCCGAATATTGGCGTTTTTTCTGCGCATACGGCGCGACAAACCAGTCTTCCTGTTGCTGTGGATGTGGCTGTACAAATTATGCACAAGCGCATGTCCGGCAAGTTCGTTGATAAGCCCTGGGTGCAAACTTATGAAGTTTGACGCGCTCAGAGTTAGCGAGCTGACTGTTGTGGGAAGGGCGAGAAAAAGTACCAAATTAACTTGAGAATTTTTTAAAACGGAGGCGGCGCTTTTATTGATAAGTGCTATTTCTGCAACTTTTTCTTTGAAGCTTTATTAAATCTTAATGAATTCGCTCAGATTTGACTGAATAGTTTTTTATTTGCCGATGCAGAAGCGTGAAAAAATTACGTCTAAAATATTATCGATGTCGATTTTGCCGGTAATTTTTCCAATCTCACGCGCAGTCATGCGTAAATCTTCAGCGGCAAGTTCGATATTTTTTTGTAGCGAAAATTCTTCAAGATTCTCGACAGCATTTTTTAGTGCCACGCGATAACGTTCTTGGGTGATTAATGGTGAAGCTTGGTTAGGAATTATCTCGCGAATTTTTTCTTCGAGTTTCTGTAGAAGTTCGGAAGTGTTGGTGTTGTTGGTTAAAGAAATAGATATAAAATAATCGTTATCCTTAGCCTCCGGCTGGACGGGGTTTGTAACCCCGTCCACATGTTCAGTTCCATTTTTTAATGAACGTGTGAACGGGGTTACAAACCCCGTCCAGCTGAGGGAAATAAGATCGGTTTTATTTTCGACAACAATCGTATTCTCATCAATTAAATCCTCGCGAATAATCGGATTGGTTGCATCAACCATGAAAATTTTGATATCGGCAGCAGCAGCTTTTTGCAAGGCGCGACGGATTCCTTCAATTTCAATTTTATCTTCAGTATCACGAAGTCCGGCGGTGTCAGAAATTTTAACTGGAACACCAGCAATTTCTAAATGAACTTCTACAACATCACGAGTTGTGCCGGCAATTTCGGAAACAATAGCGACTTCACTTTGTGCTAAAAAATTTATCAAACTTGATTTGCCAGCATTCGGAGCACCAATAATTGCAAGGCTCAAGCCGTTCTTAATTTTTTGTCCGATGTTTTTGTCGTTCAAATGTGCGGCAATTTCGTTGCGTAATTTTTGGACGTTAGCTTCAACGTTATCAATAATATTTTGTGGCAAATCTTCGTCAGGAAAATCGATTGCTGCTTCCAACATCGCTGAAATTTCGATCAATCGAAAACGCCAATCTTCATAAATTTTTCCTAATTTTCCTTCAAGTTGACGAAGGGCTTGCTTGTGTTGGGCATTGGTTTCGGCAGCGATTAAGTCAGGAATTGCTTCAGCTTGCACCAAATCCATTTTTCCGTTTAAGAAAGCACGTTTGGAAAATTCTCCAGCTTCAGCAAGTCGACAATTTTTTTGCTGCGATAAAATTTCGAGCAATTTCTTTAAGATAAAAGGTGAGGCATGAATTGAAATTTCGGCAACATCTTCGCCGGTAAAACTGTGGGGATTTTGGAAGAAAGAAACTAAAACTTCGTCGATAATTTCGTTAGTTTTTGGATCGCGAATTTTCTGAAACGAAATTTTTTGATGTTGCGCTTCACCTTTAAAACCAAGTGCTTTCAAACATTCGATAGTTTGTGATCCAGAAATTCTGATAACTGAAACTCCAGATTTCGCAATTGAGGTTATGGGCGCAAAAATTGTGGTCATTGACGAAAATAGTTTGATTCTTTTTTTATGCAGAAAAATTTTGAATCACGTGCTGCAAGAAGTAACAGAAATAGAGATAAAAAAGACAAAGAAAGTTCTAGAATTGCCGAAGTATTTAGCGCCTACGGAAATAACGGCGCTAATTCCAAACCTTCTTTTTCGTCAAAGCCGAAAACAATATTCATATTTTGTACAGCCTGACCTGATGCGCCTTTGCACAGATTGTCGATTACTGAAACGATAATAACTTTATTGGCAGTTCTGGCTTTTTTAACCGTCATCACGCAGAAGTTTGTTCCAACAACGTCTTTGATGTTTGGTTCGCCGTCAATAACTCTGACGAAAGTTTCATCTTCATATTTGGTTTCGAGACAATTTTTGATGTCTTCAATACTGAATTTCGGATTAATTTTGGCGTAAATTGTTGAGATAATTCCTCTGTTGATCGGCAATAAATGTGGAGTGAAATCGATCTCTAATTTGTCGTTAGCTGCTTTTGAAAGTTCTTGTTCAATCTCGCCAATATGTCTGTGTTTGCCGATTCCGTAAGCTTTAACCGATTCATTAACTTCGCAAAATAAGTTGCCTTGTTTGACGGATCTGCCAGCGCCAGAAGTTCCAGATTTTGAATCGATAATGATGTCGTTTTTTTGAATCAAATTATTTTGCAAAAGTGGAATCAAAGGCAACAAAGCTGAAGTTGGATAACAACCTGGGCAAGCAATTAAATTCGATTTTTTAATTTTGTTTCTGTGAATTTCAGGAAGTCCGTAAACTGCTTGCGGCTGTAGTTCTTGCGCCACATGTTCGTGATCGTACCATTTTTGGTAATCGTTCACATCTTCCAATCTGAAATCAGCCGAAAGGTCGAAAATTTTTAAGTGCGAATTTTTTGGATCACTTAAAAGTTTTTTGAAAGTTTCTTGCGAAGTTGTGTGTGGCAAACAGCCGAAAACCGCATCAATCTTGGTGAAATCAACTTCTTCAACTTTTTTCAAAGCTGGTAATCCATAATGAATCAGGTGCGGATAAAGCTGTTCAATTTTTTGTCCAGCATTGCTATTTGCAACTAACTCAACAATTTCTACCTTCTTGTGATTGAGTAAAATTCTAATTAATTCAGCACCAGTATAGCCAGATGCACCAAGAATTGCGACTTTAATTTTGTTCATTGATTTTAATAAAATTAATTTTGTACAAGGTTGGTATTGTTAATTTTTAAGTAAAAATATGTCAAAGGACATCAATGGAAATGAAGAGATTGCAGAAATGCAATGGCTTTTAGAAAATCATCCGGATCACGAGCTTTTTCTCAGGCTTGGTTCACCGAAAAATTTTCAGACGCGGCAATACTTGACGGGCGAGGAAGTTATTGCCGGAGATGTGAGTCATTACACTTATTCCCAAAGTGTTTTTGCTAACCATTCTATGAAGTGTTTAATTAATCTAATCCGTAAGTTTGACTACAAGGAGGGTGGTTTTTCGATGGAAGATTTATACGAGGCTATTGCTGACGAAAGGTTGCTAATTTTCTTGAATACTCCCGGAAATTATCGTGAAGAAATTTTGTTAAAAGCTTCTTATCACAAACTATTTGGCGATGAGAAATATAGAGAGGTGTTTAGCCAAGATTATTCTGAAAAAGCTCTCCGTGATTTAGTTCCTGAAGTAATGGAACAAGAAATGGAGAATAAACTGTATTACTTAAAGGCTCTTAAATACAGGCCATCGATCGAAGTTACTCCATCAATTACTCATTTGGGCATATCGAAAAAATATGAAAGATACTGCCAAATTACAGAGAGCCAAAATCCGATTAAGCTTTTTGATTTTATGTCTGTGATTGGAGAAGAATCTACATTTCTAGATTATGATTCCTTCTTAGGAGCTTTAATTATTGATAATGAAAGTGTTGTTACTCATTTAATGGGATCCCATAGAACTCATTATGATACTTATGTAGGAACTACTTTCCAAAAAACACAAGAGCAGTTGCAAGAAGAAGTAATAAAAAGATCGCGTCGCGTCGATGAGATAACTGATTTGTCAGCAAAAAAAGCTTTGGAAATAGTTGACGAAGATCAGGCAATGAAATGTGCTTTTGCCTTCGTAACGTTGCGAGGATATAATCTACGTAGCCAAATTGGCGCATGTTTCGCGCAAGAAATGTCGTTGCGCTGGTTATTCGCTCAAAAAGATTGGCCACAATTTAATAAATCTCCGGGAATTTATTTGGATGTTGAGGCTTCTCTAAATAACAATCAGCCTTCTTACTCATTCATTCCTGATCTTATCAACAAAGAAATTTCTGATTATCGCCAGGCAAATTTGAGAGCTAAAAATAAAACGATTAATTTAGGAGATGATCCAATTTTTGATGTTCCTCATGTGCAGAACCAAGAAGATTTTATTACTTATTTGATGGAAGCTCGTAGATATCGAGCAGAAGATTTGTTTGAGTTGGTGTCTTGTCCTAATTCCCAAAAGGTTTTTAATATTGCCGCTAGAAATGGTGACGTAGTTTTTTTTGAAATGTTGCAAAGAGAGCGTGAAAATAATCCAGTTTTTAAAGATCTTTTTGAAGATAATTTGCCTGGATTTGATCGAGGTGCCATCATCGAAAATGCTATGGAGTATGGTGGTGGTGAGATAATGTCTAAGGTGTCGAATATATTTAGACCAGTTACAGTATTTGCTAGCAAAAGTGCTCAGAAAATTAGTCCAGTTTCAGTTTCAGATAGAGAAAGTCCTACAAAGACTCCTTAATGACGAGGATGGCTTTTGCGATAATCTTTTGGAAGTTGGAAAGTACCTTGCCAAATTCCTAATTTCTGCTCTTTTGCTTTTGCTTCTAAGTTATCCATCATATCATCGCTTTCGGTGAAATTATAAATCACTGCCATGCCATTTTTGACAATTTCTTGATTGATCGAAATTTTTCCGATCTCACATTTTCCTAAATAACGATTGTATTTATCTTTCTCGGCATAGTGACAAGTAACTTTTTTACCGTTTATTAAATCGTAAAGAAATTCTTGTGAAGCCTTGCCACAAGAGTACTCGCGCTTTTTGCCATCGAAACATTCTTGATGATATTCCGGCGCATCAATACCGAACAAACGCACTTCACGATCATCAACCGAAATCGAATCGCCGTCGATTACTTTCGCTGTACCGCTGAATTCTTTGTTGAAAACCAAATGCGATTTTACGCGCAAAAAATTACTCTGCGATTCTGCCGGTTTTGATGTAGCAAACGAGAAAAGCGCAGAGCAAAAAAATAGTAGGAAGAGTGTGGTGAAAATATTCTTCATTTTATGATCTTACCAAAGCGTGATAAGCATCCATCAAATCAAGAGTCATTTGGCTTGGAACTGGATATTTATGCTTGTCTTCAATCGATCCAACGCGTGTAATTTCAGCGGCAGAACCGGTGATGAAAACGTCAACGGCGTCAGCTAATTCTTCTGGTTTGATGTGACGTTCAACAACTTTGATGCCGTGTTTTTTAGCTAAATCAATTACAGTTAAACGAGTGATTCCGTTTAAGAAACAATCTGGTTTTGGCGTGTGAAGTTCGCCATTTTTCATCACTAAAAATAAATTGGCGCCAGTTGCTTCGGCTAGATAGCCGCGATAATCCAACATCAAGGCGTCGTTATATCCTTCGCGTTCAGCTTCGTGTTTTGAAATTGTGCAAATCATGTAAAGTCCGGCAGCTTTTGCAGCAACTGGTGCAGTTTCAGGTGAAGGTCTTCTGTATTTTGCGAATTTTAATTTCAGACCAGCGCGACGTGCTTCTTCTGAATAATAAGGAGGCCAAGGCCAGCAAGCGATGGCAACGTGAATTTTATTTCCTTGAGCAGAGATTGCCATTTTTTCTGAACCGCGAAAAGCAAACGCACGCATGTATCCGTCAACGATATTATTTTTTGCAGCCGCCTCTTTTTTTGCTGCTTCAAGTTGTTCAACAGAATAAGGAATATCAAATCCCATCATGTTGGCAGAAGCGTGTAGACGTTGCGAATGTTCTAAACTTTTGAAGATTTTTTTGTTGTAAATTTTTTCACCTTCAAACACACAAGAAGCGTAGTGTAAACCGTGATTGAGAACGTGAACTTTAGCGTCTTTCCACTCAACGAAATTACCGTTATACCAGATAACGCCATCGCGTTGGTCAAAAGGAATGATGTCCGACATATTTTTTGATTTTTAAATTAGGAGAGATGAGACTGATTAACTTCATAAAACACGTGCCTTTCAAAACTTTCTACAAATTTTTTCATGAAAATTTCGGTTATTATTACAACTTTCAACGCGGCTAAATATTTGCCCAAAGCTGTCGAGTCTTTTTTGGCGCAAAATTACGATAACAAGGAACTTTTAATTATTGATGATATTTCAACTGACGGTACTCACGAAATGATTGCCTCTTATCAGCAAAAATTTCCGCAATTTATTAAATGGGTTAAAGAAAAAGATTCGGGAATTTCTAATGCGCGTAATATCGCTTTGAAGCATGTTACTGGTGATCTGGTGGGTTTTTTGGGAGCTGATGATTTTCTGCACAAAGATTTTTTTTCCGAAGTGAAGTATTACTTCGATGTTAATCAAAATTTTGACGTGATGTATTTCAACAGTTACTGCGTTGGTGAGGTTAGTGGTTTTGATGCCAGCTCGCAAATTTCGGTGAATGTGCGTAATTTGATTAAACGTTGTCCGATCGGATCTGGCGAGTCTTTTTATTATCGTCGCGAAGTTTTTGATTCATTCAAATTTAACGAAAAAAATCGTTATTCGATGGATTATGAACTAAACATGGCCTTGGCTTCGGCAAAAAAACCAAACGGTAAAAAATATTCTTTTTATCCGATCAATATTACTGCTGTTTTTAATACTCATACCGGTGAAAATATTTCTTCGGCAAATGGTCTAAAACAAAGATTGGAAACAATTGCAGTGCAGTTAAAATATGCCAAATGTGGAATTTCTAAGGCCAGAATTTTCTGGCGCGGTAAGAAATTGATCGCCAAAAATTTTGCGGCATTTCAGAAAATTTCTCAGGCAATTCTTTAAAATTTAGTGATGAAAATTTATCAAAATAAGCTTGAAGGAGTCATTATTAACAAGCGTGAAATCAATGTTTCTTTCGAATTTTTTCCTCCAAAAAATGATGAGATGGAAGTGAAATTGTGGGATGCAATTTCGAATTTAAAAAACCTTAATCCAAGTTTTGTCTCAGTTACTTATGGCGCTGGCGGATCAACGCGCGAGCGTACGCATCATACTATAAAGCGTATTATCGATCAAACTGATTTAAAACCAGCATCGCACTTAACCTGTATTGCTGCATCTAAAGACGAGATTCACGAAATTTTGCGTAATTATTGGGAAATGGGCGTGCGTCATATTGTGGCTTTGCGTGGAGATATGCCGGCTTCAAGTCCAAATTACCAACTTCATCCTGATGGTTACCAATACTCTAACGAACTGGTGGCTGGAATTAAAAAAATTGCCGACTTCGAAATTTCAGTTGCTGGTTATCCAGAAAAACATCCTGAAGCGTCCGATTTTCAAACTGATATTGATAATTTGAAACGTAAAGTTGATGCCGGTGCAACTCGAATTATCACGCAATTTTTCTTTGATGCTGACGCTTATTTTCTATTCGTTGAGCGTTGTCATAAAGCCGGAATTAACGTGCCAATCGTTCCCGGAATTTTGCCGGTAAGCAACGTCAAACAAACTAAACATTTTGCTAAAATGTGCGGTGCCAAAATTCCAAAATGGATGGACGAAATTTTCGCCGGACTTGATGAGAAACAAGACACACGTCAATTAATTGCTGGTGTTGTGGCAATTGAGCTGTGCCGAATTTTACACGATGCCGGAGTTAATGATTTCCATTTTTATACTCTAAATCGCTCTGAGTTAACGACAGCAATTTGTCACATTTTGGGTGTGAGATAATTTTTCAAAAAACCTCTTGCCAAAAAAATTTTACTCAGGATATTTCGACTTTGTCGGGAGTGTACCAGAATAAAAGACCTTTACAGGGAATATGGCTACACACGCCGGGTTTGCGTGGTGGTGGCTCCCGACATTTAAAATAAAAAAAGCTCCTCTGATTTTTTTCAGAGGAGCTTTTTTTATGCTTGAAACTCGGGCGATTTTAATCATTCCCGAATTTTTCGGCTACAAACGCTAAAGCGAGTTTGCGGGTGGTGGTGACTTTTTTACATCTTGTAAGGGAAGAGAAGAACTACTTCAGTACCTTTATTAGGCTGAGAATTTATTTTGATCGTGCCGTGCTGCAACTCAACTAACTGTTTGGTAATTGGTAACCCAAGTCCGAAAGAATCAACTTTTCCAGAATTAGGATTGTTGATTGTCTTATATTTCACGAAGGCGGTTTTAACCTGAGATTCATTCATACCGAAGCCTTTATCTCTGATTGTGATTACGAGATTTTTCGCTTTAACTTCAGCTGTAATATTTATTTCAGTTTTGTGAGGGCTGTATTTTACAGCATTAGAGATCAAGTTGGTGATGATCTGTTTCATGCGTTTGGCATCGAGGTTAATCAAACCAATATTATCGGAAATTTCTGATTTGATTACTATACTTCTGGCAGCGGCGTAGTCGTAATTAAGTCTGATTGATCTACGAATAACATCTTGGATACTGATTTTTTTGCTTACATCTACCGAGAACTTTCCTGAATTTGCCGCTCCGACATCTAAAAGATCATTAATTAATTCGTTCAATTCGATAGCTGCAGTAGAAATTTCTTTGGCATAATCAGCACATTCTTCAGCTGAGTTATTATTTTTAATCTCACAACTCAACAATTGAGAGAATCCCAAAATCGCATTCAAAGGATTTTTTAATTCATGAATTATCGCCGGCAAAAAATCTGAAGAGGAGAGGGTCGTAGACCTTGATGACAAAACAGCTTTTTCTTGGTGAGTTTCTTTTTGGTGTCTCATGTGCCGAAACGAAAATAATTTAGAAATCTAAAATTGATGTCGGCAAAAAAGTTGATTTATTTGGAGAAGGCAAATTAGAAATATTAAATCTTTCAATATATCTATTGTTTAAATCAATAATTGCTTTTTTATGAAGATCGAGGTTCAAGATTTTTTGTATAAAAAAAATCGTCAGCAGCAAATAAAAGGATTTTACTATGTTGCTAGGTACAGAAGTGTATCGGAGGCTGCAAAGGTAATGAATTTGACTCAATCAACAGTGAGTTTGCAAATTCAATCTCTGGAAAGGGATTTAGGATTTAAGTTATTAAAAAGAGAAACCAAGCCATTGATGCTAACTGATGATGGAGAAGAATTTTACAAAATTGCTTGTCCATTAATACATGAATTTGAGTCAATTCTCGAAAAATTTCTGAATAAAAAACAGGAGAAAGAAGATAAGATAATTGATGTGGCAATGCACCACATAAGTATATCTTACCTAATGCCAAGAATAGTTAATGAGTTCAAGAAGATTTGTCCTGAAGTTAAAGTTATGATTAGAAATATCTCTCATAATGATGCTATGGAGAGATTGAAAAAGGGTGAAATTGATTTGGCCTTTTATCCAAATTTAGAAAAAATTCCTGAAATTAAAATGACACAATTGGCTTCTTACGATCCGATTTTAATAATTAATAAAAACCATCCTTTAGCAAATTATAAGCTAGAGAGTTTGTCTGATTTGAGAAAATTTGATCTTATAAGAATTGACCGTAATCTTGTTACGCTTCCCACTTTTCAGGAGGCCACAGTAAATTATGGAATAAAGGGAAGTGTAGAATTTGAAAATGGCAACTGGGAAATGTTGAAACATTTTGTTAAGGCTAATAATTTTGCAGCTGTAGTTTCAAGTATATGCCTTGATAAAAATGATGGCGATTTGGTTGTTAAAAATTTAGTAAATTTTTTTCCAAAAATGAGTTATTCGGTTTGTACAAAAAGCGGAATAATTACGAAAGAAATTGTTAAAAATTTCCATAAAGCAATTTTATTGAGCTTAGCCTAGGAGATTGAGTTTTCGAGTAGAAGCTTAGACACCTAGTTGTTACAGAATTTTTTTACAAAAAGTAATTTCAAAATGAGTATTTCGTCAATTATAGAAGGTTTATCGGTTCTGGAAAAAATACGTTGTGATTTATTGTTAATAGAATTGGCGGGTAATGAACAACACAATCTCTCTAACGTTAGAAAAACCCAAAATGCAGTAAAAAAGGTTCTAACTTATTTGGCATTCGATATTAAAAACAGAATTAATGGTTATAAACGTGACGAAAACTTGTATGAAACTGATAATAAAAAGGTTATGGCAGATATGATGTCTGTTAAAAATTTAATTAATCACAATGATTTTGAGATTATTGAAAGTTTTCTTAACAACTATGGTTCCTTGATTTGTAGAACTAATTTTACAGAAAAAAATAATTCTATTAATGATCTAAATAGTTTGGTTTTTTCAATAATTTCTGAGAGGTTTGGTTAAATGAGAGGAAATCAAACAACAATTGTCTCAGATACAAGATTAGAAAGAGCTTTTGCTTTTCTTGAAAGATGTTCGGAGTCTGATCCTACCTATGATATGACATCTGCTGGTCCTATACTTCCAGGGGAAGAAGGAGTAGATTTGCCAGAAGTCCTAATTAATGCTATTAGAGATGTTGATTTTAAAGTTGGATATACTGAGACCAGAGGTAAATCAAAAGGTGAAAAATTTCTTATTGATAGATGCGGACAATTTTTTGCAAAATGGGGAATAAATGCAGAAGAAGCCAAGATTTCTTTATGTGATGATATATTAACCACCTTGAAGCATATTTATAGTTCATTGGGTTTGAATCAAACGAATAAAATTATACTACCAACTCCCACTTTTGGATTTTACTTAGAGCAGTTCAGAGAGTTAGGTATAGGATGTGAATTTTTGCCAACATCAAAGAAAGAAGGTTATCTCCCAAATCCACAAGAACTAGAAAAGCTGATAGTAGAGACTGGCGCAAAAGCTCTTCTTCTGTGTTATCCAAATAACCCTACTGGTACTGTGATGACAGAAGAATGTGCAAGATCTATAGCAGATGTTGTAAAGAGACATGGTGTTTTTGTGATTTCTGATGAGGCATTTATAAATAATCAATTATCTGAAAATAGACATTTCCCTATCGCTGCTGTTGAGGGTATGGTAGATCAAAGTTTCACCGTAACCAGTATGGGTAAGTCTTGCAATATTGGTATTAAAACTGGGTTCTGTGTTGGTAATGAAGATATAGTTCGTGATTTTAGAAGATTAGGAGGATATCCAACAAAACAAAATCAGAAGGTATTGTATACTGCTATGGGTGAAGAAAGTCAGGAATATTTAGAAAGATGCCGCCAACATTATTTGCGTAACATTGGAATTGTTAAAGAGCGTCTTGCGGAATTATCTGGTACTTTTTCGGAAAATTTTGGAGAGGTTTTTGAATATTCAAAGCCTTTGGTTGCAGACCCAGATGCAACAAATGTTTACGTTTTGGATTTTTCTGGACTACGTGGAAAAGATAGAAACGGTAAATCAATGGAGACAGGGTTAGATGTTGCAGAGTGGTTGTTAGAAGATGCCTCAGTTGGTGTTGTTCCTGGAGAATGTTCTCTTTTTAAACCAGAGGAAATGTTAGTTAGAATTGTTTTAAATCAGTCTCCTAGTGAATTAAGTTTGGCTTTTGGGAATATTTTGGAAGCTGCCAGTAGAATTCATAATCCGCAAAGATCTGTTATATCTGGTGAAGGTACTGCACTTGTTAGTGGTGTTTCGATGGGTAATTCGATTGATTTTTAATCCATGAAACTAATCCTCTTTTTAAATAACGACATCCACTCGGCGGCGGCGTTGAGGTTCTTGGAGAAGGATTTGATTGGTCATGAAGTGCGAGTTGTGTTGTCGCAACAGGTTGGTAAGGCTGAGGGTTTGCCGCATGAAATTCTTGAGATGAAGCAGCGCGAATATTTTGAGATCGACAAAAATTTTTCTTATCCGTGTTATTTTTATTCCAGCGTTAATTCTGAAGGAGCATTGTGCGACTTTGCTGAGTTTGCGCCAGATTTGATGATATCAATTCGCTTCGGACAAATTATGAAATCTGCTCTGATAGCAATTCCGCGCTGTGGCGTAATTAATTTACATTCGGGGATTTTGCCTCAGTTTCGCGGTGTGATGGCAAGCTTTTGGGCGATTTTGTCAGGCGAAAAAACTTTAGGAACGACGCTACATTTTATTAATGATGGCACGATTGATACAGGCGAAATTATCGCATTTTCTCGCAACGAAATTGATCGCGAATCAAGTTTAATTGTTAATATTGGCAATATTTACCAAAACGGTTGTGCCTTGGTTTCTAAAGCTCTCAAGCAAATTGAAGCTGGAGAGAAAATCAAAACTATTTCGCAAAAATCGCTTGGCGAAGGACAATATTTTTCTTATCCGAAGTCGCAAGACGTGGAGAACTTTTTGAAAGTGATGCGGTTGTACTAATTTCTCGATTTGGTTTTTTGCAAAACTAGCTTCGGAAAAAATCCTAAACACCAACTACAATCACCACACCGCCACAATGCAAAAAGATTTCGATGGATGAAAAATTCTCAAAAGAAAATTAAACGATAAGAATAGAGCAGCTACTTTCAACGAGCGTGAAATATGGTGGTGTAGCATTGGTGTTAATATAGGTCATGAAGAAGATGGTAAGAGTAACTTTTTTAGTCGTCCGGTTCTGGTGCTTAGAAAATTCAACAATCACATATTTTTAGGAATACCCTTAACTTCGGTTAAAAAAGATAATCCTTATTATTTGCCGATATTTTTTAAACAAAACGAAGGTTATCTTTTATTGTCACAGCTCAGAGTTTTTGAAAGTAAAAGATTAACGACGTTGCAGGGAAAAATATCTCCTGGGCAATTTGGTAAAATCAGAAATGATGTGAGTGAAATGATTTTGGGTAGATACCTAATTTTGTGAGATCTGGAGGGATTTATTCAATCTCTCGATTTATAAACCGAGAGATTGTCTGTGCCTGATGGCAATTTGTAGAAGGCATGGAATATTTTGAATTACGTTTTGTCAAACGTTTTTCTGCAATTAACAGCCATCCTCCCGACACATCTTGAATTTTACCTAAGGCAGGACGGGGTTTGTAACCCCGTCCTCATGTTCAGTTCGACGTGAACGTGTGGAATGGGTTGTAAACCCATTCCAGCCAAAGGTTGATTACTGGATTGCCGCGTCGCATTTCATGCTCCTCGCAATGACGGGCTTAAATGACGGGCTTAAAGTTTATTCACTCATCTTAAATTCGTCATCGCGAGGAGCGAAATGACGTGGTGATCCAGTTCAATTCAACAATCATTGGTCATTCTTGAGGACACATCTTGAATTTTACTTTTTGCCAACCTAGCTTCCAGCCGCTTTCCTCATATTTTTTCAATAAAAATAACTAAAATTAATGCCTAAAGAAGATTTATTGACGATGAATGGAATCGTCGTCGAAGTTCTGCCAAATACCATCTTCCGCGTTGAGCTGGAGAACGGTCACATCATCATCGCTCACGCTTCGGGAAAAATTCGTAAGAATAAAATCCGTGTCCTTAAAGGCGATAAAGTAGAAATTGAAATGACTACTTACGATCTTACTAAAGGTCGAATTGTACGTCGTAACGTTTAATAGTTAGAGATGTACACAATCATCCTTCTTACGCTCTCAAATATTTTTATGACGTTTGCGTGGTACGGCCATTTGAAGTTTCGTGAAGTGGCTTTGTGGCAAGTAATTTTGATTAGTTGGATGATTGCGCTGCCGGAATATGCTCTACAAGTTCCGGCGAATCGAATGGGTTACGGCAAGTTTAACGCCGCTGAACTTAAAACAATTCAGGAAGTTATTACACTTACAGTTTTTGGCTTTTTCTCGGTGTTTTATTTGGGCGAGAAATTGAAATGGAATCACGTTGCAGGCTTTGCACTTATTATCGCCGCCGTGTTCTTAATATTTAAAAAATAGCAGATGAAAAATCTCTTAATCGTGGAATCTCCTGCCAAAGCCAAGACAATTGGCAAATATTTGGGTAAGGATTACGAAGTTTTGGCATCATTTGGTCACATTCGCGATTTGCCGAGTAAAGACGGATCGGTTGAGCCGAATAATGATTTTGCCATGCATTACCAAGTTTCGGCGAAGTCTTCGAAACATGTGAAAGACATCGTTGATAAAGCAAAAAATTGCGAAAAGTTAATTCTTGCTCCCGATCCAGACCGTGAAGGTGAATCAATCGCATGGCATATTTTAGAAGTGTTGAAAGCAAAAAAAGCGATCAAAGCTTCGACTAAAGTTGAGCGTGTTGTTTTCAACGCCATCACCAAAAATTCGATTGTGGAAGCAATCAAAAAACCGCGCGAAATCGACATGGATTTGGTTAATGCTCAACAAGCTCGCCGCGCTTTAGATTATTTGGTTGGCTTCACTTTGTCGCCAGTTTTATGGCGTAAATTGCCGGGAAGTCGTTCGGCGGGACGTGTTCAGTCTGTTGCTTTGCGCCTGATTTGCGATCGCGAAGACGAAATTGAAAATTTCAAAAGTGAAGAATATTGGGACATCAAACTTGATTTGCAAAACTCCGGCAAAGCTGAGTTTCAAGCGACAGTTTTTGAAATTGAAGGTAAAAAATTAGAGAAGTTCTCAATCGTTACGCAGCAACAAGCGGGTGACATCAAAAAACTTTTAGCCGATAAAAAATATCAAGTTTTATCGATCACTAAAAAACAATCAAAACGCCGTCCACAAGCGCCTTTCACAACGTCATCTTTGCAACAAGAAGCGGCGCGCAAACTTGGATTTGGCGCAAGTCGTACCATGATGGTGGCACAAAAACTTTACGAAGGTGTTGAAATTGATGGCGCAGCGCAAGGTTTGATTACCTACATGCGTACCGACTCAGTTGATTTAACGCCGGAAGCTATCGTGTCAGTTCGCGAAAAAATTAATTCGCTTTACGGTAAAAATTATTTGCCGGATGCCGCGAACGTTTTCAAAAGCAAAGTTAAAAACGCTCAAGAGGCGCACGAAGCGATTCGTCCGACTGATTTTTCACTTACTCCTGACAAAGTGCGTAGATATTTGGATGATGCCCAATTCGCACTTTACGACTTGGTATGGAAAAGAACGCTCGCCTCACAAATGGCTGATGTAATTTTAGATCAAGTTGCAGTTGAGATCGCGACAATTCCAACTTACGCCAAAGCCAAAGCAACTGGTTCAACCGTTAAATTCGACGGTTTCTATCGCGTTTACAAAGAAGATCGCGACGACGAAACTGAAAATGACGAAGACGAAAATGGTCAAGCATTACCAGAATTTAAAGAAAAAGAAGCGCTTGATTTGCTTGATGTGAAACCACAACAACATTTCACCGAACCGCCGCCACGTTATTCTGAAGCCAGCTTGGTGAAAAAAATGGAAGAACTTGGAATCGGTCGTCCATCAACTTACGCAGCGATTATTTCGGTGTTGCAAGATCGTGGTTACGTGAAGTTGGATAAGAAAAGATTTTTCCCTGAAGAACGCGGTCGTATTGTGACAACTTTCTTGAAAGAATTTTTCGCCAAATACGTTGAATTTGGCTACACCGCAGATTTGGAAGACGAGCTTGACGTGATCTCCAATGGCAAAATGAATTGGAAAAGTTTCCTCAAAAAATTCTGGAAAGATTTTAACGGCAATATCGGCGAAGTTATGGAAAAGCCGTTTCCGGAAGTTTTAGAAGTGTTGAATCAAAAAGTGGGCGATCACATTTTTGGTCGTGACGAACATGGTCACTTAAAAGACGAATGTCCAACTTGTAAAAAAGGTAAACTTGGGTTGCGCCTTGGTAAATTTGGTGCGTTTATCGGCTGTTCAAATTACCCAGATTGCAAACACACCATGCAGCTTTTCAAAGAAGGTGATGAAAATGAGGGCGATGGTGAAAATAAAAAACCAGCATTTGAACCAAGAAGTTTGGGTAAAGATCCAAAAACTGGTTTTGAAGTGATGGTTAAAATTGGACCTTACGGCCCTTACTTAGAACTGGCTGGAAGCGAAATTGTTGCTGAAGCAAAAGAAGAGGAAAAAGAAGAAGAAAAGCCAGCGAAAAAAACCAAAAAAGGCGCAAAAGAAACCACTAAAAAAGCCGCGAAAAAACCTAAAAAAGCTAAAGAGAAAAAACCAAAACGTATTTCAATTCCAAAAACAATTGATCCTGCAACCATTGATTTACAGGCTGCGGCAGATCTTTTGTCGTTACCTCGCGAAGTTGGAACTCATCCCGAAACCGGTCTAAAAATTGTCGCCAATATTGGCCCATTCGGCCCATACTTGTTGCACAACAAAGTTTTCACTTCGGTCAAAGATGACAACATTCTGACCATCGGCTTGAACCGCGCAATTGACCTGATGATCGCAGCCGCCGAGAAAAAAGCTGCTGGCGGCGGCAGACGCGGTGGTGGAAGATTTGCGAAGAAGAAAGCTAATTAATTTACTGAAGCTAATTCTTTAAACTGTCATACTGAGCGCAGCGAAGGATCTTGTTAATTTATCATCATAAAAGATAGCTCACGAGATCCTTCGCTGCGCTCAGTATGACAAGAAAAGATTTTGAATTTTTGATGAGAAACCCCCCGACCCCTGCGGGGCCACCCCCCTTGACAGTGAGGACGGAGTTTGTTGGAGATTGCAAAATTGTCAGATCATTTGGTTCGATCAGGACGGCAGGCTGTTGTAAAACCAAAAAAACAGTTGCAAATATTGGCTGCATCAGACTTTATTCCATCCTCAAGCTTTTGCCTGCAAGACGGCAATGCCATTTCATCTTAAAATACAACCAAGAATTTTTATTATGCCTAGAATTGAAGGGATTGCAGGTAATTCGTATGCTATAATATTCGATGATGTGGTTCAAGCTAATGGTCTGCATTCTATTACTGCTGAAGAATTTGCTATTCATCTTGAGAAACTTAATCAAGAAGGAGAAAAATTAGTAGCCGATGGTGTTGAATATAGCGTATCTTATAGACAAAAAGATGATGGATCAAAAGAAGTAATCATAAAACAAGATGGAAATGAAGTTGGTAGTTTTAAATTTGCTAGAAATACTGATAATCCAAATCAGATTACTACTATTTCTGATCAAGATATAACTGATCATGCATCGGTAAATCGTCTTGTAATTGATGCCTGTATTGTTGAATGTACGAGGTTGAGGGATGAATTAAGGCAAATGGAAGAAGAGGCGGCAAGACAACAAGAACAACTCAGAGAAATTTTTGATCGTTTTACAGATCAAGAGTCTCGTTATTACAAAAGTGACGATAATCAATTTTATCGTGTGAAGAAAAATGGTAATATAGTTGCAGTTAGTAAGTTAGGGGCAGATGGTTTTTCGGAAGAACAAACTTTGCAGCTTGATGATAGCGGTTCTTATAAATTGAGTGATGAAACTATTTTAGATAGTTTTAAACTTTGTTTTGATAGGGCTCGATTATCTGATCCAAAAACTAGGAAGTTGGATAAGTTACAGGAAGAAGGATCATACTTACGCCATGGTCAAACTGCCTACTGTAGAATTGGTGGTGAGATCAGTAAAATTACCTATCAGGCTAACTCTCCTTTAATTGCTGAAAGAACAAACATTTCGTTGACCGAATTGTTTGCAGAATTCGCTGGTATTGAGGATGGTAATTTACCGACAGATCCTGTTGGTCTCCAAGATCAGATAACTGGGTTTCCTGGTTATGATGATATTAGGCCAGCTTTGACAGTGGAAAATATTAGCGAAATTGTGGCAGCGCAGCAAGCGTTAACCAAAAGACAAGAAGATTTAGGTAGTGTTTATGCAACACTTAGTAATCCAGGTAGTATTGCACATCATATTGCTTACAATGGTGGAAATTATTTAGTTACACAAACCCCAGCGCCTGTTACATTGAACATTGTTGATGAGAATTTTCAATTAGTTCCACAGGGTTCTTTAACTAAAAACGCTCAAGGTGTTTATGTTGTTGGTATTGAAGCAGATGTGAGTTTGGATAGAGAAATTGCTTTAGCTATTTTTTCTACAGAAAGTGAGCCACAATCTTGGAATCAAGATAGACTAAAGGCCATTGATGCTGTTAGGGGAGCTGAGAAAGGAAAGCTTTATAGAAGTGGTGATGTTGGATATTATGCTACTGATGAGGGTAGAATATTTAAAGTTCAATATGATGCTGTTGCTCATAGTCATCGAGATCCTGCAGAAGTAAGTATTTTTGCAGATAGTGCTGATGATTTTGTGAATATATTTAGTGGAACAAATACTAAATCTTTTGCAGCAATTAGTGATGAATTAGGTCAGGCCCTGACTGATGCAGGAATTGCACATAATGAACAAGCAAGTGCCAACATTGCAGATGCTTTAGCAAGGCAAAATCTAGTAGCTGAAATTATAGGTAATTTTAGGGATATTAAAGATGGATTTAAGCGTAAATTTGTAAACGCTCATTTTGCGGATGGTCAGACACAACAATTCGGTGTTGCTCCTAATCAAGGAACTGTTACTCAAACTAATAATGTTGATACAACTGCAACTTGGACAATTTCAGTAGGAGCTAATTACTATCAAATTCAATTTGCTGCGAATGGAGCTATACAAAGCTTCCAAATATCAGATAATCAAGCTGGGCCTTTTGCAAATATTAGAGTTGAAAAATGTGGTGATAGTTTTGCGAATCTGATAAGAATTCAGAGTCAAATTAAAACAAATGCTGAGAGATTTGAAGGTGTCTGGGATTTGATGCCAAAAGCTGCTGACACATTGGTTGTTAGAAATGAAGATGATGTGGTTTCTTACTATCAAGCCAGAGATGCTGCTGCCGGTAAATTTATATTTGAATATAGTTACGATGCGGCAAATGGATGGGTAGAAAATAAGATTAGAGCTGCAGATGCTGCTATTACTGCGGATCCTGATGTGCGTGGTAGATTCAATAATTTTGTTAATAATTTTGCCGCATACCAAGAAAATAATCCCGCTTTTCCGCAAATCCAATTAAACGAAATCAGACAACAAATTTTTGCTTTAGTTGAGCAAGATCCACGAGTTGTGCGCAAAAATTTGAAATCGGCAACAACCGGGAGGTTAACTGAGAATTATCAATCTGTTGGTGGAAAGTGGTATAAATATGATGGTCAAAGCCTTGAAAAAATTAGAGATACTGAGGATGGACCAAGCAGAGCCCCGAGTGTTTTGGATTTGGTGACAGAATTTAATACAATCAAAAATGGGCAGATTAAGTTGGGTGTTTCTGGTGTTCTTGATACAGAAACTAAAGAGGTATTGATTGGAAAAATAAAAGGAACAGGCAAAACTGAAATTGAAGCGATTCAGATTGCTAATAAATTTCTTGGGTTTGATGTTATTGTTGGTGGTGAAGGAACTGTTGCAGCGCCTTATGTTTTTCGTGGTGCAGATAAAGATAAGATACAGGGTTTTGGTAGTCCAGTACCAGATCATTTAAAAGAATTTGCTCGAGCTAATTTTGCTGCATTTGCTAGTTCTACAATTCCAGCACTAAAGAACGCTGCTGGTGTGTTTTGTGAGTTAGGGATTAATGAAGATCCAGCACCAGCAAATATAGACAATGCTGCCGTTTTAAGATATTATCAAGAAGCAATGAATGGTGGCTGTCCTGCAGCTTTTGATGCGGTGATTAGATGTTATAAAGGTGGTGTTGGATGTGATCAGAATGATCAAGCAATAAAAAATCGCGTGGCGGTTTTAGAAAGTCTCTCAAGGGTTTTGGCAAGACCAAATGGCACGATCGATGTTGACGGTACTGCGGTAAAAGTTGAGTTGGTGAATGGAGGTGTGAAGGTTACAAAAGGAGTTGCAGCACCTTTCATTATTGAGGCTGATCTTACTGGCTATGCAGCAAATCAAGCTGTTATTACAGAATTGCAAACTGCTTTGCTGCAAGAGGATGTAGACAGAGATGGAAGAGGTAGAGTAACAATTACTGTACCTTCTGATCTAAGAGATTCGGAAGTGTTAACCAAATTCCAACAAGTTGGAAGTTCTGTAGAAGTTGATGGTGAATCTTACTGTGTTTCTAAAGTTGATGAAACTCATTACGATATACAGCTTCTGGGAGCTGCTGCACCAACCATAGTTTATCAAGTTAGATTCAAAGATGGCGCTATAAAAGTAACCAAGCGTGATGGTAACAATCCAGTTAATCCAACGGTTGCCGACACAATTAAATTTAACAAAATATATAAGAGCCTTTCTTCCAGCCGTGACTACGGATGGACATCTAAACAAGTGCAAGATTCTTTAAGACAAAAGATCGAAGGTATTTTAGTTGAAGATGGACCTGTTGATTTTTCCGTTTCAAATCAACCTTGTAAAATCACTAGAATAGCGGATGTAGATGGTGCAAACACTTGGACTTTTAACATTGATGCAACGCAATATCAATTAAGAAAAAATGCTGCTGGTAACCAGATTGAACTGTGGATTCCAGATGTTCTTCCTAATTGGAAGGCTTGTGATGATCCGCAATTGTTTTTTACTGCTGCCAGCACTCTGAAAAGTTTTAAAGGTTACGTCCAGACTCTGGCGGATATCATTGCAGAAATGCCACTAGATACTCGGGTTGAAATTGGCAATGAGTATTTTCTAGTTACAAAGGATGTGGCTAACAATAGAACCTTAACCAAATATACCCACGCTAATGGTGTGTTAACTCCACCAGTTGCTGGTGTTGTGATTGATTTAGCTACCGATGCCAAAACGGCGAAAGATGCAATTGCCAAGCTGAGAGTTCCTTACATCGATAGAAATAAAACAGGAGTTGTTGAAACAAGTGCTGCTGATCTTGCAACTGAAGTTAAAAATTTGATCAAGCTAGATCATGATAGAACCAGAAATGCTAAAAGTGATTACACTCTTGGTGGTGTGAGATATGTTTTGTCAGGTATGATTTCATTAAGCAAAGTTTTGCAAAAAGATGGTGTTGCACTTGGTATGGCTGGTTTGATAGCGGAAAGTAGTGTTCTTAAAAAGAGGCAAATTGAAAGAGGTGTAAATCCAGACATTACTGGTGGAGTAATTACTCAAGAACAAAAAACCGTTTTAATTGCAGCAGTTGAAAGTTATCTTCCTGCGGTAGAAAAGATTCGCGCTGCTAGAATTGTTAATGATTTCTTAGGATTTGACAAAGATCTTTCTGCTGGAATTACAAAAGAAACTGTTAGTGAGATTTTAAGTGGGTCTAATGCTCAAGTTGCCAAAGATTTAAAAGATTTTGCAATAGGCAGATATGAGGATTTTGATGCAGCTAATAATAAATTTTTAAGAAACCTCGCTGGTATTTTCTGTGAGTTGGGGATTCATGAAGCTCCTGCTGCTGGTGCTGCGGTAGCTGCTCCTAATTTGGTGCAAGCCTTGGTTCATTATCAATTTGCTGCTAATGCAGGTAGTCTGGCGGCGATGGATAGTGTTTTTCGTTTTTATGAAAACAGAATCGGTATTGATCCTGCGTTGGTTGGTGATGATAGGACTGATATTGAAAATGAATTCTCTCAAAGAGCCAAAGTCCTAAAAGCTTTGAAATGGGCGGCTGAGAATAATCAGAACGTAGAATATGATGCAACGCTCGGAGGTTATAAGGTATTATCACCTGACGGGGCTAGTTTAATTGCAGTTGTTAAAAGCAATGAAGTTTTTGGTTCTGATAGTGCAACTGTTCTGGATGATGGATTTAATAATACAGGTTTAATTGAGCGAGTTACTGAACTTGAAGCGCTACAAAACGTTAAAAAAGGTTACGTCGCGACTCCTTCTCAATTAAGCGAAAGTTTGTTGCGAGCTGCTTTCAAAAAGCTGGCAGATGTTAGTTTAAAAATTGATGGAGTTGAGTATACCTGCAGCTTTGATGCTAAGAGCGAAAGATATGAAATAATTGCACCTGATAAGGAATCTGGATATCGCGTTACTTTTGGTGCTGATAAAATACCTCAAGTTGAAAAGGTTATCAAAAAAACTGGTGGTAGATTTGCCATTGGTCCGAGTGATTTTAAAGCTGTAACTCCAGAAGCTAAGGATCATATTAAATTTGCGAGCATGATTAGGGAAGCTCGTACTAATATGGATAAGGATGGTGGATTAATCGCTGAAGAAAAGAAAAAAATTATCAAAGCGATTAATGGTAATGATGATCATGATGCTTTGGATCACGCAGGAAGTAAAACCGCAGGTTTGATAGATAAAGTTAAAGGAAAGCTTGAAACACGTTTCCCCAATACTGTTCTCGGTTACGAAGCTAAAAGAAAAGAAGAAGCAGAAAGAATAGTAGAAAACTTGCTTGGTCTTTCGGGGTATTTTGTTGATCCTAAAGGTAAGGTTAATTTCCATTCGTCAGATATAGTTTCTGTGAATAAAGAAATTTTGGATATTGTGTCTGATTTCGCCGCGCAGAATTACAGAGGTTTTGTGGCAAAAAAAGATGTGCAGGCAGATGGCTCAGATCAGATGCCTAATGATCATCTTAGATTGCTTGGTTGTAATTTTGCCCAATTTTATAATTTACCAGACAGAAGCAGAGAAGCTAATGCAAGAAACCTAGAAGTTCTTGAGTTGATGGCGACAAGAGCAGATGATCCAAATCCGATTGCTCAATCGCTTCTAGCAGAGATTTATTCACAACAAGGTAAAATTACTGAAGCTAGAGCATTATTCGGCGAAGCGACAAAAGCTGGATATGCCAAAGCCTATCTTGGTTTGGGTGATAGCTACTCAGGAAATAGCTTAACTCTTGGTTCGGTAACTTCGGCTTATGAAGCTGGGGCAAATCTTGGAGATGCTAGATCGATCTTTGAAACTGGGATGCGTTATTTGGAGTATAATACTTACGTTCCAACTTACGATAACCAAAATCACAAAAAAGCATTCGAATATTTCAAAAAAGGTGATGCTTTAGGTCACCGACCTTCGATAATGCAGCTTGCGAAATGTTATGAGAATGGTACTGGTGTTGTAAAAAATGAGGCGAGGGCTTTTGAACTTTATAAAAAAGCTGTGGTTGATTTGGGTTATGAAGATGGAATTTTAGATTTGGTAAGGTGTTATCGTAAAGATGTTGTTAGTCCGCAAAATGTATACATGGCAAACGCCCTAGAAATGATGTATTATGCCTTGCAGACTAAAGCTGAAATTGGTGGATATCAGGTTGTTGGATATGATCGAGATGCTGGTTTTAGGATTAAACAAGGACTTGCAGAAACCACAGTCAAAATTGATTATCCTGGTTTTTTAAGAGATTCGGGAGTTAGTGCAATAAAGGGATCAAATGTAGAAATAGATCGCATAAACGCAAGAAGAGCAATCAACTCTAGCACCATCACACTTGAAACCAGAGGTATTGTAAGGTTCCCAACAGAATTTTTGAACAATCCTGATGTATGTAAGTTTGCCGCCGATAATAAAATCGAATTTGTTTCTGGAGATAAGACTTATCGTGTTTTTAAAGAAGCGGATAAGCCGTTCTTGATGCGTCAGGTTGATCAAGATGGTAACCAAATTGCTGCGGAAGTTTATTACAGAATAGATGTAGCAGCTGGGAAAGTTTTTAAAGAAAAAGCGACTTCTATTGGTGGAATGGGCACTAATGCTGATGTTTCTGATGATGCACTTGTGGCCAAGTTCTTCGCGCAAGTTGCAAAGCTGAAAACTGCACCGGTGAGGGATGTTATCGATTACAGATTTCTTAACAGCCTTGGATTAGTGGTGAACAATGCAGGCGCCGAAAATGATGATTCAGTTTCAGCGGATTTTTCTGTTGGGGATGAGAAATATCGAATTACTAAAGTTGCTGCTTACGATCATACTGATAAAGTAACTAATCCAAGTGATATTTATGAGATATCTTATCTAACTGATCCGAGCAACAATGACAAAAAATATCATATCGTAATTCCGGGTGATGCTACACTTCCAGTAGAAGTGAAAGATCACAATGGTAATGCGGCTGATCGTGATAAAGTCTTGCAGGTTAGAGCTTTGATCAATGGTCGCGGAATTGATAAAGCTGAGAAGGTCAACAAAGCTGAAGTTGAGTATGATAATGTGGTGGCAGCGATGGATGCAGATGTTGAGTATAAATATGTTCCAACTGGATTGCTTGATAATGCGGAAAATACGATTTATTTCGTTAAATCTCCTGCTAAGCCAGATGCAAAACCAACTCTGCATCAATATAAGCGTGATGCTAATGGTTTGATGAGTGATTATTGTATTCCAAATGCGGCTAATGCGGCTAATGCGGCTGACAGAGTTGAAAAAATGGCCGCTGTTGCGGAAATAGATTTTGCTGCAATTAAACTCTCTGGAAACACAACAGATAATGCTGGGTTGCATCAAATTGCGATTATAGAAGCTCCGAAAAAAAATGTAAAAACTACAGATAATGGTGTAGAAGGATTAGAGGATATTTCTCTGCTAGTAATGCAAAAACGTGCTGATGAAATGGAAGGCAAACCTTCAGCTGAAATCAGAGAAATTCAATCAAGATTTCCAGTAAGAAATATTGATGGAGTTGAAAGATACACTTTCTCGGTGAATGGTCATGACTATTGTGTGGTTGGTGATTTTGTACAACAAGGTACAAGAACTTCGCCGCACGTTGTAACAGCTGGAGTAATATCGCGAATCGAGCGTAAGGAAAATCCAAGAATGTTGGGTTCTTATAGTCCTTTCTCTCAAACATTCAGCGATACCGCAGAGCCGGTTACTGACGCTTTCGAACTTGTTCAGCTTCAAAACGAATTTATTCGCTTTACACAGCAACAACAGTCTAAAACTGCTTTAGAAGATTTAGTTGGTCAAATCAAAAGAGTACCAGTGGTGGCTGCTGATCCATTGGCTGATGAAAAAGCTCGCAAAATTGTTGATGGTTTCTTCGGTATTTCCAACGACCGACAAGGCGCGATGGGTTTGATTGCTACTTTCAATCCTGCTCTGGGTGGTCCTAATCCTGTTAAAGTTTTATTAGATAGGTTTTGTGCTGATTGTGATGCAGAACCTAATAAGACAAGTTTTGACATCAGTTTTGCCGCTTCTCATAAACAAAATTATCCAGCTGACAACCCAGATAAAGTTGCTGCAGTCCAAGGATTCTTAACAGCTGCTAATCTTGGCAATGCCCATGCGCAAAACAATTTGGGACATATTTACGAGACGAAGGAAGATTTCATCATTGCTTCTTATGCTGTTGGATTTGGAGATATTGCTGCAGGAACTGTTGCTCCAACTAAAGAAGAGAGAGAAAGACAAGCTTTCGAATATTACTGCGCTGCTGCCAGACAAGGCGACCTTGCTGGTTTAGAAAATGTGGCGCGTTGCTACCGTGATGGTATTGGTGTTGACACAACTAAAAATGAAGAAAACGTAAAAATTGCCGACACTTTAACAGCATTGATCGAAAACTCACAGCATCAACCTGATGCTGGAATTGCTCATGAAGTTTTACAATATCATCCGCAAAAAGGTTTTGTTATCAAAGATAAATCGGGTAAAGAAGTTTCTCGTGTCAGAATTGGTGAGGCGGGTCAGGTTGTAGCAAAGCGAGTTGTTAATGGTGAAGAAAGTGATTTTCCTATTAGTGGACAAAAAGCTGGAATTGGCAGTCAAGGTTTCTCAACCATCATGACGGCAATTACCGGTGATGAAGAAGCTAAAAGAGTTCGCTCTTTGGTAGCACAAGGTAAAGTTGATGCGATTAGCAACAGTTTGAGAGATGCAATAGTTAGTGCTGTTCCAACAGTTTTACTCGAAGATGCTGAAAGAATTGCTAAATTATTTTGCAATATTCCAGACAGAAATACTGGAGAAACAAACAAGCCGAAACAAGATTTACTGGGATCTTTGCCAAAAGAAGAACAAGATGTTGTTAGAGCATTCGCCTACAGATATGTTGCAGACTTTGCTAGGAGCAAAAATCCTCAATTGCAGGATTTAGCTGGGCAAATTTATTTTAACGGAATTGGTGTTAAGAAAGATTACGCTAAAGCTAGGGCTTGTTTTGAGTCAGCAGCGGGAGCGGAATATATTAACCGTGCTGATCGTAGCGAAATTTCATTCAAGCCGGAAGGCTACAAAATGGCGCAATATCATCTTGGTATGATGTATCTGTGCGGTGGCTCGAATTTAGCAAAAGATGATAGAAATGCGTTTAGATGTTTTGAAAATGCAGCTGGTGATGCTGGTTCTCCAAAATTTGCTCCGGCAATTCCGACTTTGGCTTCTTGCTATTTGCTTGGAATTGGTTGTGAAGTTGATGTGGATGAAGCTAACCGTTTATATAATTCTACAGCTCCAGGTGTTAACCTTACAACTGCCGTTTCTCATGTTAAGCAACAACTTCGTTCCGGTAATTTAGTAGATAGAGGTGCGCTAGAAATTCTTGTCAGAATGGCAGATAAACAACCGGAATGTTACACTGAGATTGGTTCTCTTTACGAAAAAGGTGCTGACATAGCAACACTCACAGGTTCTGGTCCAGCTGCAGTAGTTAGGTTAGGTCCTAATACTAATCCAAGTTTGGCCGCTGCCGAGCAATATAGAAAAGGTATTGAAGCTGGCTCAACTTCTTCAATGAGAGCTATGGCTTCACTGCATATAGCTGGAAAAGCGGTTAAAGGAACTACTGATCAAAATTCTAATTATGCTAAAAGTTTAACTAGACAGGCCAGTATATTCGAAGCTTGTGCTATCTCGCTGGGTATTGAAGATAATACCATCACAGTGCCAAATGGCAGATTTTCAAAAGCTTCTAATTACAAAGTTTCCAAATCTGGCGACGGTTATGTGATTAGTATAGATGGTCGAGAACAAGACGGTTTCAAAATTAAAGGTAATGGTGCGGTTTACGTTCTGAAGAAGGGTACAGCTGAGTTGCAAGAAAACAGAAAGCCAGCAGATGGTAAAGAAGGTACTGGTCTTGAAGATGAGCTACTGACGAAAATTTTAAGGCAGATGGTAGCAGATAATGAAAGAGCACTTGCCAGAAACTCTACTGGTTTGGAAGAAAAAGCTTTACTTGGTCTTGTTGAAAAATTATCCAAAATTAAGGGAATGGATAAATTTGAGGCAGAATACATTGCTAGAGATTTCTTTGGATTAGCATCGCATCAAAAAAGAATTAGTTCAGTTGCACAAAATGGTGGTGGAATTGTGATTGATAATTACTACGGAAATAATCATAGACAAATTGGTGGTCAGGTTAAGGAAGTGTTAACAAATTTTGCTGCAAGTAATACCTGCTTTAAAGATAGCCCTAGTGCTCACTTAAGAAACATGTATGGTGTTTTTTGTGAAATGGGATTGATTAGTGGTAAAGGTAATGCTGAAGCGCAAACAAGTTACCAATCTGCTGCTTCTATGGGTTATACGCCGGCTCAGTATAATTTGGCAAATCTGTTAAGATTGGAAAATACTTCTACCACTGCTTCAATTGATGAAGCGCTTCCTTTAATGGCAGCACTTGCACAGAAAAAATATTTCCCAGCAGTAAAAGCTTATGCGGAAATTATTATTGCAGATGCTGATCCTGATCGTGAGGCAGCGAAAAAATCATCGGTAGTTCGAGATCATGAAGTTGTTGAAGCTGCCAGAGCAACTAAAGCACTAGCTTGGGCAAAGCAGTCTGAGAATACACTAATTACGATTAAATCTGGACAAAAAGACGTGCTTTATCAAATCACAGAATATGATCGCGAAAAGGGATTTGTTGTTGAACGTATGAATGGCGATGGAACCCTATCAAAAGAAGGATTTAGAGTTGGGGCTTTGCATGAAGCTAATCCTCGGAATTATAGGTTTTCAGCAACTGGCGAAGTGCCTCAGTCTTTGATAGATCGTGCTGCTATGCTTCCAGTAGCGATAGAAAGTGATCTATCCAAAATCATTGAGAAGCTCGAAGAAAAAATGAGAGCTCAGGATACTGCGATATCAAGGTTGAGTGGTTTGAGGCCAAATACTACATGCACAGCTGCTGTCGGCAGAGCCTTTGGCTTTGGTAGCAGAGGAGTTACGGTTGCTGCTCATTAGATATAAAAGTTATTCCCATAGCTGGACGGAGTTTTGTAACTCCGTCCACACGTTCATTTTCAGATTTTGATTTTTGCATGAATTTTAAGACGGGATTACAAGTCCCGTCTTGCGAAGAATTTGTGTGAACAAAAAAATGAAAATTTTTTTTATTCACATAAAAATGTTGATTAATTTTCGCGAGTAATAGTCCATTTCTCAAAGTTATTTTGGCATTGTCGCAAATCAAAATTTTTTAGAAAAACCTGATTTACGACAGCACCATTTTAAACTTACTTTAGGAAAAAAATTACCGTCGTTATAGCCAACACATGTCTGATCCAGCCATTGCTCAAGAGAATCTACAAACTACTGCAATAAACCAAGAACCTGCAGCTGAAATGGTTGATGTTCTTGATCAAGAACTAAAAAACAAAATCAAAGAAAAACCCGAAGCGACATTGCTTTGTAGGGTGAAAGAAAACAATCCCAACTATCTTTCGATCATTTACGCTAACGAAAAATTCTACCAAATTTTTGGCATAAGCGAAGCAAATTTAATTGGAAAAAGTTACGACTTTTTATTTAACGATCTTGATTTCGATTACTCATCGGAAGACCAGATTGAGTACATACGTTTGATTAAAGCGGTAAAAGATTTTCACCAATCATCAGTAATTGTAACTATTCCTGATCACAAAGCTGATCCAAAAAACATTAAGCTGAAAATTAATTTTCAACCAATTGAAGAGCCGGAAAAAACTCTCGAGCAAAAAATTTCAGATCCGCATTTTAATCCAAAATCTTATGCAACTTTTACTTTCGAAGAATTTGATCTGGCGTTGGTTAAAGAAACTCCATCAAACTCTAACGTTGTTCTTCTGAAAAATTTAGAACGCGCACTGCGTAATGAAAGATTGCTGCGTGAAGTTGGTTATTTAATCGTTTCTGATTTGTCGATTCGTGATATTGCTTACGAGATCTCGAAAATGTTGTGTCAGCATTTGAAAGTTGATCGCTGCTTGCTTCACGATTATCGCAAAGGCAACACCAATTTTATTACCGAATATTGTAACTCTGATTGCGAGCCGATGTTCAAGAGTAGTTCCGATCCAGAGAATTTGAAAATGCTCGCCGACTACATCAATTTCCAAAATTATTTTTACAAAAAAGTCGGCAATAAAAATAAAAGAAGTTCGCTGATAATTGTTGATGACGTTGAGAACGACAACAATTTTAACCAAATTCGTGAGATTTGTGAGAAATACAACATTGTCTCCCAGATCAGTATTACCACGTCTTTCAACGAGGTGGTAAACGGTGGTATTTACATTCACCAATCACAAAAAAGAAGTTGGTTGGTTGATGAAATTGATTTGTTGGAAACGGTGGCAGATCAATTTTCAATTGCGATTGATCGCGCTTATTCGGTGGAAAGAGTAATGGTTTCCAACCATGAATTATTGGAGAAAACCAAACAATTAAAAGAAGCGCTGAAGGAAGAAAAAAACATGCGTAAAATGCAAAGCGAATTTGTCGCTTTGGTGTCGCACGAATTTAAAACGCCGCTGCAAATTATTGACAGTACTAGAGAATTGTTGGCGCGAAAATTGAAGTCTCTTAACGTTAAGGAAGAATCGGTTGATAAGTCGCTAGATCGCATTAAAAGCGGTATTTCACGCATGAATGGTTTGATTCATTCAACGCTGAATTTGGCGAAAATGGAGAACGGACAAAACAATATCAAAGTCGAGAAACAAACTTTTGATTTAAAAGCTTTTGTACTCGACATCATCGAAAAGAATTCCAACTTAGCGGTGCAGAAAAACATTACTGTGTTGACCCGAATTGATGATTTGCCAACTAATTTTCATGGCGACAATAAATTGCTCGACCACGCATTTACTAACATTATTTCCAACGCGATCAAATATTCTAAAAACGATTCGACGGTAAAAGTTTTATCGAAAGATACCGACAAAAGAGTTTTGATTCGTGTAGTCGATCAAGGTATCGGAATTCCTAAAGAAGATTTATCTCACATCGGTCAGAAATTCTTCCGTGCTAAAAATACTTTGGCAGTTGCGGGAACGGGAATTGGTTTATATTTAACGAAATATTTTATTGAATTACACGGTGGTTCTCTTTTAATCGAAAGCGAAGTAAATGTTGGAACATCGGTTACTGTTATACTGAACAAGGACTAGAGCATCAAGCTCTCAAGAGATCTCACAAAGGTGAAGCCGCAAATCAAAAATTTCTTAGAAAAACTTGATTTGCGACAGCGCCAAAATTTCAAATTTTTTAAAAATGAAAAAACATTTTGCACTTTTCTTCTCAACTTTTGCTGCATTTTCTTTCGATTCTTTCGCAGCGGGAAGTCAGCAATATCCCAACGTTTCAGGACAAACTTTATTCCAATTTAAAACTGACAGAGTGCTTTCAACTACTGCTACTGGTGTTTCTCCTAATAACGCTTACATGAATATCGAGTCCAATTTTTCATTAAACATGAATAAAAATTGGTCGGCAAAAACTTTGTGGAAGCTTAATCCATCAGATGTTTACACAACCAGAGATCCAGTAAATCCAGAAAGAACTAGAACTTTCTTGTCAGATAATCGTGGCTTTCACCCAATGGATACCGGACTTTTAATCGAAGAGTTGAAAGCCCAATATGAAGATGAAGATATGAGATTCTTCATCGGTAAATTTAATCCAAGCTTTGGTACTGCTTACAAAAATAATAAAAGAATTGGTGTGTTCAGCCAAGACATCACTAAAGACTACGAGCTTAGAGAAAAATTGGGCGGCGGCGTTACTGCTTTGCTTGAAGGTGGTGAGTTATCGATTAACACTTTCTTCAACGATACTACCGGACTAAGCGGTGCGATTAATGGTCGTAATACTGAAAGTAAAAATAATGGTTTAGCTGGTAATACCGGTACTTTGTCATCTTACTCTTTGAGTTTTCAGGGTGACAAATTTTTTGGTCGCGAAAACTGGTTTTATAATTTGGGCTACAGAAGTTTAGGTGTAAATCAGGGTAATGTTGGAACTGAAAGAGCACGTGAAACTGGTTACGTTTTTGGTTCAGAATATCTTTACAAAGTTGGTTCAAATACTTCGGTGATTCCGTTTGTTGAATTGTCACGACTTAACAATTTCACTGGTGAAAGAGGTCGTAACGCAAATTACTTAACTATGGCTTTGATCGGTAAATACAGTGGTTGGACAGCAAGTGTTTCTCAGATCTACAGAAGAATTAACCAAAACCAAAGAACCAATAACATCCGCGATCATCAAACTCAGATTTCTTTGGGATATAAATTTATGAACAACCTTGCCATTGATGTTAGCCGTGCCAGCGTTAAAGAAAGTAATAGCTCGGCATCTTTGTTTGGTGTGATGTTTAGTTATATTTACACTTATTAAGTAAGTTATCGAGTTTGTCTCATTAAACCCCCCGACCCCTAGCGGGGCCACCCCCCTTGACAGGGGGGCGATGATCCGAGTCCTGCCCCCCTGTCAAGG
>CAYUHG010000019.1:0-30085 GCA_964444545.1 uncultured Rhizobium sp.
CGGCGACTGGGATTACTGATACTACGGTTGGTGGTGGAACAGGATCTTTGACTTGTGATACTTCAGCTCATTTTACTGGATCGCTTTCTTACACCTGTCTCAACGGATCTTTTTCTTATATTGGAGCAACTAGTTGTTCTTGCGCTAGTGGTTATACATTAAGTGGCTCAAGTTGTAATATCCTAAATCCGAACTGTTCTGGTGGAACTGAAACTACAACTTCATCTGGTGGATCAACTTATAAAATTCATACCTTCAACTCTTCTGGTATCTTATCTTGTATTGGCAGCGGTAGTGCTGAAATTTTAGTTATTGGTGGTGGTGGTTCAGGTGGTGTATCTGGTAGTGGTTCTGGATATTATACCAATGGCGCTGGTGGTGGTGGTGCTGGTGGTGTAGTTTATGCTTCTTCTTATGCAATCACATCGACTACCTATTCTATCACAGTTGGAAATGGTGGCGCTGCTCAAAGTTCAGTTACTGCTGGTAATAATGGCCAAGATTCAGTTTTTGGTTCAAGTTTATTAGTAGCAAAAGGTGGTGGTGGTGGCGGAAGTGATACAGCTAACGCTGGTTCTGGTGGTTCTGGTGGTGGTGCTGCAATGATTGGAGGATTTGGAACTACAACACAAACGGCACAAACTGGTGCTTCTATTTATGGAAATAACGGTGGTAATTCTGTGACAGATAGCGGAACTGGTTATAGTCTATATTATGCTGGTGGCGGTGGTGGAGCTGGTGGTGCTGGAGGAACTGGTGCTAATAATAGTACAGGTGGAGCTGGTGGTGCTGGATATACCAGTTCAATTTCTGGAACTTCGGTTTGTTATGCTGGTGGTGGTGCTGCTACAAGTTACGCAGCTGGGGTTCTTAACAATAACGTAAGTTGTGGTGGTGGATATGGTGGTCAAGGCCCGGGGGGAAATCACAGAACCAATCGTGCTCCAGGTGCTGGTACAGCAAATCGAGGTTCAGGTGGCGGAGGTGCTACTGCATGTTGTAATGCCGTTGGTGGTGCTGGTGGTTCTGGTGTCGTGATTGTGAAATATCAGATTAATTAAGCTGTCATAAAATCCACTTCAACTGTTGAGAATTGAGCCTGCCTGATTTATTTTGCCGCGCTCAATTCTAAATCTTTTAAATTCATGAAATATCTTTCTTACAAAAACGTAAAAAATCGTGACGAACTTTTCGTTGAAAACGTTGCGATTACTAAAATTGCTGAAGCTGTTGGAACACCATTTTATTGCTATTCCAAAAAAACTTTGATCGAAAATTATCAGAATTTTGTTGATGCTTTTGCTAATGCCAAAATTTCTGATTACAAAATTTGTTACGCCATCAAAGCCAATTACAACATTCATTTAGTTGAAATTCTTAGCGGTCTTGGAGCTGGAATTGACGCAGTTTCAGCTGGTGAAGTTTTCCGTGCCATTAAAGCTAAAATTGATCCAAAAAAGATCGTGTTTGCTGGGGTAGGTAAAACTTACGAAGAAATTAAATTTGCTCTTGAAAATGGTGTGGAAGAATTTTCAGTCGAATCAATTGCTGAAATGTATATGCTCAATGAAGTAGCATATTCATTGAATAAAAAGGCTAAATTTAGCTTGCGCGTAAATCCTAACGTTGATGCTAAAACATTAGATAAAATTTCTACTGGTCGTAAAGGCGACAAATTTGGTGTTGATATTGAAATGGCTGAAGAAGTATATGCCAAAGCAGCGCAACTTCCTGGACTTGAAGTTTACGGTATCGCCATGCATATCGGTTCGCAAATTACTTCGATTGATCCATTCAAATCTGCTTTCGTTAAACTTCGTGAGCTGTGCTTAAAGCTACGCAGTCGAGGCCACAAAATTGCCGCTCTCGATTTTGGCGGCGGTATCGGAATTTTGTACAAAAACGAAAATACACTTTTACTCAACGACTACGCTAATTTGATTAAAGAAATTACCAAAGATCTTGATGTCAAAATTACTATCGCACCAGGTCGCGCTATGGTTGGTAACGCTGGTTTGATGGTAGCAAAAGTTGTGCTTTTAAAAGAAACTGGCGTGAAAAATTTTGTTATTATTGACGCCGCGATGAACGATTTAATGCGTCCGGGACTTTACGGTTCTTATCACGAAGTTTTGGAAGTACGCAAAAAAATCGGCACTAAAATTACTTACGATTTGGCGGGCCCAGTTTGTGAAAGTACTGACATTCTAGCGCAAGGCCGCGATCTAATTAATCCAAAAGCTGGTGAACTTTTAGCATTTTGTTCTGCTGGCGCTTACGGTTCTTCAATGTCGAACGAATATAACTGCCGTCCGATGATTCCGGAAGTTTTGGTTGATGGTGATAAATTTAAAGTAATCCGCCGTCGTCCAACTTTTGACGAAATGCTGCATCTAGAAAGCTAACCATTTTCTCTGCCGTCATAACTTTTCCTATCCAGATCAACTAATCTGCCAGCAAGGTTAGATTGTTGCGTGGTTGTTGAGTCTAAAACGGCTCTTTTTTTCTTACTTTTCGCCATAATTCCTTCATCAACATAATAATCGAAGGCTTCTCTTTTTGCTGGAAAACCATTATAAACTCTGGGAGTTAGAGGATTATCAACCACTTGAGACGTAGCATTACTATTACAAAATAAAGATTTAACGCAGTTGGTGTAAAGATCTGACGGCGACAATCTTTCGGTGAGTTTTCCTTCTTTATCAGATTCTAAGGCGCGATCCGTAATTTTGCGTACCTGCTTCCAATGGCTATCAAGTAGATAATGCTGCAGATTTGGTAATTCTAACTCAGTACCAAAACAGGTTAAAAGTGACTTGAATACAAATGGTGAACGTGAGCTGTAACAATAATTTTGCGGCCGAAATAACGCCCCAATGTTGTGAGAATAATCTATCTCATCAGCATCAAGGGCCGGTGTGAAATATGTGGTGTCATCAGTATTATCAAGCAGATGCGCCCATAAATTATTCTCGTTATAATCAACTAAAACCAACATTTCCAAAAGTTGTTTGTGAGTTAATTGTTGCTGTGAAGTGTTAAGATTAAGATCGCCGCACTCTGACGCTTTTCTAATAACTTCAAACATCAAACGGTGTGAATATTTGCCGTGTAACAAGATGTTATCGATTTGCTCATTTTCTGAAAAAATGTGGCCTTCTGCTACAAAACTATCGGCAGTATCGTAATCAATAATTCCGTAAAATTCGGGAGTATATCCTTCTTGATTAATTCCAGCCGCCATCTCGTTTCTGAGCAAAAGTTGATCGAGTAGATAATTTTTTGTGCGATAAACGTAACCTTCTGGCGGCGGGCCGGCAATAAAATTTCCTTTGCCAGCAATTACATATTGTGGCAGATCAGCATCGCTAAATTCGATTCCTTGTTCCAACATTTTTCTACCCAATTCTTCATCAAGATCACGCAGATATTTTGCCATTATTTGAGGATCGCGTAGAATATTGGCGATTTCGTTAGTGATTCGGAGAGCTTCTCCTTTAGTGATTTTAAATGATAACTCCGGTCTAGCTTTGATGCTTGATTCGAACAGAATCACTTTTTGTGACGGACGATAATTATTTCCAACGTTAATAGTTTGTTGCGAAACCACTGCTGAGCCTTCTTTACACAAGGCATCAATCATTTCTCTCATGCTTTCGGGTTTATCCGCGAATTTTTTATTTTTTACTGTGCAGATTTGTTTAACGGTTTGGAACATTCATAGATGTTTTTAATGAGATATTGCCTTATCTGAACGTTCAATTGTTGTTCCGATTTGCGATAAAGTTCGTGCAGCTAATTTTCTAGTTTTAACCGTAATTTTATCATCATATTCAGCACCAAAAGCGCGTTTTTTGCTGCGATCAATTTCATCAGCTCTGATTGTTAAAGGATTTGGGGATACGATATTTGGTGGATTAAGATCGCAAACCATAATTTTGATGCAGTTAGTCGCAATTTGTGTATCGGAAATTCCGGTTAATATTCCTGCTGTGTCATTTTCTTTGGCACGGGTGATAATTTTTTCCATCTGTTTCCATTGGCTGTCGAGTAAGTAATGTTGCAGATTTGACAAACCTAATTCTCGACCAAAACAGGTTAGCATTGCTTTAAAAACGGCCGGATTTCTGGCGCTGTAAGAATAATTATCAGGATCGAACATTTCGTAATAATCTTCATACAGATTGTCTGAATGAATGGATGATTCGAGGTAAACAGAATCATCAACACAATCCATAAGATGAGCCCACACGCTGGAAAGTTCTGATGGTTTATCTTCAAAGCTACCAATCTTTACCTTTACCATAAATTCCAACAGCTCTTTGGTGGTTAATTTATGTCCATTCGATAATTCTAAATTCAGATCACCAGATTTTTGAGCTTCACGAAAAATTTCGAATGCAAGGCGATGGCTGTATTTTCCGTGTAGAATCGTATTATCAACTTGCTCGTTCTCAGAAAATAAATGTCCATCTAAGACAAATTTGTTGGCTTCGCCAAAAGGAATAAATCCTGAAAACTCGGCGCTATATCCTTCAACATTGATGCCGTCAGCCATTTCTCTTTCGAGTAACAGTTTATCAAGCAGATAATTTTTTTTACGAAAAACATAATTTTCTGGTTTTGGTCCGGCGATAAAATGGCATTTTCCGGCGATTAAATATTGTGGTAAATCAGCTTCGCTAAAGTGAATACCATCTGCAGCCATTCTAAGACCAAGCTCGTGGTTGAGATTATGTAGATGTTTTGCTATTGATCTAGGAGAGCGCAAAATCTGGACAATATTGCCGATGATTCTTGAAACATCGCGCTCCGACATTTGAAAAGATAATTTACCAGCAACAGCAAGTTGAGTGCGGGCTAAAGGGATGGTATTGTTAGTGGGTATGTTGTGGAAGATATTAAAAGTTTCTTCGGTAACTACTGGATCGCCAAGAGTTATTAAGGCGTCAATCGCTTGATCGGTTGTTTTTATTTTTGCGGAAATTGCGTGATCTGAAATTAGATGAATATTTTTAGTAATTTCGGTCATTATTCGTAATTATTTTGAGCTGTAAAAATTTTACCCAAAAAATCGCCGTAACAATTTTTTTCTGCGGATAAATTTTTTGTACCAGATTTGCGTAAGTTTTAAGTTGTGCGATGTAGTGCTGAGGAATCTTGTCTGGTAAGGTTTCTTCTGATTTATAATCTATAATTAAAACTTCATTTTCTTTTTCAACTAAAAGATCGATTCTGCGCACTTCAGAGTTGCCAGCAATTTCAACTTCGCATTTTATTTCGCCGGAAAATAATTTTTCAAAATGCTCGGAAGTAAGGAATTTTAAGATCTCATCGCTGATCGCCGTTTTTTCTTTCGCTGATAAAAATTCTTCGCGATCAATTATTTTTTGAGCAATTTCAGCCAACCATTTTTTTGAAGATTGGTAATTTTTGCCAAAGGTTTCGAGAATTTTATGAATTAATTTTCCTTTGATTTGAGAGCTGGAAATTTGATTTATTCTTTCCTCCCCTTCCGCTGTTTGAGCGAAGCGCCGTACTGAGCTTGTCGAAGTATCGAAATTTTGTGAGTTTGTTTTCAATATTACAGCAGCAGGAATTTTATAAGACTCGTGGCAAGACTGGTTTTGCAAACCCTTTTTAAAGTTCAGTTCTTGCTCACCAATCACCAAAACTTCATTAACAATCTCAAAATTATCGACATCTAACTGATGATTTTTTTCATCAAAAAATTCGGTTTTACGACATTTATCTGCAACTGATTTTCTAACCAAATTATACCAACATTCTTCATCATTAGTGCTGCCGCTACCAGCGATGTAGAGCTCGTTTTCAGCGCGAGTCATCGCTACATAAAGTAAACGCAAATATTCATCTTTCGCCTCATGCTTTTTGATTTCACGCGCCGATCGTAGCAAATTATTTTCTTCTTCTTTTGCAGCGCACCAAATTGGTAAACCATCAATCCATGAAATTTTTTCCTTGGTGCTGCGTAGTTGATTAGTGTTAAAACAACAATCGGGCAGAATAACAACCGGCGCTTGCAAGCCTTTCGCTGAGTGGACTGTAGTAATTAAAACTTGGTTATTATCGGCATCAGAAAACGAGATTTCTGGATTTAGTTTCTCGACAAAGTCTAAAAATTTTTGTAAATCTGGTGAGAAATTATTACAAAAATCGAAAGCTTTAAGACTGAATTTATCCAATATTTCCAAAGCCTGAGAACCAAATCTGCTAGCAATGTTGTGACGATTTTTCTGGCTTAAAATAAAGTGAAAAAACTCAAAACAATTTAGCTGCTGCGATTTTTTTTGTAGATCACGTAAAATCTCAGTGGTTTTGCAAAATTTTGGCAATTGTTGTAAAGCCTGATAAATCGTGGTTTTGTGCTGATTTCTTACTAAACAAATTTCCAATAACTCATCTTCACTAATTGCAAAAATTGGCGATTTTAAAACTGCGGCAAGATTTAGATCATCATGCGGTGAAAGTGCGAATTTAGCACAAGCAAGCAAATCTTGAATTATCAAACTATCAGCAAATTTTATTTTATTCGCTCCACCAAAAGGAATTTGATATTGATGAAAAAAGCGCTGTAAAACTCGGTCAAAACCATTGGTGCGACGACGAAGTAAAATCATGAAATCGCTATATTTTAAAGATCTGTCGCGGCCCTCTAAAACTCTTCCACTTTCAACCCAATTTTTAATTTTGACGGCGATGTTTTGGGCTAAAAATTCTTCAGCAAAATAATTCTCGCGCGGATTTAGATCAAATTTCCACTCGTAATCTTTTTCTTTAGTTTTGGGTTTTTCGTCTTTTTTTAATTTAATTTGCGGCCAAATTTCAAAATATCCGATACCTTGGCGAATCGCTTTGTGACCTTGGAAATCACTGACTTTTGTGATAGCATTTCTTTCTTTTTCTTGCGAAAAAGTTGCATCAACTACATCCAAAATTGTTGGGAGAGAACGAAATGAATTACTTAGATCAATCTTGTGAAATTTGATCGGATTGTCGCGCAATTTTTCTTTAAAATAAGAGAAAATTTCAGAGCTGATGTCGGCTTGTGCACCCTGAAATGAATAGATCGACTGCTTTTCATCGCCAACAATAAAAATTGTGCGATTTTTGTTGGTAACGCTAATGCCCGAAAAAAAATCTTCGGTTAAAGCTTTAACAATATTCCATTGTTGATGGTTGGTGTCTTGTGATTCATCGACTAAAATGTGATCGAACAAGCCATCCATTTTCATTTTTACCCAATCAGCAAAATTGGGATTGGCCAGTAATCGGTTGGTTTCGATAATTAAATCGTTGTAGTCGAGAAGGGCATTTTGTGATTTTATCTGCGAATAATTTTCCAAAATCTGATCGACAAATTTTAAAAGTAGGGCGGTGGAATTGCAGATTTTGTAAGAATTTAGTTGTTCTTGAAATTGTTTAATCAGAGTTATTTCTGTAGAAACGAAAGCAATAAAGTCAGCATCCTGAGCAATTTTGTCGTAAAATTTACGCGGCTTATTTTCATCGGTAATAAATGCTGAGGCGTAAATATTAAAATTTTTTGCCGAAGGATTCTTTAAGAATTTTTTTATTTTTTCGCTGCTTTCTAAATTTCTGCTCGAAGTGCTTTCATCAAGCTGGTTAGCTATTTTGGCTGATTTATTGAGGTCAATTTTTTGTAAAAATTCGGAGATGATTTGATTCTCATCTTCATTTTCCTGCACACCAAATTTCTTAAAAATTTCTGCAATCACGCCATCAATTCCGAAGTAATTTTCTTTCAAAATTGTCAGCTGTTCTTTCTTTGATAATAAATCTTCAATCAATTCATCAAAAGTGGCTTCGTGAAGTTTCGAGTTAATTGTGCTAACTAACTGACGGAGTTGAGAATTTTGTGCCGATTTCTTTAGAACTTCTTTACGCGATTTTTGTAAAAATAATTTTTCCTGAGCGTCTTCTAATACTTCAAAATTCGGTCGAACTTTGGCTTCAAAAGGAAAGATTTTGATCAAACTTTGGCAAAAAGAGTGAATGGTTTGAATCTTGATTTTAGATTCAGCATCAAGGATTTCGGCGAATAAAATGCGGGCCTTTTTTAAATCATTCGAACTTGCTTTAGAGCCACTCAAATCAAACAATTTTTGGTTAAGCGCTGTATCATCAAGTAAAACCCACTTAGCCAATTCATTATTGATGCGGTTTTGCATTTCAGCGGCAGCAACTTTGGTGAAAGTAAGACACAGAATTTTGTCTGGTGTGACGTTGCTTAAAAGTAGTCTTAAAACGCGATCAGTAAGAACTTTAGTTTTGCCAGAACCTGCTGAGGCAAAAACCCAGGATGAGTTTTGAGGGTTGGAAGCGAGTTGCTGTAGTTTTATGGTTTGTGTGAGATTGTCGGTCACGTTTTACTTATGGTCATCATTGAGTATAGCGAAGAATCTCAGAAGTTTAATTTTTACGAGATTACTCGCTTCGCTCAGAATGACAAATGTTAAAGAAACTACTGAGCCGCCGCTGGAGTTTTTGTTGTAGGGCTAGCAGGTTTTGGTGCTGCCATCAAAGTACGATATCTAGCAACGTAGTCGTTATGTTCAGCAAGAGTAGTTGAGAAATGATGTTCACCTTTACCGTTAGCTACGAAATATAAATAGTCGCTGGCTGGCGGATTTAAAACAGCTTTGATTGAAGCAATTCCCGGATTGCAAATTGGAGCAGGAGGAAGGCCGAAAATATTGTAAGTGTTATAGTTAGAGTTGTTGCGGATGTCGCTCAGTTTAATTGGTCTTTCTAAACTTTTATCGCCCATAGTGAACGAATAAATGATTGTTGGGTCGGATTGTAACTTCATGCCTTTTCTCAGGCGATTGGTGAAAACAGAAGCAACTTTCGGGCGTTCAGTATCGATGCCGGTTTCTTTTTCAACGATTGAGGCCAAGATCAAAGCCTGTTCTTTAGTTTTAACAGGAATGTTGTGATCGCGTTTTTCCCAAAGTTCGTTAAGGTTTTTATTCATCGATTCGCTCATTCTTTTAACGATTGAGGCTTTGGTATCGTTATAAGAATAGAAATAAGTTTCTGGTAACAAAGTGCCTTCTTTGATATTGGTCGGAATCTGTCCAATCAATCCAGGAGAGCTGTCGATAATTTTTAAAATTGTATGAGTAGTCAAACCTTCAGCAGCGGTAACTTTACGGAAGAAGATGTTTCCACGCACCATTTTATGCAGAATTTTGTAGTAAGAAGTGTTGCGTTCGAAGAAATATTCGCCGTAACGAACTTTTGGATCCATGCCTTTGATCAACTGGGATAGATACAAAAAGGCGTTAGGGTTTTGAACGATTTTTTCTTGGTGAAGTTTTTCGACAACTTGGCGAAAAGTTAAGCCGCTTTCGATGATAAATCTTTTATCTTCACGGTGATAGCTGTTGGGTGCGTTGAAATACATGATGACGCAAAGAATCACCATGAGATAACAAAACACCGCAACAGAAAAACCGCCGAGAATATTAGTTAAGATCTTCTTCTTCATTCGGCTTATATTCTTTTTAGAATTAGACAGGCATTAGTTCCGCCAAATCCAAATGAATTTGACATGACATAATCAATTTTTCTTTGTTTCGCTGTTTTAGCGACCAAATCAATATCGCAGCCTTCAGAAGGGTTTTCCAAATTCAATGTTGGTGGAGCAACATTGTCTCTGATGGCAAGAAGTGAGAAAATTGCTTCAACCGCACCAGCAGCACCAAGCAAGTGGCCAATAGCTGATTTAGTAGAAGACATTGAAAGTTTATAAGAGTGATCGCCGAAAATTTTCTTAACTGAATTAACTTCGATTTCATCACCCATTGGAGTTGAAGTTCCGTGAGCGTTGATATAGTCGATTTTGTCGCCGCTGATTTGAGCGTGTTTTAATGCAAGTTTCATCGCGTAAGTTGAGCCGCGTCCTGTAGTTTCAGGAGCTGTGATGTGATAAGCATCGCCAGAAAGACCGTAACCAACAACTTCAGCGTAAATTTTTGCGCCACGTTTTTTGGCATGTTCATATTCTTCCAAAACTACGATACCAGCGCCTTCGCCCATAACGAAACCGTCGCGATCTTTGTCCCAAGGTCTTGAGCCAGCAGTTGGATTGTCGTTAAAGCTAGTTGAAAGAGCGCGAAGAGCCGCGAATCCGCCAATACCATCTTCGCAGATAGTGGCTTCAGTACCGCCGGCGATCATTACGTCAACGTCACCATATTCGATCATACGAGCAGAGTCGCCAATTGCGTGTGAACCAGTTGCGCAAGCTGTAACAACTGCGTGGTTTGGTCCCATGTAACCGTGTTTAATTGAAACTTGTCCTGAAGCTAAGTTGATCAAACTTGCAGGAATGAAGAATGGGCTGATTTTTTTAACACCACGTTCTTTGATTTGAAGAGTAGTTCTTTCGATTGAAGGAAGACCGCCAATACCAGAACCGATCATAACGCCGGTACGATATTGCTCTTCTTCATTTGATGGTTTCCAACCTGAGTCAGCGATGGCTTCGTCAGCAGCAGAGATAGCGAAATGGATGAAACGATCCATCTTCTTTTGTTCTTTTTGTTCAATGAATTTATCGACATTGAACAAGTCGCCTTCAGTACCGAATTTTACTTCGCCAGCGATGCGGCAAGGCGATTCAGATGCATCGTAAATAGTAATATTTCCAAGACCTGATTGTCCGGCAATAAGTTTTTTCCAAGTTGATTCGGCAGTTGCAGCCAAAGGCGTAACAGCACCAATGCCAGTTACGACTACGCGTCTTTTCTGTGTCATACGTTGTAAGGGAATTCTAAGGGTTGGGAATTTCTATTAGGAAAGAGAGTTTATTTAGAGGGCAAAAAATTATTTTGGAAGTTTTTTGATTTATGGTTATCTGAGGTAGTGGATTATAACAATACCTTTACTGCCATTTCCATCACTTCCAGTATTAGCGGTGCCACTTCCCCCAACTTGATTTGATGAGCCACCTTGTCCGCCTATGCTCGATCCACCAGAACCACCAGTATCATTTCCTGCATTAACAGTTCCGCCGCCACCAGCAGCTTAAAATGTCGTGGTTCCTGTAATATCATAGGATAAACCAGCTCCGCCATTTCCACCTGATGAACCAACTGATCTTAGAATCTTACTATTCCATTTTTTGTCCAAATAATCTTCAACCGATTGACGCTCTTAAGTTGTTAAAGCGCGGGCGAAGATTACAACTTCTCCAAGTTGACCTTGATAAGATTTTCCGATTGTCAGAGTCGTCATTCCTGACAAATGATTTGTATCAGTCGAAGTAGCAGCAAGAAGGCCATTAATATGTTTTCTTACCAACAGATTTATCATGAACAAATGTGAAAACACGAGGCTTTTCTGATTAAGATGAGTAAGAAGAAATTGATGAGGTGTAAGAATTATCGCTTGATTGAGAATGCTTAATCTTTCTAACCCAGAACTAAGTTTTTATTCGTAGTTGATTCGTTAGCTGAAGATGAATCGCCAATGAAATAGTTTCCGCTTTTATTGCTGTCTCTTTGTTCGAGAACGAAAATCGTATAATTCGTGTTATTTAGAACACTTCCATCAACGCTGAAATAACCGTTCGTGCCATCAAACTTCACAGCTTGAATACTGTTAATCGAATTCGAATAAGTTGGATAATTTGCGCTATTACTTTGAGTTGCGTTATTTTTATTCACTGACTCGCGAACATCGTGCCAAGCACTCAGACTGCTGGTATCACTACTTTCTGAATCTTTGAAACTTTTATCTAAACTACTTTCTAACCACAAAACCGAATCAGAAATTCCCTGAACTGGTGATGAAATTGTTAAGGTCTGCGCAGTTTGAATTCTAAACTTCTTGATAATCGCATTACTCGCCAGAATCCCTGAAATCAAAATTCCAATGATCAAAATTACGATCGATAATTCGATCATCGAGAAAGCTTTGATATGTGTTTTTTGATTAAGCGAGTTTTTTATTTTCATTGAATTTCTCTCCAGACAATCTGATTAGCAATAATACTAATCTGTAAAAATTTCTCATTACACGCAATTTGCTTGCGCCAACTTTCTGACCGTAATCGTAATCAATAGCAATTTCATCGATACGACTATTAATACGAGCTAATTTTATCAACAGTTCACAAGTATAAGTAAATTCGGGTTCTTCGATGAATGAATCTTTTCTGAGATGATAAAGTTCTTTGAGTTTTGAAACTTTGTAAGCGCGATAGCCGCTGGTGAAATCTTTTAATTTTTTGCCAGTAATGGTTTTAACGCCGAATAAAGTTTGTAACAAAATTGATGTAAATTTGCTGATACCTTGGCGATAAAGTGGAAATTCGGCCATGATACTTTTGTCACAAAATCGTGAAGCCACAACCAAATCGAGCTTGTGTTCTTCAAGATGTTTCAACATTTCAGAAATTTGTTCGGGATTGTGAGTGTTGTCGGCATCAAGCGAAATAACTACATCATCATCGGCAGAGTTTTCGATAATGTTCAAAAAAATTCTTTTGTAAGCGCGCCCCAAGCCTCTTTCATTTCTAAGAGGTAGAACTTTTATGGTATGAAATCTCGAGAATGAATCCATCATCTCAAAAGAACCGTCAGTTGTACCATCAAGACAAGCAATAATTTCAAACTTACGCCCTGAATTTTGCATCTCATGACTTATATCAACCAAGAGCTTTTTCAGATTTTGTTCTTCGTTGAAGGCACAGAAAATAATTTTAATCAATTTTATTTAAGATTTAGGATTTAAGATTTGAGATTCAAAATCTTGTTAGGGAGACTTATTTTTATTTCTAAAATCTAAATCTCAAATCTGAAACTTAATTTGTTCACGGTGAATTTTCCTGTTACAAAACAACAATTCGATATTCTGATTATTGGTTCTGGCGGCGCTGGTTTAACAGCGGCGATTTCAGCAATAGATTCTGGTGCGAAAAATATTGCCGTGATCAGTAAAGTTATTCCCAGCAACAGTCACACAGTTGCCGCTAAAGGTGGAATTAATGCTGCACTCGCTAATTCTGCAGAAGATGATTGGAAATGGCATGCTTACGATACGCTAAAAGGGTCGGATTATTTGGCGGATACTGATGCGGTAGAAGTTCTTTGTCGTGAAGCAGAAAACGCGATTATCGATTTGGAAAAAATGGGTGTAGTTTTTTCGCGCGACCAAAAAGGTAAAATTGCCCAACGTGCTTATGGCGGTCAAACTACAAATTTTGGGCAAGGTAATGTTGCTCACCGTGCTTGTTATTCTAAGGACAAAACTGGTCACACTATTCTTCATACTTTACATCAACAAGCCTTGAAAAATGATGTAAAATTTTTCTCAGAATTTTTTGTTAGTGATTTGCTAATTGATGAAGAAGGTTGCAAAGGCTGTCTGGCAATAGATTTAAATTCCGGCGAGTTAGTAATTTTTGAAAGTAAGATTCTGATCTTGGCAACCGGCGGATACAGCCAGATTTACCAAAACACAACTTCATCATTAATTTGTAGTGGCGATGGATCAGCTTTGGTTTTTGAAGCTGGCTTAAATCTACAAGATATGGAATTCGTGCAATTTCATCCAACCGGAATTTTTGGTCACGGATTTCTGGTAACCGAAGCGGCAAGAGGTGAGGGCGGTTATTTGCTTAACTGCAATGGCGAACGTTTTATGAAAAAATACGCGCCAAAAATGATGGAACTTGCGTCGCGCGATGTTATTTCTCAAGCGATGGCAACAGAAATTCACCTTGGTTTTGGTATTGGTAAAGATAAAAATTTTCTGCATCTTGATTTACGTCATTTAAGCGAAGAAGTCCTGAATAATAAGCTTCCAGGAGTTGTGGAATTAGTTAAAAATTTCGCAAGATTAGATGTTAAAAAAGATTTAATTCCAGTTAGCCCTTCAGCGCATTACACGATGGGCGGTATTCCAACTAATATTGATTGTATGGTAATCGATGGCGAAAAAGAAATCGCCGGATTGATGGCAATCGGTGAAGCGGCATGTGTTTCGGTTCATGGTGCCAATCGTTTAGGATGTAATTCTTTGCTTGATTTGGTGGTATTTGGTAAAATTTCTGGTCAAAAAGCGGCAGAGAAAATTAAGCAACAATCAGCGAAATCAGCTGATAAAATTGCTGCCGAGAAGATTGAGAAATTAAAAAATATTTTTGACCCAAAACTGTCATCGTCTTTTACTCTTTCTAGTTTGAAAAAAGCGCTTCAACAAAATAATGAAAAACATCTCGCAGTTTTTCGCGACGAAGCATTGTTAAAAGAAGGTTTGGCAAAAACTTTTGAATTTTTTTCCAGTTTCAAAAATTACCAAATAACAAATAAAAGTCTGATTTGGAATGAAGAGCTGGTCGAATATTTTGAACTTAAAAGTCTATTTTTAAATTCGATTGCAGCGAATTTTTCGGCGCTAAATCGTCGTGAAAGTCGCGGTGCGCACTATCGCTCTGATTTTTCAAAGCGTGATGATCAGAATTTTTATGCTCATAGCTTGGTGAAATTTTCTGCCAGCGAAGAAAATAAGTTGGAATTTTCGCTCAAAAAAGTAAGAAGTGCGTCACAGATCCCAGAACTGAATTTATCTCTGCAAACAAGACAATACTAAAAACATAATGCGCTACAGTGCCAATCTTAACGTTATTCTAAAAGCCATCGAAAAATCTACTGCTCGTATGGCGCGTGATTTCATCGAATTAGAAAATTTACAATCAAACCCAATGTCAGCACAAAAATTTGCTTCTGCTTGTTATGTGCGAGTGAAACAAGTTTTGGCTGAAGAATTCAGTAAATTGCGTCCTGAATATAACATGATTTTTTCTGACGGAGAAAAAGTCATTCATAACAGCAAAGCCGAATATTCTTACATCATTCATCCAATTGATGGATTCTCCAATTTGATACGTTCAAACCCTGATTTTGCTGTGGCAGTTGCGCTTGAATACACTAACGCCGCTGGTCAGAAAGAAGGAATTTCAGTTGCGGTTGCTAAAGTTTTTGGTGGTGAAACTTATTACTGTGAAAAAGGTTTTGGTGCTTACGTAAATAATCGTCGTATTCGTGTTTCTAAAAGAACTAACGGGGAAACTTTAGTTGCCGCTGAAGAACATAGTTTTTTAACAGATAAAAACGAATCTTTGCGTTCTTACGGTTGCCGTACTTTAGAAATTGCGGGCGTTGCTTCATCACGTTTAGAAAAAGCAATTTTCAAAAATCAAAATTACGAACTCTTCAAACCTTTTACACTTCTAGTTAAAGAAGCTGGAGGCAAGGTGGTTGAAGAAGAAACAAAAATTACGGTGAGTAACTAATGCAATTTATTGACGAAGCGCGGATACATTTAAAAGCAGGTGATGGTGGTAACGGCGGTTCAAGTTTTCGTCGTGAAAAATTTGTGCCACGTGGTGGTCCGGATGGTGGTGATGGTGGTCGTGGTGGCAGTATTATTTTTGAATGTGTCAAAGACTTAAACACGTTAGTTGATTATCGATTCCAACAAAATTTTATCGCTAAAAGTGGAATTAAAGGTCACGGTGCTAATCGTAATGGACCTTCTGGCGCTGATATGATTTTAAAAGTTCCGGTTGGTACAGAAATTATTTGTGAAGAAACCGGTGCAGTTTTGGCGGATTTAATGACTCACGGCGAAACGGTTGTTATCGCCAAAGGTGGTCGCGGCGGCCTAGGAAATGCTAACTTCAAAAGCTCAACTAATCGTGCTCCAACTTATGCCCAAAAAGGTGAAGAAGGTGAGCAAATGTGGGCGATTTTGAAATTAAAACTACTTTCTGACGCTGGTTTGCTTGGCATGCCAAATGCAGGAAAATCAACTTTCTTGGCTTCCACAACTCGTGCCAAACCAAAAATTGCTGACTATCCTTTTACTACTTTAAAGCCACAACTTGGTGTGGTTTACGTCGACGAACATGAATTTGTTCTCGCTGATATTCCTGGTTTGATTAAAGGTGCCAGTGATGGTCGTGGTCTTGGTGATCGTTTCTTAAAACACGTTGAGCGTTGCGGAGTATTGCTACATCTAATTGATGCTAGCGCTGAAAATGTGGTCGAAAATTATGTGACAATTCGCGAAGAGTTGGCTGGTTATAGTCCAGAACTTTTAGAAAAATCTGAAGTGATTGCGCTCAATAAAATCGACCTTTTGGAAGCTGAAGAAGTTAAACAAAAAGTTGCTGATCTTAAAGCTTACCTGAAAAAACAGGGCATAAAATCGCCAAAAGTTTTCGCAATTTCTGGTGCTACTACCAAAGGTGTAACCGAAGTTTTACGTACTCTCTATAAAAAAATTATTGAATATCGTGAAGAGCAAAACTCAGAAGAAAACCAATAAAATTGGTGCAGTTTTAATTACTGGCGGCGCTAAAAGAATAGGCCGTGAGATTGCTATTTTATTGGCTAAAACAGGTTATGATATTGCGATCAGCTACAATAAATCTAAAACTGAAGCGGAAAAATTAAAAAACGAAATCGAAGAAAAATTCAGCGTAAAATGCGAGATTTTTGCAGCAGATTTATGTCGTGAAGATGGCGCTAAAAAATTGGTGCAGAATGTGATAAAAAAATTTCCGCACCTAAATTTACTCATCAATAACGCCTCAATTTTTAATAAATCAAAATTCTTTGCCGGCTCGGAATCTGAGCTATTTGATAACCTCAATATTCATTTCATCGCGCCATTGGTTTTGTCGCAATATTTTGCGAAAAATGTGCTGGCTCAAGACATTAAAGATGGGCAAATCATCAATATAGTTGATAAGAATATTGTGCGTTTCGAGACGCAATATTTTCACTATCTTTTGAGTAAGAAAAATTTGGCAGAAGCAACAAAGATGTTGGCTTTGGAACTTGCTCCGCACATTCGTGTAAATGGTATTGCGCCGGGTTTTATTCTTGATCCGATTGATAACGGAGTTGAGAAGGAGCAGTTGCAGAAAATTATCAAAAGAATTCCGCTGCAAAGAAAAGGTGAGGCTAAAAATATTGTGCAGACAGTGCAGTTTCTAATCGAAAATGACTTTATTAATGGTCAGATCATTTCAGTTGATGGTGGAGCGAGTTTGAATCACGCCGGTTAAGGAGTCTTATTTTTTAAACTGGATCAACGTGAATCATTACATCTACTACCGCCATTTCAGACATCACGCGGCGTTTTACTTCCGATACAATTTCATAACTTTCTCGCACAGTAATATCGCCTTGAACCTCGATGTGAATATCCATCGAAATCATATCCCCCATTTTACGGGTACGTAAATCGTGGCATCCGATTACCCCAGAAGTGCTTTGAACAATCTCAATAATTTTTTCATTTTCTTCCTTTGAAACTGCACGATCCATTAAATCATGCAGCGCATCCCAGGCAAAATCCCAACCAGTTTTCGAGATAATTAAACCAACAACCAGAGCGCCAATTGAATCGAGAATTTTATAACCCATCAACGCACCAATAATACCTACAACCACTACCAGCGATGAAGCAGCATCAGATCTGGCGTGCCAAGCATTAGCAATTAACATTGAAGACTTCAATTTTTTGGCAATTTCCAGCATGTAGCGAAACAACAATTCTTTTGCTAGAAGTGTAAAAAGTGCTACCCACAACGCTTGAATTTGAACCGGTTGAGGTGTTACTGGAAAAATAATTTTGCTACAAGCGCTCCACAAAATTCCAGACCCAACAACAACCAAAGATGCGCCTAAAAAAAGTGAGGCTGCAGTTTCAAAACGATGATGGCCGTAGTGATGATCGTCATCCGCATCTTTACCACTTAAATGATTGGCGATTAAAACCACAAAGTCAGAAAATAAATCAGATAAAGAGTGTAAACCATCAGCAATCAAAGCTTGTGAGTGACACAAAAATCCGGCGATAATCTGCGCTGCGCTTAACACAACATTTACAACTACACTAACCAAAGTGCTGTTTCGGGCTTCTTTACGTTTGATTGATACGTCGGTAAAATTTTGCGTAAATTCGTTCATATTATTTTTTTAAAATTTCTCGGCCCAATTTTTGCAAGGTTTGCAACAATTCATCATCTTCAATTTTAGCAAGTTGTTGCTGCAAAATATTTTCTTGTTCTGCAGGCAATTTTATTTCTTTTTCTTGCTCTTGTGAGATAATTCGTGGCTCTTGTTTGATGATAATTTTGGTGATGGATTTATATCCGTAAAATCTGGCGATACGCTCAATAATTAGCTCTGAATTATTTTCTAGAAAAAATCCGACAGCGGAATTGTAAACAGCAATAGTTAATTTCCCCGCTGATTTTTCTTTGCCAAAATTTACCGATTTAGGATAACAAAATTTTGCATATTTTTTCCCAATCACATCTTCCCAATTTTTGACCAGATTATTAATCAAAATAAATTCTTTTTTGCTGCCTTGAAATAAAGGTTTGAGCAAGTCAGACATTTTTTGGTCGATCGATTGTAAGCCGTAAGATTTCATAAAGTGATTTTTGTTTTTTGGGTTCTTCTTTAGAAACCCCCCGACCCCTGCGGGGCCACCCCCCTTGACAGGGGGGCTATGTTCCGAGTACCGACCCCATGTCAAGGGAAGTGGCTCTCGTAGAGAGTCGGGGTTTCTTTAGCAAAACTCAGAGTCCTACAAGTTAGACAAAATTTTAACTTTTCTTACAAAAAAATTCGGGAAGTTCTTAGCGAAAAAATCATTGGCTAAATCAAGTGAATTTTCATCAGCAAAAATACCAAAACAACTAGCACCGCTTCCTGACATTTTGGCGACTTTGGCATTTTGGTTTCTAAGGTTTTGTAAAATTTCAGCAATTAATGGAAGAGCTGCAATTGCTGGCTTTTCCATGTCATTGGAAAAATTTAGTAACTCAAAAACATCTTTTCTTAGTAATTCATCTTTTGAAATTTTAGCGGAAAAATTTCCATCAAAAGCGGCAAAAATTTCTTTGGTGGAAACAGCAATTTTGGGATTAATCAGTAAAGCTGGAATTGGTTTGAATTCAGGAAATTCAACGATTTCTTCACCACGACCTTTGACTATTGCTGCTTTTTTTTGCAGTAAAAATGCAATGTCTGAGCCGAAATTCAGCGAAATTTTTTGTAGATCAGCAACACTTAAATTCAGCGCAAAAATTTGATTTAAAGCGTGCAGAAAATATGCAGCATCAGATGAGCCACCGCCAAGACCAGCGCTGACAGGAATATTCTTAACAATTTTGATTTGGAGATTTTTCTCGATGCCAAATTCAGCGACAAAAAAATCTAAAATTTTGGTAAAAAGATTATTTTGTGGATCGATTTTTTGCGCAAATTCTCCACCAATTTCTAACTTAAATTTATCACCTTTTACAACGCTTAATTCGTCAGCCAAATCGAGAAAGGCAAAAAGAGATTCAAGATCGTGATAACCATCCGCTCTTCTGCCAGTAAGCTTCAAGAATAAATTGATTTTTGCCGGACAGCGCTCAAAAAACATTATCTCAAATAATTGGGAACGATTTCTTCCACTGATTTTGGATTAATCGCAAAATCTTTTTTGAAATTATGTTCGCTTAAAATGTTGTCAGTTTTAAGCATTTCAACTTGATCAACTGTAAGAATTTTTTTAGTGAATCCTTCCATAAAAAAGGCGAGAATTTTTGCTGCAAAAAAGGGTAAGTTAATAAATCTTACTTCTCTTTCACAATAGCTTCCAACAAGTTCTAGCAAGGTTTTGAAGCTATAAACCTTATCGCCGCCAACTTCATAAATTTTATCTTTGAATTTTTTGTCTGTGGGAACTTGTGCGATAATTTGCGTTAAATCTTCCACGTAAATTGGTTGGAATTTGGTTTGTCCTTGATTGATCAGGGGTAAAATTCCGAATGGTTTTTTAGCAAGGGTGGCGAATTTATTAAAAAAATTATCTTTTTCGCCAAAAATTATTGAAGGACGTAAAATTGTCGCGCCGGAAAAATTATCCTGAACAGCAATTTCTGCTTCAAGTTTAGAGGCAGCGTATTTCGATTTTGAAGGTTTTTCAGCGCAAAGTGCAGAAACGTAAACTAAATTTTTTACATTAAGTTCTTGGCATTTTTGTGCGATATTTTTGGCAAGATCAGTATGATTTCTTCTGAAATCGCCTGATTTTTCTTCGTATAAAATTCCGACTAAATTTACGACAAAATCAGCGTTTTCCAAAATACTTTCAAGCCTTTCAAGACTATGATAATTCCACTCAATTAATGACAGAAAATCTGGTGATGCAAAAGTTTTCAGAAATGCCGATTTTTCTTTATCTCGGGTTACAACGCGAACACGAAAACCTTGGTCCAATAATTTTCTAACCAAGCTAGTGCCTACAAATCCAGAACCGCCGAAGATAACTGCAATTTTCATATTTTAATTAATTGGTTGATAGAACTAGTGCGTAATTTGAAGTGCCGCGTTTGACAAAAAGGAAAAGTTTTTTGGTCGATTTTTTCGCGTCTTCGATAATTTTTTGTAAGTCAGAAATGCTACGAACAGGTGCTTGATTGGCTGATAAAATGATGTCACCAATCATCACGCCTTTCTCGGCAGCTTCTGATTTGCCCTTAATATCAACGATCAATAATCCATCAACATTAGCAGGAATATTTCTGTCTTTTTTAAGATTTTTACCAAGCTCAACTAATCCCAAATCAAGTAATTGTACATTAGCTTTCAGAGCTTGTTTTTTTGGCGCAGATTTATTTTCGGTTTTTTTAACTTCGTCATCTTTCATTTTACCGATTTTAACTTTCACAATTTTGACTTTGCCGCGTCTTAAAAGAGTGATATTCACAACTTTGCCAACTGGAGTTTGAGCAACAGCTTTTGGTAAAAGTTTCATCTCAGTAATATCATGATCTTCAAATTTGATGATGATGTCAGTTGGCAAGATTCCCGCTTTATCTGCAGGGCCTTCAGGAGTGATTTCGTTAACGAAAGCACCTTTAGTTTTTTCCATTTTCATCGATTCAGCCATTTCATCGGTAACATCTTGTACCGAAACTCCGAGCCATCCGCGAGTAACTTCACCTTGGTCGCGCAATTGTTTGATAACTTGCTGAGCGTTAGAAGAAGGTGTGGCGAAACCGATTCCAACATTGCCGCCAGAAGGAGAGAAAATTGCAGTGCTGATACCAATAACTTCGCCATTCATATTAAACAAAGGGCCGCCGCTGTTGCCTTTATTGATGGCGGCATCGGTTTGAATAAATTCGTCAGATTGTCCATTATTGATGTCGCGGCTACGAGCAGAAACGATGCCAACAGAAACTGATCCGCCTAAACCGTACGGATTACCGATTACAATAATCCAATCACCAATTCTTGCTTTGCTAGAATCGCCGAATTTGACAAATTTCAATTCTTTATCGGTAGTAATTTTGATCAAAGCCAAATCAGTTTTTTTGTCGATGCCAACGAGTTTTGCTTTGTATTTTGTACCGTCATTTAGGTTGACGTTAATGTCATCAGAATCATCAATCACGTGGCTGTTGGTAACGATGTAGCCATCTTTAGAAATTATGAATCCAGAACCAATTGAAGAGACTTTTCTTTTAGAATTTGGTTGATTACGAAACTGTTCTTCGAGCTGATTTTTAAATTCTTCAAACAGCGGGCTTTTCGGTAAATCGGCTAAAACATTGGGATCAATCGGATTATTATTTGCCCCTAAATCTTGCATGGCAGAAATGTTGACGACAGCTGGAAGTAGATCTTCAACAATGTCGGCAAAGCCAGTGGCTGCAAGTTGTTTTGGCGATGCGGCAATTTCGGTTTTTGCGGCATTGCGAACTTTCTTTTCTGCAAATGCTGGATTTTGTGACGAAAAAACGGCGATAGCACAGAAGATAAAAAGTGAACTTTTTTTCATGGCAATTTGGCGAGTTGTGGATTTGAATTGAAGACAGATTCGTCGGAAGAGTTTTTAACTTAAAAAACCAAGAAAAGATATGAAAGAAAAAATTGAAATTGTGCCAGTTAATGGTGTGAAAAAAATTATTGCCGTGGCCTCAGCAAAAGGTGGAGTTGGTAAATCAACAATTGCCTGCAATTTGGCTTTAAGCTTGAAACAAGCAGGAAAAAAAGTGGCGATAGTTGACGCTGATATTTACGGTCCATCAGTTCCACATTTGATGAATTTGTTGGGCACGCCGCAAATTTCTGATGGTTTGATTTTACCGATGATTTCTCACGACATAAAGTGTATTTCAATTGGATCTTTAGTTGATGAAAAAATGGCCGGAGTTTGGCGTGGACCGATGGTGACTAAAATTTTGCACCAGCTAATTCGTAGCGTAAATTGGGTTTTTGACGGTCAAGAAGTTGATGTGATGATTGTTGATATGCCTCCAGGAACCGGAGATGTTTATTTGAGTATGGCAGAAAAATTTCCGATTTCAGGTGTAATAATTGTTTCAACGCCTCAAAGCCTGGCGGTGATTGATGTGGTGAAATCGATTGATTGTTTCGAGAAATTAAAAGTGCCGGTTTTGGGTTTGATTCAGAACATGTCTTATCTAGAAAACAAAGGCGAAAAAATTTATCTTTTTGGTCAAGATGGTGCCAAGAAACTTGCGGCAAAAAATGGTATAAAGTTTCTGGCGGAAGTTCCAATTATGCAAAAAATTTCTGATTCGACAGAAGAAAGAAAAATTATTGTGAATGATGATGCTGAAATCGCCAAAATTTTTAGTAAAATAGTTAACGAGATTTCTTTGTTTTAGATACAAAATGATCTCTAGAAGGCTTTATAAGCTATTGTTTAAAGTTGCATTCTTGATTTTTTTGTTTCCAGCAACTTCGTTTGCTGCGACAGCTTTTTTGTCAGAAATTTGCAATATGACGAATATTGTGACGGGAAGTTTTGGTAAGGTAGTTGCTTCGTTTGCTGTGGTTGGAGTTGGAGTTGGTTTTTTTAATGGTAAAGTTTCTTGGGGTTTGTTGGTTGGTGTTTGTGCTGGTGTTGGTTTGATGTTTGGTGCACCTACGATAGTTTCGGCAATAAGTGGTAAGTCATCTTATGAGTGCGTTCAGAATTCTACTTACGTTACGACTTGTGCCAATGGTGAGTGTTATTCTTGTCCAGCTGGTTATGGTGGTTCAGATTGTAAGTCATGCGCGGTTGGATTTACTGGTCCAACTTGTTCAGATTGTATTACTGGTTATACTGGAGCATCATGTTCAGATTGTGAGTCTGGATATACTAAGTATCAGGGCGTATGTCATCCAAATTGCTCTGTCAATGTTACTGGTTTTTCTGATTCTACGGTTGATGGTGGAGTAGGAACAATATCTTGTGATGGTACGAATTTTACCGGATCTGCCAGTTACTCATGCCTAAATGGTACTTTTACTATTACTGAGGATAAATGTTCTTGTAAGGGAAATTTTTCCGGAAGTAATTGCACAAGTTGTGTAACTGGTTACTCGGGGTCAGATTGTACAGATTGTGCAAGTGATTATACCAAAGTTGGGTCAACTTGTTCTCAGAACTGTACACCTAATTTTACTGGTATTTCTAGTACTTCATCAGTTCTTCCACCTTCTGGAACGATACAATGTAATGAATCCGGATACAGCGGATCAGTTGATTATAGCTGTGTTAGTGGAATTTTTTCAGCTACTAGCGGTTCTTGTATTTATAACCATTGTTCTGGTGGCACAGAAAGCATTATATCAAGCAACGGTACTGTTTACAAACTACACGTTTTTAATTCGGGAGGTAGTTTCAGTTGTCCGGTGACAAAATCTGTAGAATATTTAGTTGTTGGCGGCGGCGGTGGTGGTGGTGCTAGACACGCAGGTGGTGGTGGAGCTGGTGGATTATTGTCTGGTACGCTGTCTATTCCTAGCGGAAATAATTATACAATAACTGTTGGTAGTGGTGGTGGTCAAAATTCTTCTGGGAGCAGTAGTTCAATTGGCACTTTGGTTGTTGCAAGAGGTGGAGGCAGGGGTTCAGATAATGGAACATCTTCTTCTTCTCTTGCTGGTGGTTCAGGTGGTGGTGCTTCTAACTTTGGTAATGGTGGTAGTGCTATTTCTGGTCAAGGTAATAATGGAGGAAATGCTCCTTCCTCGTGTTGTCAAGGTATAGGTGCTGGGGGTGGAGGTGCTGGTTCTGCTGGAAGTGAAGCATCTGGGCGTCCATCTGATGGTGGTAGTGGAATATCATCCTCAATTACTGGAACCGCTAAGTATTATGCTGGAGGCGGTGGTGGCGGAAGTTGGTTTCAAAATTCTGATCCAGCTATTTCTAACTATGTTACAGATAAAAGTTACGGCATTGGCGGTTCAGGAGTTGGTGGAAATGGTGGCGATGCAATAAACAAGGCAGGAGGAAATGGTGCTGATAATACAGGTTCTGGTGGAGGTGGGGCAGGCGCTACTAATTCAACTAATGGTACTGGTGGTTCTGGTGGTTCTGGAGTTGTGATTATTCGTTACGTTTATTAATGCTTGTGATCGTGATGATGCTGATAAATCGCTAAATTACTGCGATTGCCGAAGAGTGAAAGATATTCAGGATGTTGATTAATATCTTCTGGAGCGCCGTGGCAACAGACGTGATGATTAACGCAAAATACCACATCAGTTTTTTGCATAACCATGTGTAAATCGTGTGAAATCAGTAAAATCGCGCAATCCTGAGATTTTCTGATCTCGTCAATAATTTGATAAAATTCTTCGGTAGCGTTGATGTCCATATATTGTGTTGGTTCGTCAAGCACCAGCAAATCAGGACTGTTAATGATCGAGCGCAGAAACAAAACTTTTTGCATTTGTCCGCCCGATAAATCGTGAATTTGTTTTTTTAAAATATTTCCGATTTTAAGTCTTTCGACCAGATGATTAATTTTGTCGTCGAAAATAATTTTGTGAGTCGACAGAGTTAAAAAATTCTCAACAGTCATCGGAATCGTTTTATCGATCACAATTTTTTGTGGCATGTAACCAATTTTTAGATTGGCATCTTTAGTTATAATGCCTGAAGTTGGTTGCAAAACCCCGAGTAAAATGCGAGCAATTGAAGTTTTACCGCCGCCATTTGGGCCGATCAAAGTTGTGATTTTGCCTTTATTTAAGTGCAGAGAAACTTTATCGATAATTTGTTGTCCGTTTATCTTTAGACCAATATTTTCAAGGCTTGCTAGCGGCATTGATTAATAAAATTTGAATTTGATGAAAATTTTTGCGCCAATCTTTTTACTGTTTTTTCTAAGTTTTCAAACAGCTCAGGCTCAAGAAAAATCTGCCCAGAAAAAACCTACAATTGTTGTGTCGATAAATCCGATTTATCGAATTATTTTGGCGATTACTAAAGATAAGAGCAACAATGTTTTGATCATGTCCCCGAATGTTTCCGAGCATGAGTACAATTTGAAAAAAAGTGATATTAAGGCAATCCGTGATGCTGATCTTATTTTTTATGTTAGTGCGGATTTGGAAAAAAATTTTCCGCCTCTAATTAAAAATCAGAATAAAAATTTACGAGCTTTTGAACTAACTAAAATCAGTGGTATCAAGCTATTACAGCTTAGAAATGATGCCCAAAAAACTGACCCTCATATTTGGTTAAATCCGCAAAATGCTGTAAAAATTGCTGAATTTGTGACTAAAAAAATTGCCGAAATTGATGCCAAAAATTCTGCAGAATATTACGAAAATCTCGAAAAATTTAAGAAAGAAGTTTTTAGCACTGAAAAAACTGTCAAGGCACAATTATCTAAAATAAAGACTCTAGACTATATTTCATTTCACGATGGTTACCAATATTTCGAAAATTATTTTAACCTGAAACCACTTAAAGTAATCGCAAATTCACATGATTCTGAGTTATCGATTTCTGACGCGAAGGAGATCGATTTATTAGTCAATCAATCTGCTCTGAAATGTATTGTTGGTGAAAAATGGGATGAAAAAAACACTGCGCAAAAATTAGCAAGAAACTATCAGCTACAATTTCTTAAGCTTGATTCGCTTGGTGGCGCAAGTTATCTCGAATTATTGCGAAAAATTTCTGAAGGAATTTCTAAATGTTCATAATTTAAGTTTTGCCAATGTTTGAAGCTAGTGCGGTAAAGTGGAAATATTTTTATTTTGATGACAAAGGCGAAATGTCGGTTTCCGATACTCCGCCGGAAGGTAAAAAAATGTTAGCGCCTTTGTTGCTATCACGCGGTGTTGACGAGGTGTCTTATCAAAAAGCATTGCAAGGCATTGCTGCTGAAGGTTTCTGTGCTTGTGTTCCTGAAAATTATCGAACTGAAAGTTATAAAATTTTGCCTGATGGAACTTTTCCAACTTCACCAAAAGAGGGTGCGTCACAACTAATTGACGCTATGAAAAAAGGTTACGATGTAATTGATTTTACTGGTGGAACCTGCATGGAGCAAAAGTTGGTTTTGGTCAAAGATTATTTCAGAAATCATGAATTGCCTAAGCAAAAAATTAAGTTTTGGGGATTTAGTAATGGATCATCTCCCATGCTTTATTTAAGTGATATTTTACAGCAAATTCACAGTCCTTCAGCTTCTGATATTTTTGTGGGAAGAAGCACCGAAACTACACAAATGGCTGTATCAGCACTGCGAGGTGAGGTTACACAAGTTACAAAACAAATGACTTGTGTGAATCAAGCAGCGCTCGACTTATATCAGCCAGATCGCGGTGTCGAAAGGATTGAAAGCGAAGAAGAACTCTTATCTTACACAGTGAATACTCAAATGTTGCTTCACAATCTTGATTCCTGCGAAGAATGGAGACCAGAGGCTAGGAAAGATTTTGTTTTGTGTGTGGAAGGCATAACTTCTTTACATGGATTTGCCCCGTATGAAGCGATAGAAAAGCTTTTTGCCAAGTGGGATGAATTAGGAATTTTAAATCATCTAAAGCATTTGGAGCTAGGTGAGATTGTATCTTTTGATCGCGAAAATGGTCAAACTCAGGTCGAACAAGAAAAAGCGGCAATTCGATTTTTGTGTGATCAATATAACGTAGCTTTGGTCACTGGTCTAGAAAGTCGTAGAACTGGTCATGGCGGCTACGTTCCAGTTGATCCGTGTAATGTACCTTGCCGTATTAAAGTTGGTTCTGATGGAGTTTTAGAACAGGTGACACAATTTTTAGATCGCAATCCACCGCGTGTTCCTGCGCCAAAATTTCTGCCAAATAATCAACCTTTGATGCCACCAGTTTTTTCAGAAATGTCGCGTCCTCGATTGTCAAAAGCCAGTTACGAACCAGCTGCAAAAATTGTTGATCGCAGAGCTGAGGGTATGATTGATGTGGATGTTGATCCTATAAATCAGTCAGCACAAGCGATGCTGAAAGCACCGTTAATAACTAAGGTCTGTGGCGGAAAAATGTACAATGTGATTGATTATAGAACTGATCCTGAGTTTGGGTTATTACTGGTCAATGATTCAACAAATCGCAACTCAATAATGTTGCCGCTGCAAGATGCTTTATTGCGTGGTCGTCTTGGTAAAAGTGATTTGTCTGAAGGATGCAATGTGCCTTTTGTAGCGATAGTTTTATGTGGTGATAAAACTGCAGATCCGGAAATGAAACAGAAGTTTGTTAGAGATAACGAGTCTTATGTCAGAAAACTTATCGAAGAGTTTGGTGTAGAAACGCCAATCTTTGTGGTGAAGAATCAAATCGAGATTTCTGATAATTTGTTTATTGGTAACTTTAGAATGTCTCGGGCGAAGGAAGTTCCGAGTGTGTCGGCAGAGATTGCAGGATTTGGTGAAGCTAGAGCTTTATCAGAGAAGCAACAAGGAAGGATTTTAGATTAGTTGAGAGATTGAATCGTAACAAAGTAACCCCCCGACCCTGCGGGCCACCCCCCTTGACAGGGGGGCGGGACTCTTAAGAATTGCCCCCCTGTCAAGGGGGGTGGCCCGCAGGGTCGGGGGGTTTTCTTAGTGTAAACTCACCAGATTAATCCAACGCAATAACACTACTTTCCTAATCTTTTAGAAATCTGCTCTACAGCATTATCAGAAGTGATGCCGAAGTGTTTGAACAAATCTTCAGCTTTGCCCGAAGCACCGAAGTGATTCATGCCGATGAAGATTCCATCATTGCCGATGTAGCGATGCCAGCCTTGTGATAAAGCAGCTTCGATGGCAACACGTAAAGTTGATCTGTCGCCCAAAACTGCATTTTTGTAAGACTCACTTTGCGCATCAAAAATTTCTTGGCATGGCATTGAAACAACGCGAGCGTCGATATTTTTTGCTGCTAATTTTTGTTGAGTTTCAATTGCCACGTGAACTTCTGAACCAGTCGAGATAATTACTACGTCTGGTTTGGCGCCTTTGCTTTCTGAAATTATGTAACCACCTTTTTTCGAATCAGCATTATTTGCAGAACTCAAGAATGGTAGATTTTGTCTAGTCAAAACAATTGCTGACGGAGTTTCTTTTGCTTTCAAAGCTGCTTCGTAAGCGTCGATTGTTTCTTTAGTATCGCAAGGTCGAAACACGTTCAAATTTGGAATGGCGCGCAACATTGCTACATGTTCAATTGGTTGATGAGTTGGGCCATCTTCGCCAACGCCGATTGAATCGTGAGTGAAAACGTAAATGTTACGCAACTTCATCAAAGCTGACAGACGAATTCCTGGTTTTAAATAGTCAGAAAATACCAAGAAAGTTCCAGCGTAAGGTAAAAATCCACCGTGCAAAGTCATGCCATTCATCACGGCTGACATCGCGTGTTCTCTGATTCCGTAATGGATATAACGTTGTGAGAAATCGTTTTTCGAAATTGCTTTTGTAACTGCAGTTTTGGTCAAAACTGAACCAGTTAAGTCAGCAGATCCGCCGATTAATTCTGGCAATTCTGCCGTTAAAAATTCTAACGCAACTTGTGAAGATTTACGAGTCGCTTGCGTGGTTTTTTCCGCGACAACTTTTTCAACTAAAGATTGAAGTTTAGCATCGAAGTCAGCAGGTAAATCTTTGTTCAAAATACGTTTGATTTCAGCAGCTTTTGCGGCATCAAGCTTAGCAAATTTTTCTGCCCAATTTTTAGCAACTTCAACTGATCTTGTTCCGGCTTTTTCCCATTCTGTTTTCAGATTTTGCGGAATAACAAAAGCTTCGTGTGGCCAGTTTAGTGCTTCGCGAGTTTTTTTAACTTCGTCAGTTCCAAGTGGAGAACCGTGAGATTTTTCTGAACCAGCTTTGTTTGGCGAGCCGTAAGCGATCGTAGTTTTGCAATCGATCATAACAGGACGGTCAGAATTTTGTGCTTCTTTAAGTGCAGCGCGAATCTCGTCAAAATTGTGGCCATCGATTTGGATAACTTTCCAATTACAAGATTCAAAACGCATTTTCATGTTTTCGCAGGTAGCGATTGCAACATCGCCATCAATTGAAATTGAGTTGTTGTCCCAAAGCACGACAAGGTTTTTCAAGTTCCAAGTTCCCGCCATTGAAATTGCTTCTTGGCTGATTCCTTCCATCAAACAACCGTCGCCGGCGATACAATAAGTTTTGTGATTAATCACATCGCGACCAAGTCTGGCAGCCAACATTTCTTCGGCCAACGCCATACCAACTGCGTTAGTGATGCCTTGACCCAAAGGGCCAGTTGTAGTTTCAATACCTTCGATGTGGCCATATTCTGGATGTCCGGCACATTTCGCACCAAGCTGGCGGAAATTTTTGATGTCATCAAGGTTAATATCTTTGTAGCCGGTGAGATATAGTAATGAGTAGATCAACATTGATCCGTGACCAGCGGAAAGAACGAAACGATCGCGATCAAGCCAATCTGGATTGCTGGCATCAAATTTTAAAAATTCGCTGAAAAGAACGGTAGCGACATCGGCCATTCCCATTGGCATTCCAGGGTGTCCGGAAGCAGATTTTTCAATAGCTTCAATTGACAGAAATCTAATGCAATTAGCCATTTCTCTAGCTAATTGGTGATCGTTTTGTTTCATGTTTTTTGTGAGATTTTGAAGGGGGAAATCTTGGTTGCTTTTTAGCTAAGCGTTAGAGAAATTAACCCGAGCATTTTGT
>CAYUHG010000019.1:30185-32157 GCA_964444545.1 uncultured Rhizobium sp.
TGTATCGGTTTGTCTTCTATTCGTTTTGCGATTCGTTTCGAATTTTTACAAGCTGTTGGCTTTTTGCTTTTGGCCGGTTTTATGGATGGAATTGACGGTCGTTTGGCCCGTTTTTTCAACTCATCAAGTGATTTCGGTGCTCAGCTTGATTCTCTGGTCGATTTCGTAAACTTCGGTATTGTTCCGGGATTCATTATTTACATGTGGGTTGGAACCTACGACAATATCTACGGACTTGATTGGGCATTGGTTTTGTTCTTTGCGGTGTGCGGTGCAATTCGTTTGGCGCGCTTTAACGTTGACTTGGGCAAAGAAGTTAAAAATCCAGTTTTGGAAAAATATTTCTTCAAAGGAATTCCAGCACCTTGCGGAGCAGCGATGGCAACTTTGCCAATGGTTTTATTTTTTGAATTTGGTGATGGTTTTTACACTAATCCAATTTTGGTGATTAACTATGTCGCAATTTTGGCGGTTCTTATGGCTAGCCGTATCCCAACAATTTCGATCAAAAAAATTCCGATCAAAAACGAATATGTTTACATGACATTGTTGATTTTGGGTTCGATCATCATTGGTCTTTTGGTGAAGCCATGGTTGACTTTGGCGGTAGTTGGAATCACTTACTTCTTATCAATTCCGCTCACAACTTTCATCTTCGTAAAAATCGAATTAGCTAACCTTAATGATAACAGACAATAATGCCTAAAAAAATTCTGGTTCTAAACGGTCCTAATCTCAATTTGTTGCACAGAAGAGACAAAGAGATTTACGGCGATTCGTCTTTGCAAAAAATCGAAGCTGATTGCCAAGCTCTAGCCAAAGAACTTGGTTTGGAAGTTGAGTTCAAACAATCTAATAACGAAGGTCGTTTGGTTGATTTCATTCAAGATGCGATTGATACTTATGATGGCATCATCATCAACGCCGCCGCGTATACTCACACTTCAGTTGCAATTCGCGATGCTTTAGAAATGTTTCCTAAACCAAAAATCGAGTTGCACATTTCTAACATTTTTAAGCGTGAAGAATTTCGTCAAAATTCTTTTTTAAGCGATGTGGTTACAGCGGTAATCTCAGGTTTGGGAGTTGATGGTTACACAATTTCTCTCTTCGCAATTAATAATCTTCTCGATCACAAATAATTAAGATGTTACCTCTAAAAGTTTCTGAAATTTCTAAATCGTTTAACGACAAGCTGGTTTTGGATAAGGTTAGTTTTGAAGTGAAGAGCAACGAAATCTTTGGATTTATTGGTTTGAACGGTGTTGGTAAAACGACGCTAATTAAAATTATGCTCGATCTTTTGGATCAAGAACATGGCGAAATTGAAATGTTCGGTGTGTCGCGTTTATTGCCAGAAAGCCGCAAAAAACTTTGTTATTTGCCAGAAAAATTTCAGCCTTCACAACATTTAAAAGGTGAAGAGTTCTTGAAATTCGTTTTAGATTTTTACGGCAAAAAATATGATGGCGAAAAAGCTCGCAAAATCTGTGAAAACCTTGATTTGCGCTTTGAAGTTTTGAAACAAAAAGTGACCAAATATTCTAAAGGAATGACGCAAAAGTTAGGTCTTTTAGCGGTATTTTTGTCGGAAGCTGATTTGGTAGTTTTAGATGAACCAATGTCTGGTCTTGATCCGAAAGCTCGTATTGCTTTGAAAAAAGAATTAATCGCTTACAAAAATTCCGGAAAAACGGTGTTTTTCTCTTCGCATATTTTATCGGATATGGACGAAATTTGTAGTTCGATTGCAGTTTTAAATGACACTAAAATCGCTTACGAAGGAACTCCGCAAGGCTTCAAAGAAAAGCACGGCGAAGATAGTTTGGATAAGGCATTTTTAAAAGAAATTAAAGCTCTGTAATCTTTTCTTTCCGCTGGTCATTTTGTGAGTTCAGCTAAAACCCCCCGACCCCTGCGGGGCCACCCCCCTTGACAGGGGGGCAGGACTCGGACCATCGCCCCCCTGTCA
>CAYUHG010000020.1:0-30771 GCA_964444545.1 uncultured Rhizobium sp.
TAGTATCAGAACTCTCCGACTCTTTGAAACTCTTATCCAAACTACTCTCCAACCACAAAACTGAATCCGGAATACCCTGCACCGGTGACGACATCGTCAGAGTCTGAGCCGTCTGAATACGAAACTTCTTGATAATCGCGTTCGAAGCCAAAATACCTGAAACTAGAATTCCGATAATCAAAATTACAATCGACAACTCGATCATCGAGAAAGCCTGCAATTTTACAGTTTGATTTCGCATTAATTTAGAGACTTTTTTCATCGTTTATTCAATTAATTTTTATACCATTATTGTCACACATACCGGACAATGATCCGATGCTTTTTCTTGATCACGCACGCCACGATCTTCAATTGTTGCGTCGACAATTTTATCTGCCGCCAGTGGCGAAGTTAAAAGATAATCGATGCGTAAACCTTTGTTATGTTGCCATGCACCACCACGATAATCCCACCAGCTAAATGCTTGATGTTGTATATTAACGGCACGGTAAGAATCAACAATTCCTAGATTTAAAATTGTGCGAAATTTTTGACGCTCTAAATCGTGGAAACAAACAGTATTGCGCAAACTTTTAGCATCAAAAACGTCTATTTCTTCGACCGCAACATTATAATCTCCACCGAAAATCTGCATCTCATTAAATTCAGAGAGATTTTTGAAGTGCTGTTTCAAGGCTTCAAAAAATTTCATTTTATAGAGAAATTTTTGACTGTTTTCCAAAGTTTCATTTGGCAACAAATCACCACCACCGTTTGGCACATAAATTGAAGCAACGCGGATTGCTTTTCCCGCAACCGAAATCACACCTTCAATATAGCGTGATTGTTCATCCTGAGCAAAAGTTGGCAAACCTTTAACCACATCTTCAATTTTATATTTCGATAAAATTGCTACACCATTGTAAGTTTTCTGACCATAAACTACTGCATTGTAACCAGCATCATAGAAGGCTTCGCGAGGAAATTCTTCTTCGACACATTTTAATTCCTGCAACAACACTATATCAGGATTAGAATTTTTTAACCATTCCAAAACCCTTGGGAGACGTGCCTTTACAGAGTTTACGTTAAAACTAGCGATTTTGATTTTTTGCAAATTCATTGGAGTAGAAGGAAAAATTTATTTTATCTATAAATCCTTCATGAAGTGGAAACCGCGAATGTAAAAATCTTCGCGGTAGTAAAGTGAGTGTGATTTTTTATTTTCAGTAAAAGAGTCGAGAACGATTTTTTCACAGCCTAATTCCCTACCGATTTTCTCAATTTCTGCGAGAATTTTTTTACCAATTCCCATTCTTCTTTGCTCTTCATCAACGATAAAACTTGAGAGTTGAATATAGCGTCCGCAGTAGAGCATACGTAGGATCCAGTATCCGGTAATTCCGACAATTTTATCGTTTAGAAACGCGCCGACCATTTTAAAATCGTTTTGCGCCATCATCTCAGAGATTTGCTCCTCATAATTCTGCAAAGTCATTTCCTTATAACGCTGTTTAACAATCTCATAAGCTAACAGCATTTCTTCTTTGCTGTTCAAGTGTTTAATGACGATTTTATCAGCGATATTTTTAGTCATGAATTAAGAATTTTTAAGTTGATCGGCAAGAGCTGCGGCCCAATAGGTAACTGTTCCCGCACCAGTGCAAAATACCATGTCGCCAGCAGAAATTTGTGGCTTAATTAAAGCAGCGAGTTCTTTTTCGCTAGTCAACTTTATCACATTTTTGTGACCAGATTTTTTAATTCCCTCGACCAAATCATCTTGAGTTGCACCCTTAATTGGAGGCTGTCCTGCTGAATAAACATCAGCAACAATCACGCAATCTGCATCAGAAAAAGCAGCGCAAAATTCGTTAAATAAACTGCTAACTCGTGAATATTTATGTGGCTGAAAAACACAAATCACCTTATGGTTTTTAGCCAATGCACGTGCAGCTTTGAGAGTTGTTGAGATTTCAGTTGGATGATGTCCGTAATCATCAATTATCGCTACATCTTGATATTCACCAACTTTAGTGAAACGACGTTTTACACCATTAAAAGCCGCTAAAGCTTTCCTGATTTGTTCATCGCTGAAACCCAGAAAGTCACCAATCGCAATTGCAACCATTGCATTGCTGGCATTGTGTTCGCCATAAACTGGCATTTTAAGATTTCTGATTTCTCGACCAGTTTTAAACACAACATCAAAAGTCAAGCCATGGATATCCATTGAAATATTTTGAACGCGCAGATCAGCATCTTCTGTGGCTGAGTAGGTAACCAAGTTTTTCTTAGTTGCCTTTAATTTTTCGTAAATTTTTGCAACTTCTGGACTATCAATACATAAAACACAAATACCCTCAGAAGGTATCTGGTTGATGTATCTTTCAAAGTACGATTTTTGCGTTTCAAAACTTCCAGCATATCCAGAAAATTCCAAATGTTCTGCTTCGATATTGGTAACAGCACCAATGAAGCTTGGAAGAGTAACAAAACTGGCATCAGATTCATCAGATTCTGCAACCAGATATTCACCTTTACCAACTTTAGAATTGCTACCGTAATAGTGAATCACGCCACCATTTACAACAGTTGGATCTAGTCCATTAATTTCAAGCATCAATGAAGTGATACCCGTGGTGCTAGTTTTACCGTGAGTTCCAGCAATTGTGATGCCTTTATATTCTTTCATAATAATCGCCAACAGATTGGCGCGAGTTATAACTGGAATTCCTCTTTTTTGGGCTTCGATAATTTCAGGGTTGTCAGTTTTGATGATTGAAGTTTCGACAATCAAAGATACATCATCAGCAATATTTTCGGCCTTATGTCCTACGAAATAAGTCGCTCCTTTTTCACGCAATTTTGGTGTAAGATAATTTTCGGATAGATCTGAACCTTGAACTGGAATTTTTAGTTCACGTAGAATAAAGGCCAATGCACTCATGCCAATACCGCCAAGTCCAATAAAATGGACTTTGCTTTGCTTTTTTAGATCTTGAAAATTCATTGAGAGATTTTTTTGAAAGAAAGGGATGCCGCAACAGACGGCCAGCTGTTTCGAACGTAAAAGTAAAAGTTTATTTGTAAAATTAAAATTCGCCAAAAATGAATAAAAAAATGAATAAAAAAAATATCGATCAGATTTTTGAAATTTGGCACCAACAAAATTCTCATCCTAAAACCGAATTAATTTTCACTAATAATTACACGCTTTTGGTTGCGGTTGTACTGTCAGCGCAAAGCACTGATGTTGGTGTAAATAAAGCGACCAAGGCACTTTTTAAAGTTGCCGACACACCAGAAAAAATGCTAAAATTAGGCGAAAAAAATCTCAAAAAATACATCAATACCATAGGACTTTATAACAGCAAGGCAGCCAATATTATCAAACTCTCGCAAGACTTGGTTGATAAATTTAATTCCGAAGTTCCCGAAGATTTTGACAGCTTAAGATCTCTCGCCGGCGTAGGCCAAAAAACCGCGAATGTTGTTTTAAATTGCGCCTTCGGACATCCGACAATCGCCGTTGATACTCATGTTTTCCGTGTCGCAAATCGTATTGGATTTGTTGATGAAACCACACCAGAAAAAACCGAAGATGCTTTAATGAAAGCCATCCCAAAAAAATGGCAAACTCATGCACATCACTGGATGATTCTGCACGGACGCTATGTTTGCAAGGCTCGTAAACCTGAATGTGAAAAATGTAAAATCGAAAAATTTTGTGAATTTGGTCAAAAATAAAATTGCTTGCTCGAAAAAAAATCACATCTAGCTAGAACGAAAATCAGAATCAGAACAATATAAAATCCAGTCAAACCATGTCCAAAGACTTCATTACAATCGATGATCTGATAGTAGATTTTAAAAACGGGAAAATCACCACACGCCAATTTAAAATTTGGCATGATTTAACATTAAGAGATCCAGCTGTTAATAAAGAATATGTATCACAAAAAACGAACGAACTGCTCACGCAAATTGCTGAATCAATCGATAAATCAACTATTCATCGAAGTTATTTGCCAGCCTACCAAGAACTACTAGATGCGTTTAAGTTTCGATTAGAATCCCAAAAACCAATCGTGATTTCATCTCCACAAGAAAATAAAACATCTATCTCAATACCTATGGAAATTGAAACACGACAAGATGTTAGCGAGAGGGAATCTTTATTAAGAAAATCCGAAAATGTTGTAAGCTATGGCGCAACTACTAACTCACCTTCAACACCTCAAAAATCGGTTTGCGCCAGAATATGTGAGCAAATTTCAGCAATTTTTATCAGACAGAGACACTAATTATGGCGAATATTATGGAACTTAAAAACAAAAAACTTTTTGCCGAAAAAAATTTTATTGGCGGGGAATTTTTTGCCAAAACTACCACGATTGATGTTCTCAATCCAGCCACTCAAAAACTGATTGGAAAAGTTCCAAACTGCGATTCCGATGAAGCTAAAAAAGCTATTTCTGCCGCACAAACTGCTTTCGAAAAATGGAAAAAATTATCCGGCAAAGAACGCGCAAAAATTTTGTACAAATGGTATGAATTAATTTTAGCGAATCAGGATGATTTGGCTCTGATTCTTACAACCGAGCAAGGAAAACCTTTAACTGAAGCTCGAGGAGAAATTATTTACGGCGCACAATTTGTTGAGTGGTTTGCTGAAGAAGCAAAACGTACTTACGGCGACGTAATTCCATCACATAAACAAAATCAAAAAATTATCACACAACTTGAACCAGTTGGAGTTGTGGCTGCAATCACACCGTGGAATTTTCCCTCAGCGATGATTACTCGCAAAGCTGCAGCTGCAATGGCTGCAGGATGTGCTGTCATTTTAAAACCTTCAGAACTTACACCATTTTCGGCAATCGCTTTAGCAGTTTTAGCTCAAGAAGCTGGAATCCCTGATGGTGTTTTCAACGTTATTACTGGGGATGCGCAAATGATTGGCGAAGAATTTTGCACCAATAAATTAGTGCGCAAAATTAGTTTCACCGGTTCAACTCGTGTGGGAAAATTACTCAATAAACAATGCGCTGACGATTTAAAACGTGTATCACTTGAACTTGGTGGCAGCGCACCTTTCATCATTTTTGACGATGCTGATTTAGACAAAGCTTTAAGCGGATTAATGCATGCTAAATTTAGAAATGGCGGCCAAGCTTGTACTTGTGTAAATCGTATTTTTATTCATGAAAAAATTCACGATAGATTTGTCGATAAACTTGTTGCTGAAGTTGCTAAAATTAAAGTTGGCAATGGACTTGAAAGCTCTTCAAATATGGGACCGATGATTTCCGATGCCGCAATAAAAAAAGTTGAGCGATTAGTTTCTGATGCAATAAACAGCGGCGCAAAATGTGAAATCGGCGGCAAAAAACTGATCGATTTTGGAGCGCAATTTTTCGCACCAACCGTTCTAACCAAAGTTTCAGCAACGATGGCAATCGCCAATGAAGAAATTTTTGGCGCGGTTGCGGCAATCCAAAAATTTGCCACCGAAGAGGAAGTTATCAAGCTTGCCAACGATACTGAATACGGCCTTGGCTCTTATCTTTACACCGCTGACAACGCTCGTATCTGGCGCGTTGCGGATGCTTTGCAATTCGGCATGGTAGGAATTAACGAGCCATCTTTCGCTACTGAAGTTGCACCCTTCGGCGGCATTAAACAATCTGGCATGGGACGCGAAGGCTCGCATTTAGGCATCTTAGAATTTTGTCACGTTAAAACACTTCACATGAGTTTTTAATTATAGCTCCTAAACCGCAACTTGATTGGTATTATCTGGAACAACTCTTCTAGCACTTCCGGCTGTTCGCGTTTTAACAGATGGTTTTTCTACAATATTTACCATTTCACGCAACATCGCTTTGTCTGAAAGTGGAACTAAACAAACTCCTGCATCCCTCTCAAAATTATCGGCATCACTTCCAATAAGAGGCGTAAATATTTCCTGCAATTTTTCTATTCTGACATTGTAATAAGTCGGAATTTTTGCCGCTTGTTTTAGTGCTTTTGGAATAAAGCTGCGACTGGATAAGCTAGGCAAATCCAGATCTTCCTTCAACTGCGCACTATCACCTTCATATGTTTTTACTAACTCTGCCCGAATATTTTTTCGCAACCAATTCCATTGCTCAGGATTATATCGCGCAGTTTCACGCGCTGCTGATTCTACTTGTCTTAAAATAGAATTTGTTACGTCTTCAAAGATTCTGTAGCTCTGAGCCATTTTTTTCGCTTTATCCATTTCAGATATACCCGATTCTACAAAATCATCTACTATACCGTTAACACGCAATACAACCTTCTCTAGCTTTAAAGTTTGCGATGAAGCAGTCGCGATAACTCCATAATCAGGGGCTGATGCACCTCTTTCCAAGAGACTTTTTAACATGTCGACCTGACCATAATTAAGCGCTGTTTGCGCCAAACTATTCAATCTTTTCTGATCTACTTCTAGCCCGTGTTTTTCTAGAATTGCTAGACATTCCACATGTCCATATCGTGCAGCAAAATTTAACAAATCTGGCCCGTCTATAGTTGTCATTTTTCTAAACGCATTATAGCTATTATCTCGAAAATCTTGCAAAGACGGTACTGAAGTTGGATGAATTTTTGCTCCACCCGTGATCAACTCTTCTACGGAGGTGCTGTAACCACCCTTGATGGCGTAATGGATTGGACGCATACCAAAACCATCAATTTGATCAATCTCTGCCCCGTATTGCTTCAGCTTTCTAATCATCGATAATTTTCCTAGACTAGCTGCTAAATGGGCCGGTGTTTCCCCAACAAAGATTCTTTTTTCGATCATATCATAATGTACACGCAACGCATTGAGGTTAAGACGTCTCTCCGCCAAAAAATCAAACGTAGCTTCCGAACCTTGCTTCACCACATAATGAATTGGACACATTCCTGTTATAATATCTGGCACCTCTAAGCGATGCTTATAAATCCCATTACATGCTAGTCTTAAATTCTCATCTTTACTTTCTATACTCCAAATCAACAACGATGGCGCTAATACAAAAATTGCTGTATCAAGTCCTGATCCTAACTCCTGAACTATTCCCGAAGCAAACTCAACATCGTTATCCCGCATTGCACTCAAAAGCAGAGTATTTGTAGTTCTTTTTGTTAATACCATGCCAGCTTCTCTCAAGCTATTCAACAGCTCTCTTTTATCAGGACGACTAAACAGTCTTTTAAAATCTAACGTTTCATATTTTATTTCTTGGCCTGAGGCGATGAATTGCTTAATGTCCTCAGTCGGAGCTCCTATTTCAATTAGACTGTGAAACGATTCCTGCGCAGTAGCTTTTCTCCATTGTTCCTGAAATTTTCTCTCACTTAGAAATACTAAAGCCAAATCCAATTTTTCTTGATATAGTTGCGAAACTTTCGCACCGACATTCTCCTTCAAAGCCCTCTCCTCCAGCAACTCAGCTACCTTCTTCACCTGATATTGACTATTGGCTAAAGTTCTAACTCCCAAAACCCACAGAGCTTCAATTCCTGTTTCAACATCTGCAGTTTTATCTGAATTTAGCAACTCAACTATACGCTCTGGCGCATCACGCCCGAACAAACTGATTGCTCGCATTTGCGGCTTTCCTTCTTTTCTAGCATCTTGATTAAAAATTTTCGGCAATGCTTTAGCCAAAATTAAAGGAGTAAGTTTAGCATCGCTCCACTCATACTCTCCTTCTTCATTGAAATCCAAAAGATCCCCCACATCTGCAGCGCCACTTTTATCCAGACCGCTTTCATCAAGAATCCGCGTTACTCCTTCTTTGCTAGAAATTAGCTCACTTATATCACCGAGTTCAGAAAGTTTTTTCTTTAATTCCTCAACTTTTTGAGGAATATCATTTCGTTTTTTTAAAAGTGCTTTGAATGTTTCAGCATAATTTTGCATCTCACTCCAAAGCACATGAGCCGGAATACTAAATTGCGGACAAATAAAAGTGACATCCATCTTCTGTAATTCTTCCTTGCTTTCGACTCCAAAAACAAAATTCAAATAAGGCAGAATGTGAATGTGATTTCCAGGCGGAACATGACGTTTCAAACGATCAACTAATTGCAACATCATTAGCTGATGAGTATCAAGCAACAGTTTATCGGATTCAGATACAGTAAGCTGCTGATTAAGCTGCGTCATTCTAGTTCCAGTACCACCAAGACAGGCAATTTCAGCGGAACTTTTTGGCGGAAAAGAATCAAAATATATTTTCTGAATATCGACAGATTTCTGACTTAAATTGGCAATATAATCACAAAATAAACCCATCTCATATTTGCCAATACCAGGATTAGTGGCAAAATGGGCAATCATATTTCGAGCGAATGCTCCATCCGGCTTAAGCGCAATAATATCAAGCTGATGCGGACCATCTTTAAAATATCGATAGAAACAATTCATTGTATCTTCAACATACCGAGTAGCATTTAAGCGCGCCTGATTTGGATCAATCTCTTTCCAAATTTCTTTCTGCTCTAATATTAAGGCAGGAATTTCTATATCATTTTTCGTTAACAATATCGTCCGAATCGCAAGACGTAATTGGCCATCCGTTACACTATCAATCCCTGAATTGACTATCTCCTCAATGGTCGGCATATGATTTTTAAATTTTTACAGAAAATTTTCAGAACAGATTTTTCTCAAATTAAAATATCTTCAATAATCATCTGCACTTTCTCAACACCCATCCAAGAGTTAATATTCAAAGTTCCAACCAAATTTATTGGTTTAGTCAATTTTGGATCGAGCAAAGTTTGTCCAAGTACATTATCAGAACTGCGAAAAGCCACAGCAGAAATATTTCCACTAAATCCAATGTTTGATTTCGTAGAAAAAATACAGCTCACATGTTCTTGATTTTTGCCAATCAAATTCGATTTAACTCGTACAACATCACGTAAAATAAATTTGGGACGAGCATTGCCAACGCCAAACGGCTCAAGCTTCGCTAGCTCTTTCAATAATTCGATATTCACTTGCGGTAAGTCGAGAGCGATGTCGTAATGTGCTAAATTTTGCTCAGTAATTTCAGCAACTTTTTCGCTCAAATTTTTACAGAAAAATTTGTGTAGATCAAAAATTTTATCTGGCTCAACCGAGAAACCCCCGGCCATCGCGTGTCCTCCGCCTTCAAGCAGTAATCCATTTAAACGCGCATTTAAAATTTCTGCGCCAAAATCAATTCCCGAAATCGAACGGCATGAAGCCTTGCCTTTCTTGCCTTCATCATCAATTGCAATTACCGCAACAGGTTTTCCATAAAGATCTTTCAGACGCGACGCAACAATTCCAATCACACCTTGATGCCAATTTTTTGACATAGCAAAAATTATCGGATCATTTTTGGAAAAACCATTAGAGCGCGATTCTAAAGACTTCACAGCCTCATCTAAAACCTGAACTTCGATATCTTTGCGCTGCTTGTTAAAATTTTCGAGCTGCTGCGCAATGTTTTGCACTTCCTCTTCATCTTCACTTGATAAAATTCTCGCACCTAAATCTGATTTACCAACACGCCCACCAGCATTGATTCGCGGACCGATTACGAATCCTAAATGATAAGCCGAAGGTTCTTCATCAAGTCCGGCTAAATCACAAATTTCACGAAGTCCTAAATTTTTTCGCTGCTTCAAAATTTTCAGACCAGTTGCCACGAAAGCACGGTTTAAGCCAGTCAGAGACATCACATCACACACCGTTCCCAGCGCAACTAAATCGAGGAGATTTAAAAGATTTGGTTCTTTTTTTCCGATATAAAAATTTTCTTCGCGTAGTTTTTTATTGATCGCGACAACGAATAAAAAAGTAACTCCAGCAGCACAGAGATTTTTGTGAGGAAATTTTTCGTTCAGTAAATTTGGATTAATCACCGCAATTGATTTCGGTCTTTCAGTAACTCCCAAATGATGATCGATTACGATAATATCAAGTCCGGCGGCATGTGCATCTTCAAGCGGTTTGAAAGCAACGGTTCCACAATCAAGTGTGATTACTAAATCAGTTCCTGATTTTTTTAAGTTGAGAAGCGCCTGCGAATTTGGTCCGTAACCTTCTAAAATTCGATCAGGAATATAAATATCTGCATCAACACCAATATCGCGAAAGAAGCGTTTCAAGGTTGCTGCTGAAGTTGCACCATCAACATCATAATCAGCAAAGATTGTTATTTTTTTACGACTACGAATTGCTGCAATCACATGATCCACAGCAATATCCATGCCACTTAATTCAAAAGGGTCTGGCAAAGAAGTTTTTATTTTCGGCTCTAGAAAATTATCCACTTCATCAATCGAAATTTCACGCGCTGCCAATAAATTCGCCGTTACTTCTGATAACTCAAAACGTTGATGCAAAGCAATTGCCAAACGTTCATCAAATAATCTTTTTTGCCAATTAAAGCCCGAGATTGAAATACCGCTAAAATAATTCATGTGAAGTAACCATATATTTCTAAATCATACTCCTTACTAGGTAATAAAGTCATAATAGTAAGATTTTTTGCGAAAAAATTTACCTAATTCTAATTGTTTCTCCCAAATTGTTAATTTTCCGACACAAATTCTATGAGATCACCCAACGAAACGGCACAATTATTAGACTTAGTTCAGAATCTAAACTTCGAAGAAACGAGAAAATTATTAAAAAGAAATCCCAATCTGATTCATGCAGTCTACAATGAATACAATCCAGATGGTACTGCAAAAAGTGATTTCACAATACTTTATCATGCCGCCAAGATGGGTAACCTCGAAATGTGCAATCTACTCTTGAGTCATGGTGCCAACGCCAAAGCTGGAGTATTGAATCCGGTTATTTTCGGTGCGATTGAAAGTAACAATCCAGCAGTTGTTAAATTGATGATAGATCATGGGGCCTCAGCGAAACAACGCTCTCGATTATCTCCAAACCTTACAGCTCTAGAATTTGCAGAATCACTCAATAATGCAAAAATATCTAACATACTTGCAAAAAGTTCTGAAATAGACTCTTCCTACTTAAAAGAAGCTAGAGAAGAAACTCCATTTCTGTTTAGAAAGCCCTCTGCGACAAAATTGAGTAAAGAAGAAATAGGATGTATAATTTCTTAAAATAGTTTTTTAACCAAACCAACCTAACAACATGGAAAAACATGGTTATGAGGTAAATCTTAATTATGAGGCAAATCATAATTTTTTATTTGAATTACTACACCAAGATAAGATCGAAGATTTTATCAGTTATCTAGATTCAAAAGAAGATGATTCGCTATCAATTGAAGAAGGTGATGGTGAAAACATAGGGTGCGTTATCACTTTGTTAAACGACAGAAAAAATGACGGAACAATCACAGAATTCTTATCAGATAATTTAGTCCTAAAGTTCATTGCAAAAATTAAAATCGATCCAACTAAAGATTCTCCCACAGATCATGCGCACGCTTTATTTAGCTTCATTAATCCTACAAGAAATGTAACAGGATTACGTGCAGCCCTTCAGAAAGGCTTTGATCCGGGAGCTTTATTACCAGCTGGACATGACCTCTTGGAAATAGCAACTCAACAAACTCAGTCCAATAATCGATATGGAAAAACCGTTTTCCTTAGATCAGATTTATCAACTGCAGAAAACCAAGAAAATTTCCTGAAAGATATCGAAATGGTAAAGTTAATGTTTCGCACCGGCAAAATTAGCGGTTACTTGGGAGAAGCAGGAATCAGAGAAGCTCAAACAATTGAGGAAATTTATAACACGGGGAAATTACCAGAGGGATATGCACTGCAAGATAATGAGGATCCTGGATTGGCCACGGTAATAATTGGAGGCGACACAATTGCAATCGAAAGACAAGATGATAGACTGGAACCAATGAGTGCAACTAGAGCATATCTTCATCAATTCCACGAAAGGTATACTTTACCAGATTACCTTCCAAGAGCTGAAAGACTTATGGCTGAGAAGGTTTCTCATCAAACATTGTCCAATGTGACCGTACTCGCACAAAACGAAGAAGATAGCGAAGAAACACCAGGAACTAATATCTTATCCAGAATTTGTGAAACCTTAGCTGGATGCTTTAGATCAAATAGAGTTGGAGACTCAGACAGATATTAAATCTTGTCGTAAGAAATTTTTTCTTTTTTAGCACCAGGATGAGTCACCGCACCAAACCTTGCTGAACCAACAGTTTGTGCGTATTTCCACAAAGTTCCTGATTGGTAATCATTTTCGCGAGGCTGCCATTTGGCTTTACGTGAAGCGATTTCAGCATCAGACAGATCAACATCGATTGTGCCTTTAATTGCATCGATCGTGATTTTATCGCCATCTTGCAAAAGTGCGATCATGCCACCAACCGCAGCTTCTGGAGAAACGTGACCAATACAAAATCCGCGAGTTCCACCAGAAAATCTACCATCCGTAATTAGCGCAACTTTATTACCCATTCCTTGTCCGTAAATTGCCGCAGTTGTTGCTAGCATTTCGCGCATTCCCGGGCCGCCTTTCGGGCCTTCGTAGCGAATTACCAACACATCGCCTTCTTGATATTTTTTCTGTTCAACCGCTTTGAAACATAATTCTTCTGAATCAAAACAACGCGCTGTTCCAGTAAAAACCAAAGCTTCATTTTGCATGCCGGCAACTTTAACAACTGCACCATCAGTTGCTAAATTTCCTTTCAAAACAACAACACCACCACTTTTAGATAAAGGCTTCTCAGGTTTATAAACCACGTCTTGATTTTCGTTAAATTTCACGTTAGCCAAATTTTCCGCCATAGTTTTGCCAGTTACAGTCAAGCAATCACCGTGAATAAATCCGGCATCAAGCATAATTTTTAGAATCATTTGCACACCGCCGGCTTCATACAAATCTTTGGCGACATATTTTCCACCTGGTTTCATATCAGCGATGTAAGGAGTGCGACGGAAAACTTCAGCGATGTCGAAAGCATCAAAACTAATTCCCGCTTCATTGGCAATTGCTGGTAAATGTAAAACTGCGTTAGTTGAACCACCAGTTGCAGCAACGATTGCCGCTGCATTTTCCAAAGATTTACGAGTCACGATTTCGCGCGCTTTGATGCCTTTTTCAAGCAAGTTCATCACAGCTCTACCTGAATGATAAGCGTATTCGTCACGTGATTCATAAGGCGCTGGAGCACCTGAAGAACCCGGCAAAGCCAGACCAATTGCTTCCGAAACGCAAGCCATCGTGTTGGCAGTAAATTGTCCGCCACACGCGCCAGCACTTGGACAAGCAGCTTTGGTTAAAATCTTCAAATCTTCTTCACTCATTTTTCCGGCATCTCTTTGGCCTACAGCTTCAAAAACATCGACGATTGTTACATCCTTTCCTTTAAACTTACCTGGCAAGATCGAACCTCCATACATAAATACTGAAGGTACATTCAGGCGCACCATCGCCATCATCATTCCTGGCAAAGATTTATCGCAACCAGCAAGACCAACAAGGGCGTCGTAGCAATGTCCACGAACTGTAACTTCAACTGAATCAGCAATAACTTCGCGCGAAACCAATGAAGATTTCATGCCTTGATGACCGTTAGCAATGCCATCTGTAACTGTGATAGTTGTGAATTCGCGCGGAGTTCCACCAAAATCTTTAACACCTTTTTTCGCTGGCTGCGCTTGACGTTGAAGGGCAATATTACAAGGTGCCGCTTCATTCCATGCGCTTACTACACCAACGAAAGGGCGTGACAAATCTTCATCATCCAAACCTTGCGGATATAGATCGGTCTTGATGTTATAAAGCATTGTCTTACGGCCTTCGCAACCGTGAGAATTGGTAACATAACGCGAAGGCAATTTTGATTTGTCGAATTTTGACATAGCTAGAAAAAATGATTTAAGAACTAGAAGTAAGATTATTAAGAAATTTAATTGGATGCATAAGCAATAATCAAGCCAGCTAACTCAAAATGAAAAATAAAAATTCTCGCAGCGCCTTTAGCCTTATCGAAATATCAATGGTGCTTATCGTCATCGCTATTTTATTCACTGGCACAATTGCCGCCAATAATTTAATCGCCAAATCAAAATTAACTTCAGCGCGCTCCCAAACTGAAAGCTCGGTTGTTGCCAGCACCAAAGATTTAGTAGCGTGGTTTGATAGCGTTTCAGAAAAAAGTTTCAAAGATGGTGAAAATGAAAACGAAACTAAAATTAGCTTGTGGTATGATATCAACCCACTTTCAACCAAAAAACATAGTGCTTCACAAGCAACTTCCGGCAATCAACCACTTTACAAATTAAACGCGATCAATGGCCTTCCTGCCTTACAATTTGACGGCACAACCAGCTATTTAGAAGCTGATTACGATTTTAATTTAAACCCTGCGCAAATCACTATTTTCGCTGTCGTACAAACTTCAGCGGTAAATAATTACGGTGCGATTGTTTCTTCCCGCAATAACTCTCCTTACACTGGATATACACTTTATGCCGCACCAAATTCTCCACTTGATTATGAGGCTTGGTTTGGCGATGGCAGCACTAGCTGGGGCGATAGCAGCACTCCACACAGTACAATTATTTTGGAAAAACCCACAATAGTTGCGATCACTCACAGCAACAACATGGTCAAACTTTACAATAATTCGGCTCTAGCCGGCAGCGCTTCAATTGATATGGTACCAAATTCTACCAAATCTTTACGTATCGGCGCTGGCAAAAATGAAACTACCCCCGATCACTTTTTCAAAGGTTATATCGGCGAACTTATAATTTTTAAACGCGCTCTTTCTGATGAAGAACGCAAAACGATCGAAGATTATTTGAGCAAAAAATGGGGAATTAAACTGGGTTAATATGAATTGCCACTTCGCTTCAACGCCACCCTGCCGTAATTAACCTCAACCTTATCCGCCAACTCAAGCTGGACTACCGCAATATTCACCAACCTTGCCGGTACTTGCATTTCTTGAATAATCGCTTCAATCGTGATTGGTGAAGTATTCAATCTAGCAAAAATTTCCTGACGAATTTTCTTTACCTCATCATCGCTAGGTAATTTCTCACTAAAGCCAAGGAAGTCTTCTGAATCACGCTCTTGCAATATTTCAGATTTTTCGTAACGACTTCTCAGAAGGTTAATTTCTTCTAAAATGTCTTCGACATTTTCGGTTAATTTTGCACCTTGTTTGATTAAGCGATTAGTTCCCAAACAGCGTGGATCAAAAGGCGATCCTGGAACGGCAAAAATTTCACGACCTTGTTCAACACCAAATCTTGCCGTTACCAAACTTCCCGATCTTAGGCTTGCTTCAACAACTACAACGCCCAACGACAATCCAGAAATTATGCGATTACGCTGCACAAAATTTCCACCTTTTGGCGGCGCGTTGAATGGCGATTCAGAAATCATCAAACCTTGTTTGCAAATTTTATGATAAAGCTCGGTATTTTCTTTGGGATAAATGTGATTAATGCCGCCAGCAATAACCGCGATTGTACCCGAATCAATCGTAACTTCATGAGCAGCCGCATCAATACCACGAGCCATTCCCGAAACAATCACTAAATTATTCTCACCAAGTTCACGTGCAATTTTTTTAGCGAATAAAATTCCATTAAACGAAGCATTGCGTGGCCCAACAATTGCAATTGCTGCACGCTGTAAAAAATCTAATCGACCTTTCGCTGTAAAAAGTGGCGGTGCATCCGGAATTTCTCGTAATAATTTCGGATAATTTTCTTCACAAAATAACACGATTTCGGCACCAAATGCGTGAGAATCACTGACTTCTTTTTCAGCATCACTTTGCGAATAAACTTTGATTTGCTGTTTTGATCCACCTTGAAAAGCGTAATGCGAAACTTGCTCTAAGGCCTGTTTTGGCGAGCCGAAAATTTTGACTAAACGAAAGAATGTTGATCTGCCGACATGTTCGCTGCGCGCGAGTCTGATCCAATTAATTTTGTCCTGCAAAGACGCAGGGGTGGTGTGTATTTTCATTGTTTTGTGGTGTTATGATTGCCTACAAAAAGTAGGTTAATTTTTAATTCGGTAACCGCGCTTGATTAAGCAAAATACTACGGTTCCTAGAATTAAATTTATGCTTAAAATGTAAATCATTCCTGTCAATAAGTCTCCATCACTTTGCCCTGCAATACTGTAGCGAAAGCCATCAATCATATAAAAAAATGGATTGAAGTGCGACACATTGCGCCAAAATTCTGGCAAAGAATTAGTCGAATAAAATGTTCCCGACAAGAAAGTTAGCGGCGTAATCACATAGCTAGTCATTGCTGACATGTGATCGAAAGTTTCAGAAATCACGCCACACAAAACGCCTAGTAAGCCAAGAAACATGCAGGCGAAAACAATATAAAAAATTGCATGTGGAATCGAATAAAAGCTGAGAGGAACAAAAATCAGAATCGTCAAGAAAGCCACAATCGCCACGCAGATACCGCGTAAAATCGCACCAACTGTGAAGGCATAAAGTAATTCAAAAGCACCGAGTGGTGGAATTAAATAATCGACAACATGCCCCATAACTTTTCCCATCACAAAAGATGACGAAGAATTGGCAAAAGAATTTTGCATCGCCGCCATCATAATCAAACCGGCTGACATAAAAATTGGAAACGGCACACCGTTGATTTCAGTCAAATGATTTCCCACCGACAAAGAAAATACCGCCAGAAAAAGTACGATGTTGATGACAGGAGAGAACAAAGTTTGATGATAAACTTTAAGAAAACGGCGAACTTCTTTGTATAGTAAAGTTTGCGCACCAAACCAATTGATTCTAGAACAAAACATGTTTTACTGTGTTTAAATAATTAATTTCTTGCAGATATGACTAACTTAGAAACACTTCTTAGCGATTTCAATTCACAAATTTCAACGGTTCAAAACAAACAACAACTAGAAGAAATTCGCGTTAATTTTTTGGGCAAAAAAGGTTTGGTAACTGAACTTTTTTCACAGCTGAAAAATGTCCCAAACGAAGAAAAAAAAGCTTTTGGCGCAAAGATTAACGAGCTTCGCGATCAAGTTACTCAAAAAATTGACATCGCCAAAGATCATTTCGAAAACGCCGAATTAAACGAAAAACTCATCAGCGAAAAAATTGATGTTAGCGCACCAACCAGAAAAAGTAGTGCCGGTAAAATCCATCCAATAAACCAAGTGATGCTGGAAATTGAAGAAATCTTCGGCGCACTTGGTTTTGACTTCGCTAAAGGTCCAGAAATCGAAGATGATTTCCATAATTTCACGGCGCTGAACATGCCAGCAGATCATCCAGCACGTCAAATGCAGGATACATTTTATCTGAAAAATTCTGAATTATTGCTCCGCACTCATACTTCCAACACGCAAATTCGCAAAATGGTCAACTCGCAACCTCCCCTTAAATTTGCTGCTTTGGGACGAGTTTTCCGCCGCGATTCTGACCAAACTCACACACCGATGTTTCACCAATTTGAAGGCTTTGTCGTTGATGAAAATATCAATATGGGTCACTTAAAATGGACGTTAGAAAATTTCTTAGAGAAATTTTTTGAAGTGAAAAATGTTGAGCTGCGCTTTCGCCCAAGTTTCTTCCCATTCACCGAACCATCTGCCGAAGTTGACATCAACTATTCCATCGAAAATGGCCGTATCAAAATTGGCAAAGGCGATCGCTTTATGGAAATTCTGGGCTGCGGAATGATTCATCCCAACGTTTTAGAGAATTGCAAAATCGATTCCAAAAAATATCAGGGATTCGCTTTCGGTATTGGAATTGAGAGGCTTGCGATGTTGAAATATGGCATCACCGATTTACGTATGTTTTTTGAGAATGACGTGCGTTTTTTAAATCACTTCGGTTTTTAATTTCTTTCTCTTTCTTGTCATCCTGAGCATAGCGAAGGACCTCAGGAGTTCAACTTCAAGAGATCCTTCGCTCACGCTCAGGATGACAGAAAAAACTAAAACTCCTGCCGCACCTTAAAAATTGCCGAGTGCGAAGTGTAACTCACCTTGCGTTCGAAATTATATTCTAAGCTAAAAATCGAATCATCTTTGTGGTAAGCCGCAACTTCAGCACCAAGTTTTAAGCTGCCACGATCAACATTAGTAATTTTTGAGTTAAAGCTTAAAGACTGACCTTGAAAGCTTGCGGTTGTTGTTGGAGTATCATTTATCAAACTGTAACCGTAAGAAATTTTTAGCGATGAAGCAATCTTTCTGAACTCTGGAAATTCACTAATTTTGCTAGCTAGTCCAAAATTTACTCCCGACCTGATTTCTAAGAAATTAGCACTAACGCTACTTACGCGCAAATTCAACTCTTCCGCTCCTTTTTCACTATAAGCTGCAATATCATTTCTAAGAAAGTTAAGAGATACTTCCGGAGCGATACTGAAGCCATGTTGCATCTTCTTTACAAAACCAGTTTTTACTTTTGCCACATAAGTTTGTCCTAAATATCCCGACATCGCATTAGTGTTTTGCGCAGTAATAGCACGGCTCGAATCGAAGTGATTTAGCGCAATTCCCGCAACATAATCGAAAAAATATTTCTCAAAATTTTTGCTGCCGTAAAAATTTATTTGATAGCTATCGATCAAATTTTGTTTTGAAGAATCCAAGGTTTTGACCGCTGATTTACTGATTGCAAAGGATGCACCAATCACCGAATCATCAGAAGTTTCACGATCCATTCCAAAAGCAATTCCCGCCGAGTTCGCTTTATGACCATCATCACTAGCAATTGCATCTTGCTGAATTGCCGAGCCAAAAATCTGTCCCCAACCTCCTTCTTTCAAATCTGAGCCTAATTCACCATGACGTTTTTTGAATAAACGATTTTCTGAAATCGTAACAAAATTATTCGCCAAATTATTTGTGGTAGCAATCGCAGCTTTTGAAGATTGAGGCGCCAGCTGATTAATCTTTTTCGTAATTTCAGAATTTATGCTACTGCTATCCAAATCTTCCTGAAAAGCCAACAACTTACCACTTGAGTTTGAGCCAATATCGACAAGGTTCTGATAAATATTCTGCGCGTTAATATTTGATGTAACTTGCGATGCAGCCAGATGATTAATTTCTAAACTCAATGCGCCGGAAGAGCTACTGATGCTGTATTCAAGCAATCCATTAATATTTGATGACACATCATTTACCGAAATATTTTGATCTGAAATTTGTGTCGTTGATGCCGAAGTTACGGAAGAAGCTGAAAGAATCTGATATTTAGTTCCATTAGCAATGTATCCTTGATCGGAAGAAGTAGTAATCGCAATTTTCGCACCATCGCTAATTGTTGCTGAGCCATTAACTGTAAGGCTTCCTACTCCACCATTTTTTAAAGATACTTGTAATTCATCACCACTACTAAGTGACAAATCGCCATCAATTATTTGACTTTGCGAGCCGATGTTGAGTATTCCCGATCCTGATCCAGTAAGGTTTCCTGCAATTGTTACCGAGCTAAGATTTAAAGTTCCAGCAAGTGAAATTGTGTCAGCGTAAATATCGCCCGCAACAGTTGCAGAACCACTCGAAAACACATTAAAACTTGCTAAAGAATTACTCGAACTACCAATTCCATTGCTCAAAGAAATTGCCGCAGCGGAAATATTTAGACTTCCCTGTGAGTCGTTTGATCCTTGAACAGAGCCGATTAACGATGATCCTGAATTTAGATTAAGCGTTGAATCTGAACTCAAGAAAACATTAGTCGCGGCAATTGCTGCCGTGGAATTTAGTGTAGCATTACTTGAAACTGTGAGATTATTTAAAGCCAAAAACTCTGCAGTTTGATTAAACGAAACCGAACTTCCAACCACCACCGAGCCTGTATTTGAAGCACCATCTACCGTTCCACTTATGCTTCCACCTAAAATATTTAACGTGCCCGAACCAATTTCCACACCACCAGAAATTGTGCCGGAATTATTGATAACAGCTGATGCACCAGAGTTATAAATGGCGTAATTAGTCGAAGAAATTGTACCAGAATTGGTAATCGTGGCATTATCGCCTTCGTTACGAATGCCATAAATGCTTGATCCCGAAGCAGTTGTGATTGTTCCAGAATTAGTGATTTGGCTGTAGCCATCTTTGTTGTAAATGCCATGGGCGTTGCTGTTAATTGTACCAGAATTTGAAATTACGCCGTAGCTGCTCGAACTTGCAGTTGAGCTACTTCCCGCACTTACAAAAATTCCGTGCGCCGATGATCCGACAGTTGTGGTAATAGTTCCCGAGTTAGAAATTTGGTTAGCATTTCCATCAGAATAAATGCCGTAAACCTTTGTGTTTATTGTGCCAGAGTTGGTTGCGGAATTATTATCACTCGCCAAATAAATTCCGTAAGAAGTGGTGTTGGAAGTTATTATTGAGCCAGAATTGTTGAGCGTGTTGTTGCCGCTTCCGGCATAAATTCCGTAAGATGTTGTGCCTTGAGTAGTAATTGATCCTAAATTGTATACGCTCGAATTACTGGCAACTGAAATGCCGCGACCTGAACTGCCGCTTGTGTTAATCGCAGCTCCAGAATCGTTGGTGATTTGATTGTAACTTCCAGTACTACGAATGCCGTACGCACTTGATGCGCTTGAAGTTGTGATAGTGAAAGTGTTTTTGATTTTGTTTAAAGAACCGCTCGATCCAGATAGCGAGCTGCTTATTCCAACTGCACTAGCAGTAATATCAGAAGTTGTTGTGTAATCGGTTTGTCCAGAAGTAAGAGTAACAGCGAGAGCTTTTTGTGAAAAAAAACAGCAGAAAAATAATACAAAAAAGCGGTGACTTTTTGGTAACATGTTGTGATGATTTTGGTTGTGGTGACTACAGCCATAAGGCTTTTGAAGTTTTTAAAAAACTCCAAAAATTTTTACAATAAATTAATTATCAATAATACATCCTTCAATCTGTCATCCTGAGCGTGAGTGAAGGATCTCGTGAGATAAAACTCCTGAGATGTTTCGCTACGCTCAATATGACTTAATCTTTTAACCAACACCATACAGAAAATCTGGCAAGTCAGTTTCAATTTCTAAAGTTTTGCCAAAATAGTCTGCAAGCTCAATTCTGTAAGCGTGAAGACATAGACGTTTACTAATATCTTTTCTAATCACATCACGTCCACCATATTTGATATCATTCAGAATCGCGTGACCAATTTCTTTGCAATGCACTCGAAGTTGATGAGTTCTGCCAGTCAATGGATGCAGCTCCAGCAAGGCATAATCGCCGAAAGTTTCTAACAATTTAAATTCCGTAATTGCTTCTTTTCCCAATTCAAAATCAGGAGAAACTTTTTCATTTTTACCTAAAAGTTTTTTGCGCAGCGGAATATTAATAACACCTTCAGATTTTTTGGGAACGCCACGAACCAGCGCCAGATAAGTTTTCTTGATGGTTTTATTTCTGAAGGCATCAGTCAAAAATTCTGCTGTTTTGTTGTTTTTAGCTATCAGCAAAATTCCCGAAGTATCTTTATCAAGACGATGAACTAGCTGCCATTTTTTTTCCGAAACAAAATTATCTACCGAAATATCAATTCCGCTTCCACCTTGACTGGCAAGGCCTGATGGCTTGTTAATTGCAACTAAATTCTCGTCTTCAAAAATTATCCACGACGAGAAATTCTTTAATTTATTTTGAGAGATTTTTGGAGATTTTTTTTGATTTTCGCGACGATTTTGTAAATCAGTAAAAATTTCAATCTGGTCAGAGTCCTCAACTTTATAGGCTGCATCAACTCTTGCACCATTCACTTTAATTTTCTTTTCGCGAATAATTTTTTGCGCGACACCGAAAGAAATATCGAATTTTTTACACAAAAATTTATCGAGTCGAAGTCCGACCAACTCTTGATTTACCTGGATTAATGGCATTTAAGAAATGATTAGTTTTGTGGCGTAAAAGCCAAAAAATATTGCAGCAATTGCTAGAATTACTGAGAGAGAAATATACGCAAAAGCTTGTAAATGTTGACCTGCGGTAATTAAGCGCAAAACATCAAGCGAAAAAGCTGAGAAAGTTGTGAAGCCACCTAAAATTCCTACGATCAAAAAATTTTTTAAACGCGGATCAAAATTAGCAAAATTTTTGATAACAAAATAATACACCACACCAGCAATCAAGGAACCAGCAACATTTACGAAAAAAGTTCCCCACGGAAAGTTACACGGGAAATTATATAATTTTGCTAAGCGCATCATACCTTCTGAAGAGATATAACGCAGCATTGAGCCAAGTGCACCGCCAATCGCGATTAAAATTAAGTTCATAGTTTTGATTTTAATTCTTTCTCCAACTCGGCAATAGTTGGTAAAAAAGTTTTGATATTTTTGGGTAAATTTTTGGTCAGACGATATTCCGAAAGACCGATCGGTTTTTTTAAATCACGCAGAGCATATTCCGCCAGAATGTTGTCTTTAGATTTACAAATTATCAACCCAACTGAAGGGTTGTCGCTTTCATGTCGCAATAAATCATCAACGGCCGAGAGATAAAAATTCATTTTTCCGGCATATTCTGGTTTAAAATCACCGTTCTTTAACTCTACAACCACAAAGCAGCGCAGCTTGAGATGATAAAATAATAAATCGATGTAAAAAATCTTTTGCGCCAACTTCTAAATGAAATTGGCGTCCGACAAAAGAGAAGCCTTCTCCTAATTCAAGCAAAAATTTCTGCATGTGTAATATTAAAGATTTTTCGATTTCTTTTTCGTGAGCGTCTTCGCCAATCGTGAGAAAATCAAAAATGTAAGGATCTTTCAAAATTCGAGCCGCCATATTTGACTGAGCAACTGAGAGTTGAGATTCAAAATTTGTGACGGCTTTTCCTTGACGCGAGTAAAGATTGGTTTCGATTTGTATCACAAGAGTATTACGCGACCAGCTGTGTTCTAGGGATTTTGTGATGTAGAAATTGCGTTCATCTTGGGCTTCAACCGTGTTCATCAAAAAAACCAAATGTCCCCATGGTAATTGTGCAACAGTTTGTTGCACAAATTCTGAATCAGGAAATTCTTCAGCAAATTTACGCATATATTTTAGATTTCTCGTACTAAACCCCTTCATATCCGGAAACGCCGCCAGCATATCTTTACTCAAACGATCAATCACTTTCGCGCCCCATCCGTGATATTCTTGCTGCTTTAGAATTTCTGACCCAATGTGATGATAAAGATTTATTAACTCTTTATTAACGGCACGCGCGGCAATTATGCGAGTTGAGTTGATTTTCTGCTTAAGGTCAGAGATAAAATTGGAGTAATTTTGCGGAAGGAAATTTGGTGTCATGGTGTAATGTGGTGATGTTAGATGTAGCGAAGCCACGCCCGAGAGCGTGACGTTTTGCAGATTTACGCTAATTTTTTTAGCTTTTCTGCCAAATCAGTTTTTTCCCAAGAAAATCCACCATCGTTCTCAGGGTTGCGACCGAAGTGACCATAAGTCGCCGTACGTTTGTAAATTGGGCGATTTAATTGCAGATGATTGCGGATTCCACGCGGACTCAAATCAACCAAATTATGGATCACACGCACCAAATCTTCACCATCAATTCCTGTTCCGTGATTATTAACGTAAAGAGCTAATGGCTTAGAAATACCGATGGCATAAGCGATTTGAATTGTACAACGTTGTGCCAAACCAGCTGCAACAACGTTTTTCGCCAAATAACGTGCCATGTAAGCAGCAGAACGATCAACTTTGGTTGGATCTTTTCCAGAGAAAGCACCGCCACCGTGTGGAGCTGCACCACCGTAAGTATCAACAATAATTTTGCGACCAGTCAAACCAGCATCACCATCTGGACCACCAATCACAAATTTTCCTGTTGGATTAACTAAGAAATTTTCTTCTTTACACATCCAACCTTTTGGCATGGTTTTTTCGACGTAAGGACGAATCATTTCGAGCACTTGTCGTTGAGTCATTCCTTCTTTGTGTTGGATTGAAACCAAAATAGTTTCGGCACGAATTGGAAAGCCATCTTCGTAATGCAGAGTTACTTGGCTTTTAGCATCCGGACCAAGATCACGCAGTTCTCCAGATCTAACTCCATCCATGATATTATGCAAAATGCGATGAGCATAATAAATTGCTGCTGGCATCAAAACATCAGTTTCGCGGCAAGCATAACCAAACATGATGCCTTGATCTCCGGCACCTTCGTCTTTATTAGCAGTAGCATCAACACCGACTGCAATATCCGGAGATTGACCGTGAATTAGGTTGGTAACCTTAAGATTCTTCCAATGGAAACCGTCTTGTTCGTAACCGATTTCTTTAACTGTAGAACGAATAATATTTTCGACTTCTTCGTTAGAAATTTGTGGGGCACGAATTTCGCCGCCGATAACTACTTGATTGGTTGTGGCAAAAGTTTCGATCGCTAAACGAGAGTAAGGATCTTTAGCTAGATAAGCATCAACAAGAGAGTCAGAAATTTGATCGCAGATTTTATCTGGATGGCCTTCTGACACCGATTCCGATGTGAAGAAAAAATTTTTAGGCACGAGAAAAAATGTTTAAAAATTTTGGAAGGCTTTCCGAAAAAATAACCGCGAGTAGTAAGGAATTAATTGTTGAATAATTTCAACTAAAACACCTTTAAGTAACCAATTCGAACAGTTGAATAGTTAGTATCAATCAAAGCTAATTTGCCAGAATATTTTTGAAAACTCAGACGAATAGCATCTCCTGATTTTTCACAAATCTTAAATTGAATTCCTGCACCATAAAAACCTTTATTGTGATTTGCTGACTGGCTTACCGATGAACCGCTATTGCTTACATAGTTCAAATGGCTGCGGATATTGGCAATCCCTCCTTCAACAAAAAATTCCGCAAAGTTAGTTGCTGGAATATACACCAAAGTTGAAAAATTATATTGGTCAAATTTGTAACGCGCTTTGTTATTCAAGTAACCAGCATTTTGCAGCGAGTTACCACTCAAAGCACCTTGATACCAGTTCGCATTAAATCCTAAATTTTTATGAACGCGAACATTTGCACCAAGAGCAATATTTTCAAAACCACTGATTTGTTTACCGAAATTATTGGAAGAAAAATTTTTGCTAACGCCGCTGCTGATTGAAGGTGCACTGTATTCAATTGTTACCGCTGGCTGGAAGAAGAATCCGTCTGGTAGTTTAGCAAAAGATTCCAGTGAAAGAAGTGAAAAAAACGCTGAAACTAGAATTAATTTTTTCATAAATTTTTTAAGAAATTGCGTTAGTAATTCTTTTTAAAACTTCATCTTTTCCTAAAATTTCCACCACGTCAAAAATGCCGCCAGCAGAAGCTGCAGAAAAAGTTAAGACGATTCGCAATAATGGCCCAAAATCTTTGATTTTCAGAGATTTCGCAGCAGCGAATTCATTTAAAGAATTTTTAATTCCATCGTGCGACCAATCTTGCAAATCAGCGAAAATTTTTTGCAAATCAATCAGCAGAGATTTTTTTTCGGAGATTATTTTTTGATTTTCCGCATCAAATTCAGCAACAAAATTATCGCGATAAACTTCCAAAGCTTTATCTAAATCTGTCACTAATTCTGCACGTTCTTTGACAAATTTTGCCGCACGAATTAAACGCTGTTTTTCAACATTATTTAATTCTGATTTAATGCTGAGCGCCAACAATTCTTCTTCAGATTTTTCTTTGATGTAATGTTTGTTAACCGACTTCAACTTAGCAAAATCAAATCGCGAAGGCGATTTACCGACTTTTTCTAAGTTAAACCATTCAATCGCTTGCGTATCCGTTATAATTTCAGCGTCACCATGCGACCAGCCCAAACGTAGCAAATAATTACGCATCGCTTCTGGTAAATATCCCATGTCTTTATATTCAATCACCGAAGTTGCGCCGTGACGTTTAGAAAGCTTGGCACCGTCTGGCCCGTGAATTAGAGGAATATGAGCAAATTCCGGCACGTTCCAATTCATCGCTTGGTAAATAACTTTTTGGCGGAATGCGTTAGTTAAATGATCATCACCACGAATAATGTGAGTAATTCCCATATCGTGATCATCAACTACAACTGCTAACATGTAGGTTGGTGTGCCATCACCGCGCAACATTACCAAATCATCAAGTTCAGAATTTTTTACACGAATTTCACCCTGTACCAAATCTTTGATTATCGTTTCACCTTCGAGTGGTGCTTTAATACGAATAACCGGCTTAACAGTTGATGCTTGTGATTGCACCTTGTCGCGCCAAGGACTTTTAAAACGAAAAACTTCTTTTTTAGCTTCAGCTTGCGAACGTAATTCTTCTAATTCTTCCGCCGAAGTGTAACACAAATAAGCCTGATTTTTTGCCAATAATTCTTCAGCAACTGCTTTATGACGTGCTAAATTTTTCGACTGCAAAACATAATTACCATCATGCTTCAAGCCAAGCCAATTAAGACCCTGTAATATTGCGTCAATCGCAGCTTCAGTTGATCTTTCTTTGTCGGTATCTTCTACACGCAGTAAAAATTTGCCATTATTGTGACGGGCAAAAAGATAATTAAACAAAGCGGTGCGTGCTCCACCAATGTGTAAATAACCAGTTGGCGAAGGAGCAAATCTAACTATAACAGACATATTTTTTCAAAAAATTTAAAGAGAGTCAGCCTTCTTGACATTAAAAAGAACGGTAAAGATTATTCAAGCAAACCCTCACCAAAAGGCAATATTTCAGGATCAATCAAAGCAAAGAAAAAATGGAAGCTTCTACTTCTGCAGCAAAACCGAAAACAGGTGCGCCAGCAAACAACACCGATATCGGCTATAAACTCTTGGAAAAAAAGGTAATCTCAGATGATCAGTTAGGAATTGCTCTGAAAGAACAAGCTCGTCTTGGAAATTCCCAAACAATTGGTGCCATACTTGTTGATTTAGGTTTTATCTCCGAAGGTGCTTTAGGAGAGATTTTGAACGAATCTACCGGTGTTGTAAAATTCGATATTAAATCCTCAATTATTGATGCGCGCTTAGTTAAAAAAGTTCCCAAAGAATTTGCCATTCACAACAAATTGATTCCGATTTCTTACACTAAAGATTCGATCACGGTCGGCATGTCAGATATTTTTGATATCGTGGCAATCGATCAATTGCGCCGCTGGTTTCCACCTAATTTCAAAATCACTCCGGCTTACGTTCCCGAAGTCGATATTTTGCACGCTATCGACCAGTACTACGATTACGAAATGTCTATTGAGGGTATTTTAAGAGAGATCGAAGGCAGTAACAGCAAGAACATCAATGACGAAGCACAATTACGTGGCGACTATCGTTCTCCGATGGTTCGTATGGTAGATGCAATTTTAACTGACGCTGTGCATCGCGGCGCATCCGACTTACACTTTGAGCCTGAACCTTTGTTCCTTCGTATCCGTTATCGTATTGACGGTGAGATGGTGCAAATCCGTTCAATTCACCGCGATTATTGGTCAGCGATTGCCGTTCGTATTAAAATTATTTCAGGCATGAACATCGCCGAAAGTCGTCGTGCTCAAGACGGTCACGTTAATTCAGAAATATTAGGACGTAAAATCGACTTCCGTGTATCAACCCAGCCAACGATCAACGGCGAGAATATCGTAATGCGTATTTTGGACGAGAAACAATCAATCGTCTCTTTAGATGCTTTGGGTTTCAGTCAATCAAACCGCAACATCATCAACAAGATGATTCAAAGACCTGAAGGTATGATTATTATTACTGGTCCTACTGGTTCAGGTAAAACCACCACTCTTTACACGCTTTTGAGCATGATCAACACCATCGATAAAAACATCATGACTTTGGAAGATCCGGTTGAATATCACATTCCACTGATTCGTCAATCTAACGTCAAAGCCGATAGCGGTGTTGATTTTGCTGCAGGTGTAAAAGCGATATTGCGTCAAGATCCTGATGTTATTCTGATTGGTGAGATTCGCGATAAAGATACAGCAATTACCGCAATTCAAGCCGCAATGACTGGTCACCAAGTTTTCAGCTCACTACACACCAACGACGCTATTGGCGCCATTCCACGTTTGATGAATATTGGAGTACCAAATTATTTGATGGGTGGATCTTTGGTTGGTGTAATTGCGCAACGTTTGACTAGAAAACTTTGTATTCATTGTAAAGCTGAAGCGCCAGTCGACACTTTTGAAAAAAGACTTCTTGGCCCAAAACACAGCCACGTCAGCAAACTTTTTAAATCTGTCGGTTGTACTAAATGTGGTGGCTCAGGTTACAAAGGTCGTGTTGTAATTAGTGAAATTTTAGTGATTGACCGTGAACTTGACGAACTTATATCTAGATCAGGAAGTAGAAATGAAATTCTAGAGTGCGCCGTCAAAAAAGGCTTTGCACCAATGATTGAAGATGGTTTGCAAAAAGTATTAGACGGTGTCACTGATCTTAAAGAATTAATGCGCTCAGTCGATATGACTGACCGTATGAATTAAAATTCGCAATGACTCAAAATAATCTTAAATCAGGCAAAAACCAAGATGCTGTGTCAGCAATAATGTCTGAACTTCTTGGCAGTCCTTACGTTTCAACCACAAGTGATATTGAAATTACTGTTAGACCAGAATTTGTTGATAGCCAATTTAGTTCAGCTGGTAGTTTGTACGTTTGGATCTACCACGTTCGTATCGATAACTACAGCTCTGAAACAATCAAGCTGATCAATCGTTATTGGAAAATCATCGACGAAAAAGGCACCATCCAAGAAGTAAATGGCGAAGGCGTTGTTGGCGAACAACCAACAATATTACCCAACAATAGTTTTCAGTACGAAAGCGGTGTTCATTTGCGCTACCCTTCAGGAATAATGACCGGACACTATCAAATGCAAAGAGCTGACGGCACAACTTTCAATGTCAAAATTCCTACCTTCTCGCTTGATATTCCTAACGCTAAATTGGTCATAAATTAAAAGTGAAGATTCTCGCCTTCGATACTACCAACTCAACACTTTCGGTAGCATTACTTGAAGATCAGAAACTGCTTAGCAAAAACACTATTGTTGAAAGCGGCAAACAAGCCGAATTCTTAGTTTCAGAAATCGAAAAAATTTTGCATGAACATAAAATTTGGTATCAAGATTTAGATCTAATCACTGCAACTCAAGGCCCCGGAAGCTTTACCGGCGTTCGTATTGGATTGACTGTTGCTCGCACTCTTAAAATCGCGACCAATAAACCACTTATTTTGATTAATTCTTTAGAGGCTTTGGCATTTGCCAATCGCCATTATCAAGGAGAAATTCTTGTCGTGATTGATGCCAAAATGGATGAATTTTTTATCGGAAAATTTTTGGCACAAAATGGTGAGATCACTACGATTATTGAATCTCAAGTAGTGAAGCTTGAAAATATCGGCGATTTCATACCACAAGGTGAATTTCTACTTTGCGGTTCCGGCAAAAAAATCATCTCTGATTTGATCAATAAAAAGTTAACCGATGAGTCAGAAATTATTGAAGCTGATATTGTTGGACTTCTAGCACTGAAGAAATCGCCATCACAAACTCCGGACGCACTTTATTTACGAGGCCCTAAAATCACCGAGAGAAAAAAATAATTTTTTTCTCGATTGCTAATCTAAATTCGGGATGACAGAAACTGATTTTGTGTAATAAAGAATAATTACCGAAAAATATCTTTCGGTCACTTGTAATCTTTTTTCGCAGACTTAGATTAGAAATTCCCTCATGATTTTTCCTTCTCAAAAGGCTGGGTAGCAAAGTGGTAATGCAAGAGCCTGCAAAGCTTTTATGCGTCGGTTCGATTCCGACCCCGGCCTCCAAAAATCTTCATCATCTTTCCAGATATCCGCTAAGTTCGTTACAAAGCGTAACGAACTATAACTACTCCTGATCCACCTCTTGTATTAACAGGACCCGAGCGACAAGCACCACCACCGCCGCCACCATATCCATCACTTCCATTTTGGTTCATATTTCCACCGCCGCCTAGACCGCCACCGCTTGTTGCCGCAGTAGTAGAACAAGATGAATAATGCTCTGTTGCACCACCAACACCACCACCACCGTAATAAGTATTGGTTCCTGTAATTTGGCTTTGAGCACCAACACCACCAAGTCCAACATATACCGGAGAACCATTTCCATTGGCAGCACCACCAGGACCACCGGCACCACCGCCACCACCACCGGCACCAGCACCACCACCACCCAAACCACCGTTATTAGCAGCTCCACCAGCATATCCTTGACCACTGACTCCTGTACCACCACTAGCAGCACCCCATAAACCGCCGCCACCACCGGAACCACCATTAGCACCAACCGCGTAAGAACCAGCGCCAGTTCCACCGCCGCCACCACCAAATGCCGTTAATAAATCAGATCCACCTAAAGATAATTTTGAATCTCCACCATTATTACGTCCAGCTGCAGCTCCTCCAGCACCAACTGTAATAGTATAAGACGCTGCAGAAACAGAATAAGAAGAATTGTCAATTACGCCACCACCACCGCCACCACCGTTAGGGTAAGAGTTACTTGTACCAGCACTACCACCACCACCGACTAGAAGAATACGAGCAGTTCCGCCAACACTACATATTAAAGTTCCGGAAGAGGTAAATTTATGTAGTTTATAAGATACGCCAGAAATTGTGACTGTAGATTCAGTTCCACCAGAACAAGTGGGATTAATTGGAGTGCACGTTGCACCGCTTATATTATAGCCACTTGCACAAGAACAATTAGTCGCGCCAGTATAATTAAATTCACCATTCAAACAAGTGT
>CAYUHG010000021.1:0-28099 GCA_964444545.1 uncultured Rhizobium sp.
ATCTTCGGCGCAAGAAGGCTTGTTTAGACCAGTGAGCTATTACGCTTTCTTTAAAGGATGGCTGCTTCTAAGCCAACCTCCTGGTTGTTTTGGCCTTTTCACTTCCTTTCCCACTTAGTGATAATTTAGGGACCTTAGACGGTGGTCTGGGCTGTTTCCCTCTCGGCACCGGACCTTAGCACCCGATGCCTGCCTGCCGAGCTGAACTCGTTGGTATTTGGAGTTTGTTAAGGTTTGGTAAGTCTTTTGGACCCCCTAGCCTTGACAGTGCTCTACCCCCAACAGTAATCATTCAACGCCCTACCTAAATAGATTTCGCGGAGAACCAGCTATATCTAGATTTGTTTAGCCTTTCACCCCTAATCACAGCTCATCTCGTAATTTTGCAACATTAATGAGTTCGGTCCTCCAGTAGGTGTTACCCTACCTTCAACCTGGCCATGACTAGCTCATCTAGTTTCGGGTCTAATTCGCCGTACTATGCGCCCTGTTAGGACTCGCTTTCGCTGCGCCTACACCTTACGGCTTAAGCTCGCACGACAAAATTAACTCGCCGACCCATTATACAAAAGGTACGCAGTCAGGGAACAAGTCCCCTCCTACTGCTTGTAGGCATTCGATTTCAGTATCTATTTCACTCCCCTTATCGGGGTTCTTTTCACCTTTCCCTCACGGTACTTGTGCACTATCGGTCGTAGATTAGTACTTAGGCTTGGATGAACTGGTCCACCCATGTTCAGACAGGATTTCACGTGTCCCGCCCTACTCGCGCCTGACAATTTGTTGTTATCTATACGGGACTATCACCCACTATGGTTAACCTTTCCAGGTTATTCTAATTAACAAGTCATCAGGACTGGCCTGGTCCGCGTTCGCTCGTCACTACTAACGGAGTCTCTGTTGATGTCCTTTCCTCTAGCTACTTAGATATTTCAGTTCACTAGGTATGCCTTCCTTAACCTATTAATTCAGTTAAAGATACTCTCTAAAAGAGAGTGGGTTACCCCATTCGGAAATCCTCGGATCAAAGCTTATTGGCAGCTACCCGAGGCTTATCGCAGCCTGTTACGTCCTTCATCGCCTTTCTACGCCAAGGCATCCGTCGAATGCCCTTACTTTGCTTACTTTCCAAAGTTATGTGCAGAATAAAATCTGCACATAAGATCTATTGGCTCTTGAGATTTATATATTTGCAATTTGATGTTCGATTTCTCGAACCATTAATTGCGGTATTCTCTAGTTATCAATTATTCACGATTTAAACAGCAATCTCTCCATCTCAAAAAATTTCAAACAACAAAGACTCAAAAGCTGCTGCTTTTGAGCATTTTGTCTTCGAAGAAATTTTGAAGGGATTAGTTTTAAACTAACTAAGCTTTATATGTATCGATTAAAGCGTCACATCGTTTTACCGAAAGACTATCTTTTAATAAATCATTCCAAAAAGTTAGGAGGGCGTGTATTATAATCAGCTAAGAATTTAGAAGTCAAGATAGTTTATAAAGATTCTTTTATATGCCCTTAAGCCTTTATTATCAACGCTTTGCGGCAATGTGATGAAAAAAAAGTTAAAAAAAATTAAAAAAAAATTTCACCACACAAAAACAAAAAAATTATCCAATATTTACTAAATACGTTTTGACCCTTTATAACAAAGCGCTCGTCATACCCTATTAGGGGTATAAAGACATTATTTTGTTAAAAGATTTGTGATAAAAAAAATTTAAAGAAATTTTTTTGTCAAAAAACGCGCAATAAAAAACCGCTCTCAAAACTAAATTTGAGAGCGGTCATTTTTTCTAAAAACTTTTTAAGAAAAGTTATTCAGCTGAATCAGCTTTTTTCTTTCTTGGTTTTTTTGGTTTTTCTGATTTTTCAACAGCAACCTCTTCAGAAAAAACTTCTTCTGCTACTTCGGATTTTTTTTCCGCTCTTTCAGATTTTCTTTCTGCTTTTAAAAGAGCTTCAACTTCTGATTCACTTCTAGTAACAATTAATCTTGCTCTAATTTCAACATCAGAGTGTAAAACAACTGAAACTTCTGAAATACCAATTTCCTTAATAGGTTTTTTTAGGAAGATGTTTGCTTTGGCAACGGATTTGTTTTTTAAAACTTCGTTAATCTTTGCAGCAATAACGCTAGAACTTACTGAACCGTAAAGTCTGCCGTCATCAGATGCGTTTTCAATAATGATAACGTCCTTGCCAGAAAGAGCTTCTTTGACTCTATTTGCAGCAGAAAGATCGTCATTATTTTGTTTTTCAAATTCCTGCTTCTTAGATTCAAAAATTTTGTAATTGTTTGGAGTAAAACAAATAGCTTTTTTGCTTGGGATCAAAAAGTTTTTTGCGTAGCCGTTTGTTACTTCAACTACATCGCCAATTTTTCCCAATTTAGAAACTGCGGCTGTTAAAATAATTTTCATGATTCTTGGAAATTTAGTTTGAAGTTACGTCTTTGCTGATCGGAGAAATCAAAGCCAAGTGGCGCGCTCTTTTAATTGCGTTAGCCAAAGCTTTTTGCTTTTTTACTGTAACGTTAGTGATTCTGCTTGGAATAATTTTACCTCTTTCAGACAAAAACTTGTTCAAAAGTCGCAAGTTTTTGTAGTTGATTTCAGCGATTGAAATATCGCGAAGAGGGCAAGACTTTTTCTTTCTGATAAAAACGCTTTGGTTAACTAAAGACACTTTTACGTATCCTTCTTCACCTTCGTTTTCGTTATTGTAGTTAGTGTTTTTGTTATTTTTTTTCGCTACTTTAGCAACCATATTGACCTCAAAAATTATGCTTCGAATTGAACTTGATCAAGGACCAAATCAATTTTGCTTGGTTCTTTTTTAACTGGAACTTTACCAGCTTTGTAGTCTTTGGCATTGCCAGAAACAAATAATTCAGATTCTTCGAAATGGGACTCAACTGCGAAAGTTAAGCTTCTGATGATATCTTCGTTATAACCAATAACGCGGTTTAACTCAGCTACTGCTTGATATTCAGCATCAATATTGAAAAGAACGTAGTGACCACGAGCATTTTTCTTAACTTTATAGGCCAAATTGCGTAGTCCCCAGTATTCTTTGGAAACGATTTTACCATTACCATCTGTGATAATTTTAGCCAATTTGCTCGACAAAGCATCAACGTCTTCAGCAGTTAGATCTTGTCTAGCAATAAAAACAGTCTCGTAAAGAGCCATAATTTTAAAAAATTTATTTGTAAAAAGAAGTGATTTGCCCAGGGCTCGCGAAACCTTGATCTTCAAGACTTCAACCCGCTTTTTCTATCGCCTGATTTTCTTAAAAAAGACCATCCAAAACTATATTCCTACGGGGCAAAAAGAGGCGCGCAAACTAACGATCAGTATTTTTAATTGCAACATAAAGTTATTAACCGCTAAGAATTGTCATATAACCATTTTCGTCGAACATAATTTATGCAGATTTTAAACCGCAAAGCACATTTTAATTACGCCATTGAAGAAGAAATAGAGGCTGGAATTATACTTTTAGGCAGCGAAGTAAAATCAATTCGCGAAGGCAAAGCTTCTTTGAACGAGTCTTATATCGCTGAATCTCAGGGTGAACTTTATTTGATCAATTCCAACATCACCGAATATAAAGGTGCGAATAAATTTAATCATGATCCCAAAAGAAAGCGTAAACTTTTACTCCACAAAAAACAGTTGGATAAAATTGCCGGTAAAATGCAAATCCAGGGATATTCAGCTGTTCCGATAAAAATTTTTTTCAACAAAAAGAATTTTGCCAAAGTTTTGATTGGTTTGGGTCGTGGCAAAAAACTTTACGATAAACGCGAAACAATTAAAAAACGTGACGAAAATCGTCGCAATCAGCGCGGTGAAGAATAATTCAGAAAATTCCAACCCGTAACTTTCACAACTGACAATAGCTGATGAGTCATAAAAACCTGCTACTTCCCTTATCTTTCCTACCAAGAGTTGGTCCAACAATCGCAAAATTTTTACAAAATCTTATTGGTGGCAATCGTATTTTTGATTTACTTTTGCACCTTCCGATTCGAGCTGAAAAAGTTCTGATTCTGCCAAGACTTTTCGAAACACCCGACGATTCATTAATTATTATTCGAGCAAAAGTTGAAGCACATCAAAAGCCAAAAACCTCAAAACAACCTTACAAAGTAACTTGTTATACCCCGACAGGATTTATCTCATTAATCTTTTTCAAAATCTTTCCTTCGCAAATTTCTAAAATGCCTATTGGCTCTGAAATTGCAGTTTTGGGAACGCTAAAAAAAATAAATGGCGAAAATCAAATCATCCATCCGCAAGAAATTGTACCGGCAACACAAATCGAAACTCTATCTAAAATTAATGTAATTTATCCTCTAAGCTCGACAGTTTCACAAAAATTTTTGACTAAAAAAATTCAAGAAAGCCTATCAAAATTAAATGAAGAAGATGTTGATTGGATCGACTCTAATCTTCTTCAACAAAAGAATTGGCCCAACTTAGCTAAAGCGCTGAAAAATCTACACAATCCACAAGATGAAGATGATTTTTCTTTACATAATTTAAACCGTAAACGTCTGGCCTATGACGAGCTTCTAGCTTGGCAAATCGCCGTTTTGATGGCTAAAAATAAAGGACAAACTCACAAGAAATTCCAAGCTTCTTCGAATAAAAATTCGATCGAGGAATTTTTAAAATCACTACCCTTTGATCTAACGCAATCGCAACTCAAAGCCATTTCTGAAATTTCTGCAGAAATTAATTCTGACAAAAAAATGTTACGACTTTTGCAAGGTGATGTTGGCAGCGGAAAAACCGTGGTGGCAATAATATCAAGCCTGCACACCATTTTGCAAAATAAACAAGTCTGCGTTATTGCACCGACAACAGTACTAGCAAAACAGCACCTGCACTATTTCCAAAGGCTTTTGCAAAAAGAGGAAATAGTTACAGAAATCCTCACTTCTGACACAACAAAAAAACAAAGAGAAAAAATTCTGAACAATTTAGCGAACGGAAAAATTAACATTTTAATCAGTACTCACGCTGTTTTGGAAGATGATGTTAAATTCCAGAATTTAGGGCTGGCAATCATTGATGAGCAACATCGTTTTGGTGTAATGCAGCGTTTGAAATTAGTCGAAAAAGGCCAAGATGTTGATACTTTATTAATGAGTGCGACCCCTATTCCACGAAGCTTGATGATGGGTTTGTACGGTGATATGGATATTTCAATTTTAGCAGAAAAACCAAAAAATCGTCAGCCAATTGAAACTTTAGTGATGTCAGCAAAAAAGATTGGCCAACTCTATCAGGCGATTGAACGTGCGATTAAAAATGGTGAAAAAATTTATTGGATCTGTCCGGCAATTGCAAAATCAGAAGACTCAGAAATGAGCGATGAAATTGCGTTGGCCAACGTCACCCAAAAACATGAAGAATTGGTAAAAATTTTCGGCACTGAAAAAGTCCGATTACTCCACGGAAAAATGAAGGAAAAAGATAAAGAAAAAATCATGGCTGAATTTGCCGATCCCCTTGGAACTTCAAAAATACTGGTTGCAACCACTGTGATTGAAGTTGGAATTGATGTTCCTGATGCCACCGTAATTTTAATTGAAAACTCAGAAAATTTTGGACTGTCACAACTTCACCAACTTCGTGGACGCGTTGGCCGATCAGAAAAAAAATCGTTCTGCATTTTATTATATGGCGAGAAATTCGGCGTAAAACAGCGCACCAGATTAGATATTTTGCGAAATTCCAACGATGGATTTTTTATCGCCGAAGAAGATTTAAAACTGCGCGGAAGTGGTGAATTACTTGGGACTAAACAAAGTGGTTTTCCTGAATTTAAAATCGCCGACTTAAGTTTTGATTCTGATTTATTGAAGATTGCTCATCGAAATGCTCAGCTGATTTTGAATCAAGATCGTGATTTAAGAACTGCTCCAAGCCATAAATATAAGATCTTGCTACAACTTTTTAATTATGATGATTGTTTAAAAATCATCACCAGCGGCTAAGTTATTTTACGTTAGATTTTTGCTCTTCTGCAACTGCAGTTTTTTTTGCCTTAGGCGCAGAAACAGAAGTTCCTGGCTTCTCCTCCGTTGTTTCTTCCGCTAAACCTTCTTTCATCATTTTATCGAAACTTCGATATAATTTTGGACCATCTGCTAATATCGTTACTTTAATTAAAGAACTCGCCATTCCAGCAGCGCCACCCGCCCTTAATCTTCTAAAATCAGTTAATTTGAAACTTTTAAAATCTTTTAAAAATTCCTGATGAACTTCTTCATATTTCTGCGTACCAACCGAAGCTAAACTTAATAATCGATCAGCAATATTATTAGACATCGACCATGCAGCACGAAATGAGTAGGTAAGAATATCCTCTACGCGATCTTTCGTTAATGTTCCATTTTGTTCAATTATATCTTCTAGATTACTCACAATCGCTTTTGCAGCTGGCCTACTAGTATAAATCGAAGCTGCGTTACCGGCGATTTTAATCGAGTACATCACTCTCTGATACGGCGCGTTATATTTGTAGGTATCTATTCTTTTCTGCAATTCTTCATAATCACCACGATATTCTTCTTTCTTAATGGTGAATAAATCTCGACTACCAGGATCACTACCATAAGCATTAATTGCATTAAATCTGGTAGCTGGATCACGTTGCCAAACCATCAACCCACTACTTAGAATTGCATTTATTAAAGCAATTGATGTTTCCGAAAGATCATATTCTCCAGCAAAATGATTCACAATTGCGCCAGGAATAATCACACTCTTCATCTGAACTTCATACATATTGGCAATCTGTCTACTTCTGTATTCTGGCGACATTCCCTTCCAATTGCGGAAAGCTTTTTTGTAATCATCCACTGCCTCTTGAAAATAGCTCATATTAGGAGGAGTTCTGTGAGCACGAACTCTGTGCGATACATCTTCTTCAAAAGTTTTGTTACTTTTTTCAGCGTTTTCTTGAAAAAATTGAGCTTTATTCATCATCGAACTTTTACCATCCCTGGTACTGAGTCTAAAAACTCTTGCCACTGACATGCTCGAAAGCATGGTACGAGAAGGTTGAGCCAAACGCATTAAAATCAATTGAGTAACTAAATCCGACACCTTGTCCGAATGCTGCGCCGGAGCATAATCTGCTAACTCAGAGTTTCGCTTCTCCTGTAAGTAATCATCGCCTGAAATCCAATCACCATTATCATCAAGATTTCTTAAATTATTGGAAATAAGAGATCTGATGGTGATGAAAGGCATTTATTTTAAAATTTAAAATTTTCGCCGAAATATTTTTTAAGAGTTAACCGTGAAACTTCTACCACGTCACCAACCTTTGAATTTCCTAATTCTAAAGGACCATAAGAAACTCGAATCAAGCGATTGACTTGCAATCCCAACTCTTCCATCACCTTTCTAATTTCACGATTTTTTCCCTCTTCCAAAGTAATCGTAAGCCAAGAATTTGAATCACCTTCACTATCAACATTCACTTTAATTGAACCGTATCTCACACCATCAACCGTGATACCTTTTTCTAATCTTTTTAATCTGTCATGATTAATTTTTCCAAAAACACGAGCGCGATAAACACGGGAAATTTTATTTTTCGGCAATTCTAAATGACGGGCAAAATCACCATTATTTGTCAGCAATAAAAGACCTTCAGTATTAAAATCGAGACGACCAACTGAAACGACACGTGGCAAATTTTTCGGCAATAAATCGAAAATAGTTTTGCGATTTTTTTCATCTTTGCTGGTTGTGATAATGCCTTTTGGCTTGTGGAAGATCCACAGACGGATTTCTTTCGCCACCGAAATTAATTTATCATCAATCTTCACCGAATGATCAGTAATCAAAGTCGCCGGCGATTCGATAACTTGACCATTTACTTTTACGCGACCTTCCGCAACTAACACTTCTGCTTCACGACGCGAACAAATTCCGGCATGAGCGATATATTTGGCAATACGGATTCCTTTTTCTTCTGACATTTTTTTAGTGATTATACGTTAATTGATTGCGAATCGCCACGTCGCAATTCAGTAAATTATGGCACTGTCGCAAATCAAGTTTTTCTAAGAAATTTTTATGATTATAAATTTTTTGAAAGGTAAGCGTACCTAGCTGTAGGTGCGTTTCAAAAAATTTAGAATTGTGAAAATTTCAACGAAAAACTTGATTTGCGACAGTGCCATTATTTTGTTTTCGAATCTTTATAACTTTGCGCTGCCGCAACAAAACTTTCAAAAATCTTTTTATCAGCCTGTGACACCTCAAATTCAGGATGCCATTGTACACCGATACAAAATGGATGAGTTGGTTTTTCAATCGCCTCAATAATTCCATCATGTGCTTTTCCAACAACTTCCAAACCAGCACCAGCATTCTTTGCAGCTTGATGATGTGATGAGTTAGTTATGATTTTCTCTTCACCAATAATTCCGAAAAGCTTGGAATTTTTATCAATGTGAACTTCGTGATATCCGGTTGTGTAATCGTTAAATCCTTCGATGTGCGATTGTTCGTGATCAACATATTTCCCTTCATCTGGAATATGCTGAATTACGTTGCCACCGTGCAAAATATTGAGAAGTTGCATACCATTACAAATTCCCAAATAAGGCAATTTTGTTGTAATTGCTTTGCGCCCTAAGGCATTTTCAAAATTTTCACGCACATCATTTAACTTAACAGTGTGATGAATATTTTTTTCACCATAACGCATCGGATTGATATCAAAATATCCGCCGACGATAACCAACCCATCTAGTGAATCTAGATAAGCATCGATCAAATCATAATCATAAGTCAAAATTACCGCAGCACCGCCAGCTTTATTGACCATTTCAACATAGTTCGCCCGAAGTGCGTAATAATTTTTTACCGAATAACTACCGGCACAACCTTCGCGATAATCAGGAACAATGCCAATTAATGGACGATTCGATTTAACGTTTAACATTTATCCTTTAACAATTTGTTGATTTTCAACCGCTGCCGCCAAAGCCGCAAGTCTTGCGACCAGAGAATAGATTTTGGCAATATCATTTTTTGCCGCACCAAGCTGAAGCTGCTCTTCCTTTAAATTGCTTAAATCAAAAAAACTGGCTCCCGCAGAATTCAAATTAGTTTTGTCATCACGACTATTATTAACGCGGAATAAATTCCCCACTACCTGACCATTCATCAAATAAATCATCGGCTCGGCAATTTCAGAATTAATGCGATCAACTGTCGAAACACCTTCTTGAATCAGTACCGAAGTATTTTGTTTTGCGCCTTTCAACATGTTCATTTTGTTGCGCTCTTTTTTGTTGATGTGCAACACTTCATCGCCCGACATAACAGGCCAAACTGCCATTCCGTAGGTTCCGTGATCGGCTTTAATGTAACAATAGGGCGCTTCATCAATTCCATATTGCTGATATTTTGCGGCAGTTTTTTTCAATAATTCATCAACTTCTTTTGCCAAAGGCTCAAGACCGATTTGCTCTTTAAAATCAATATCGTGGCATTCACTTTGCAAAGTTGAAATCAACCAAGAATCTAGATCAATTTCTGAACAAAGTTCAGCTACTAAATTATTATAAATCGCAAAATGATGCGATTTAACTCGACGATGCCAACCGAGCTCAACATTTGGTATTACCGGTACAGTGATATTGTTAAAAATTTGCGGAACGCCCGAGGTCAAATCGTTATTTGTCACAATTAAGTCGGCAACAAAATCACCAGCGACGATTTTTTGATTAATAGATTTTATCGGATGAAGCTCGACAAAGTGACTATTTTCCAAATCAATTCGCGTAACTTCTTTCAAATCTTCAATCAAACTTCCAATCATCACTTCTCTTTTGTGAGAGAGAATTTCTTGCAGATTTCTGACATTTTCTAAATAGCGCAAATTTTGCGTGTGATTTTCTGGCGTGATTAAAATCTTTTTGGCGTTGGGAAAATTTTCGCTTAAATATTCGTCAGCAATTTTTTTTGCTAATTCTTTTGAGGCCGGCGATAAGTTATTGAAACCAGCCGGAAAACAGTTGGTGTCAACTGGTGCAATTTTAAAAGATGAGTGGCGTAAATCGACTGAATTATAAATCAGCGGCGGATTTTGAGAAAATTTTTCTGCAAAAAATTCTTCAATCACAGCCGATTTTTCGGTGATTTTTTGCAGTAAAATTTCGGTGATTTTTTTCATCAAATTATCCGGTAAAATTGGCAGAGTAAGATTTTTTCTTCACCGAAGAAACTTCTGGCTCTTCCACTTCAAATTCAAATTTTTGTGATTTGGCATATTCAATCGCCGCTTCTTTGGTAGAGAAAGAAAGCTTCAATTGTGATTCAGTATTGCCGACAGAAGTCCAACCCATCAAAGGATTTAGGCTTCTGACATTTTCTTGCTCAACTGGCACTAACAACCATTTCTTCATGTTGTTTTTGCCTGATTGCATTGCTGATTTTGTCGGTCTGTAAATTCTTACTTTCATATTTTTAATTTTATTTAGCGGCGACAGCTCCGTCTCTTCTAGGATCCGCGCCACCTTTTAGATTATCATTGGAAATTGTTATTGCATGAATTCCGCTGGTCAAATCCTTGATCACAGTTTTGTGACCCATTTTTTCTAAAGCATTCTTCAACTTAATAATCGAAGTCTTTTTCTCAAGCTCAACCACATCATTTAATACAACATAATTTGGCATTGAAATGGCTTTTTGTACATCAATTTTCCAATCAAGCACATCAATAATAGTTCGCAGAGTATATTGAATAATGCGCGGACCTCCGGGAGAACCGACAACCATAACCAAATTATCGCGATCATCAAAAACAAAAGTTGGCGTCATCGAGCTGCGAGGTTGTTTGTTTGGCTCAATTCGATTAGCAACCTTTTTGCCATCAATTTCTGGTAAAAACGAAAAATCGGTCATTTGATTATTGAGCAAAAATCCATCAACCATCAAAGCTGAGCCGAAGAAATATTCGATCGAACTCGTGAAAGAAATCGCGTTTCCTTCCTGGTCAACAACCGACAAATGAGTTGTTGAAGGAAGTTCAACAGCACGATTATTAAAAGTTAATTTTTTTGATTCAGAAAATTTTCCTGCCTCAACTTTTTCCATCGCTTTGTCTTTTGAAATCAGAGCTGCACGCGATTTCAAATAATTTTTATCGAGCATTTTTTCAATCGGAACTCCGCTAACATCACCCAAATATTCGTTACGATCGGCATAAGCTAAACGAGTCGCCTCCATCACTAAATGCACCGCTTCAGCTGATTGCGGCTTCAATTTCGCTAAATCAAAATTTTCTAAAATTCCTAAAATTTGCAAAACCGTCACACCACCAGAACTTGGCAATGGCATTGAGCAAACTTTATATTTTTCACGATATTTAGCACAGATCAAATCACCTTTTTTGCTGTGATAGTTTTTCAAATCTTTCTTGCTCAAAACTCCGGGATTTATTTTAGAATTTTGTACCGCCGCGACAATATCATCGGCAATTTTTCCTTTGTAAAATGGCTCTATTCCTTCTTTGGCGATAGTTTCTAAAGTGTCACCGAATTTTGGATTAGTAATTTTATCGCCCACGGCATAAGCACTTTTATCGGCTTTTAGATAAACTGTCGCAGCTTCATCAAAATCTTTTAGATAAAGAATATGTTCCATCAAAGTGTGAAGTCTTGGTGTTACAATAAATCCTTCGCGAGACAATTTGATTGCTGGCTCAAACAATTCTTCCCATTTTAGTTTTCCGTGTTTTTCGTGAACTTCTTTTAAAATTTTTAAAGCTCCCGGAGTTGCAACTGACAAGCCACCACGCACTACATCGTTAAATTGTCTTGGCTTGCCATCTTTTAACAACATATCTGGCGAAGCTTTTGCTGGCGCACTTTCGCGACCGTTGTAAAAAGTTGTTTGCTTGGTTTTAGCATCATAATACAACAAAAATCCACCTCCGCCAATGCCTGATGCTTGTGGCTCAACAACATTTAATACCATTTGCGCGGCAATAATTGCATCAATGGCGTTACCACCTTTTTGCAACATCTCCTCGCCTGCTTTGCTTGCAGCCTCATCAGCTGTTACCACCATAAATTTCTTCGCCGAAACAGTTTTTAATTTACGAAAATTTGATGCTGGTTCGCCTACCCAAACATCGGATAAATTTACTTTTGCTTGCGCCGAGAAAGTAATAAAAAAAACAGCAACTATCGCAAAAAACTTTTTCATAATTTTACCAAAATTCTTTGAAAAATTTTAATCATTGATCCACCAAAAATCATGGCGCAACCAAGCCACATCAAATAAATAAACGGCTTAAAATAAGCGCGTAAAGCATAGAAATCATTTTCGTCTTTTTGACCAATTACCAAATAAAGATCGCCAAAAAAACTGTGCAAAATTGCCGCTTCGTTAGTGGTTTGATCGGACTCGGGATAAAAACGTAATTGCGGCGTTAAATTAGTATAAAATTCATCATCACGACTAACCTCAAAATTAGCCTGACGCGCTACAAAATTAGGTCCTTTAAGATAATCAACGGCGCTAAATTTTATGTCATAATCAGCAATTTTTATTGAGTCTTTTTCTTTGATATTAAGTTCTTTGGTCAGGTCAAAAGATGAAGTCAAAATCACACCGATCAAAACTAAAACAAACCCTAGATGAGCTGCAGTTACTGGTGCGCGGTTGATTGATTCGGTAGAAAATAAATTAGATTTTTTGTGTCTGAAGAAAAATAAAATAGTTAGAAGTGCCGCAAAAATTGCTAAAAATAATAACGTAATTTGTAAAAAATCGGCGTGCTTTTGATAGAAAAATGTTAAAGATGTAAGTGCGATCGCTACGAGACATATCAAGGCATTGGAACGATTGATAATTTTCTGCGCCGAAGTTTTTTCGCTGTAATTTAGAAAATAAGAGGCACTCAAAAAAATCAAAAACGGTACTAATAAAACGGCGAATAATTTGTTATAATATTGCGGTCCAATGGAAATAAATTGATCGAAGAAACTTTGTGAAAAAAGTGGATATAAAGTACCAAGAACAACGATGAATAAGGACAGCACTAGAAAATAATTATTGACCAAAATCATGCCAATTTTTGACCAAAAGTGAAATTCACTTTTTTTACTTTCAAGACGATGCGCTTCGCTACCGAATATTAACAACCCAGCGCCGCCAATTAAACTGATTAACAAAATTACAAAAAATCCGCGCTGCGTATCAACAGCGAATGAATGGACAGAAGTTAAGATTCCAGAGCGCGTAAGAAAAATTCCGAGCAAACATAAAATAAAAGTAATGATCGCCAAAAATGCCGTCCATTTTTTGAAGATTTCTTTTTTCTCTAAAAATTTTACACAATGAATTAATGCCGTCGCAGCAATCCAAGGCATGAGCGAAACATTTTCTACCGGATCCCAAAACCAATATCCACCCCAACCGAGTTCGCGATAAGCCCACCAAGATCCCAAGCCAATTCCCAAAGTCAGAAATCCGTACGAAAAAAACAGCCAACTTTTCAATCGCGCGGCGAAATCTTCATCAATCTTTTCAAGTAAAAGTCCGGCAATTGCGAAAGAAAAAATCAGAGAAAATCCGACATATCCGGTGTAAAGCATTGGCGGATGCATAGCGAGTCCTACATCCTGCAAAACTGGATTTAAGCCAAGACCTTCTGAAGGTATAGGAAAAATTCGTGCAAATGGGTTAGAAGCAAAAGCACTAAAAGATGAAAAAGCAGCGATAATTAAACTTTGAGTTGAAGCGATAATAACTTTTTTTTGCGGCGCAATTTTGCTTAAAAAAACGAAAGCTAAACTATAGCCACAAAGTACTGAAATCAGGAGCAACATCGAACCTTCGTGATTTCCCCAACTTCCCGAAATTTTATAAATTAGCGGTTTTAAATGATGGGAATTTTGGTAAACGTTTTGAACAGAAAAATCAGAATTTATGTAAGAAATTATTAGCGCAATCTGAGTTCCGATTGCGCTTAAAAAAATCAGCGAAGTTAAAACTTTTGCGATCTGTTCTAATTGCGATATCTCGTTTTTCTTAAACGAAATATAACTAAAAACTGGCAAAAAGATACTGATCGAGAAAACTAAAAGTAATAATGCGAAACCAATTGTCGGAGCCATTTAGATCAGTTTTGGATTTTTTCTGAGATAAATTTTTTCACACTATCAACATTATTAATGATGATTTCCATACGTTCGGTAGTGGAAAATAAATCACTCATAAAGCTTGGTAACTCAGGAGTTTTGCCAGTTGCTTCGATTACCGATTCCGGGAATTTCGCTGGATGTGCGGTTGCCAGAGTTACTACTAATTCACCATCGTAAGATTTATTTTTAACAAATTCATTACTAGCAGCAACGCCAATAGCGCTATGCGGATCAAGTACTTCACCAGTTCTATGAAATATTTCGCCAATTTTTGTCAAAGTTTCATCATCGCTAAAAGCGTAAGAATCGAAATCTATTTTGATTTTTTTCAACACTTCGGCATCAGCTTTCAGACTTCCGACGCGTTCAAATTCTTTCATTAATTCTGCCAACTTTTCTTCTGATTTTTCTTCTTTATAAGCATCAAAAAGTAAACGTTCGAAGTTGCTGGAAACTTGAATATTCATACTTGGAGAGATCGTGTCTTTCGCATCGGCGCGACTATAATCATTATTTTGCATAAAGCGGTGCAAAATGTCATTTGAGTTAGTCGCAACAATTAATTTTGCGATATTCAAACCCATTTTTTTCGCCAAATATCCGGCATAAATATCGCCAAAATTTCCGGTTGGAACTGAGAATGAGATTGGAGTTTTTTCGTTAACACCAAGTCTTGAAGCAGCGTAGAAATAATAAACTATTTGCGCCATAATTCGAGCAAAGTTGATCGAATTTACCGCCACCATTCTTTTGCCGTTCAAGAATTTCTGATCGCCAAACATTTTTTTGACCATGGCTTGGCAATCATCAAAATTTCCTTCAAGAGCAATATTGAAAACGTTATCCGCTAAAACCGTAGTCATCTGTTTTCTTTGCACTTCTGAAACACGATTATGCGGATGTAAAATAAAAATCGTTGCATTCTCGCAAGCTTTACAACCTTGGATTGCGGCCGATCCGGTATCGCCAGAAGTTGCACCAATAATGACGATTTTTTCGTCACGTTTTGTCAGTAAATAATCGAGTAAATTTCCTAAAAATTGTAGCGCAAAATCTTTGAACGCCAAAGTTGGGCCGTGAAAAAGTTCGAGTAAAAATTCGTTCTGACTTAATTGTTTAAGCGGAGCAATAGCGCTGTGCGAAAAATTTTTGTAAGATTTTGCGATAATTTTTTTGTAAGTTTCAGAATCAATTTCGCCGACAACGAAATGTTCAGTAACTTCGAAAAATATTTCTTCGTAAGTCATGTTACGCATTTGGGCAATTTTCGCGCTGTCAAATTTTGGCAAAAATTCTGGAACATATAAACCGCCATCTGATGCTAATCCTTGCAATACAACATCTTCAAAAGAAAGAGCCGGAGCTTTGCCGCGAGTAGAAATATATTTCATGGGAAGAAATGAGTTAGAATAAAAATTTCTGAGAGATTTCTGGGGAATTTTTCGAATGTAACTACTTAGAGTTTGATTTTTCCCTGATCCTTTTTACTTTCAGAAACTTACGTTTAGAGCGCAAATAAGTCAAATTCTCATACCAATGAATTCCACCGATCTTTTAGAAAAAAACGGCGATAAGCCAGACTATCTTTATCGCAGCGGCGTTGGCATTATGATCATCAACTCCGACAAAAAAATTTTCGTCGGCAAAAGAATTGATAATCATTCCGACGCTTGGCAAATGCCACAAGGCGGTCTTGATGCTGGCGAAGATGAAGATTCAGCGATGTTGCGTGAACTAAAAGAAGAAACCGGAATTTCCAAAGAAAGCGTGCGTATTTTGCGTAAAAGCGAGATTCATTACTACTATAACTTGCCTTACAAGTTACAGAAGAAATTCTGGGGCGGCAAATATTTGGGGCAAAAACAAAGATGGTATTTGATTGAATTTGTTGGCGATGAATCTGCGATTAACATCAAAACTGAAGATCCAGAATTTTCAGAGTGGAAATGGGTAGGAAAACATGATATTGTTGAATCAATCGTGTCCTTTAAACGTGAAATGTATGAAGATGTACTAAAAGAATTTCACGACCTTCTTTAGCTTTAAAGCTGATTATTCGCTAAATTTTATTCGAAAAATAAATGGAAATTAATTTTTATCAATGTGACGAGAGCCTTGTGAAATCAATAGCTCCTCTCATGTTGAAAATTTTGGAAGAAAATAAAAAAGCCCTGATTTTTTCCCGTGATGCAGCCCAAACTAAAGAGATTGATGATGGTTTGTGGAGTTACGGTAAAAATAAATTTATTCCGCACGTTTTGATTTCAGACAAAAATTTTGTCATGGAACGCCAACCAATCGTGATTTCGAATAAAGAAGAAAACGCTAACAAAGCTGATTATTTAGTTTTGAGCGAAGAAGTAACGGAAAAATTTCTCTCCAATTTTTCTCGCATCTTTTATTTTTATGACGTGTTGAATGTCGAAAGTGCCAAAAAGGCCGCAACAAATTACAAAAAAATCGCCAGTAAATTTAACTCTTACAAAAAAGAAGATGGCAAATGGATCAAAGCCAATTTCTAGTTTGAACTAATAAACACCGCCTGAATTTTTTTCTCTTCAGCTCCAGATTTATCTTTAATCAACAAATCAATAAAATCGCGACCTTCCGAATTTTTAGCCAAAAATTCTTTAGGTAAAATTACGAATATTTTTACTGTCGTCACCGAATCACGATCAACCGATACATTATTAGTATCGCTACCGTCAAAAGATTGAAACTTGATCTGCGCTTCTTTTGGACTTACCGCACTGATTTCAAAATTCTTTTGTTCGTGCGTTTTATTCATAATTTTCAAAGTATATCCATTACGAACTGATCCATCAGAAAGCTTCACAAATAAAGGATTGCGATCTGGAATTGCATCGACCTCTAAGAGTGATTTTGTTGATAGGTTGAAAATCAACAAACTTGATACCACTAACAATATTGCACCATAAACAAAAGTACGCGGACGGAAAAATTTGAAGCGATTTTGTGGTGCTGGATTGAGTAAATTTTTTTCAGTATCGTAACGAATTAAGCCTTTGGGTTTGCCAATTTTTTCCATCACACCGTCACAGGCATCGACACAAAGACCACAGGCGATACATTCCATCTGCAAACCGTTGCGAATGTCAATTCCTGTTGGGCAGACAACCACACATAATTTACAATCTATACAATCACCGCGCGCCGCTGGAAGATTTTCGCGTTGCTTCATTTTGCCACGAGGTTCCCCACGCTTTTCATCGTAAGTAATAATTAGAGTATTTTCATCAAACATTGCCGACTGAAAACGCGAATAAGGACACATATAAGTACAAACATGTTCGCGGGCAAAACCTGCCATAATATAAGTTGAAGTGGCGATTCCAGCAATCCAACCGACAACTGTAAAATCAAATTGCAAGGCAGCAAAATTTCTGAAGAGCTCAAAAGCGTCGTTGAAATAACACACGAATCCCAATCCAGTAATTATAGAGGCAATAATCCAAGAAAAGTGCGTCAAACCTTTACGCCAAATTTTTTCAAAATTATTACGACGATCTAAAATAATTCTGTCATTACGGTCACCCTGAAAAAATCTTTCTATGGCAATAAAAATGTCAGTCCAGACTGTTTGGAAACATGCATATCCACACCAAACTCGACCGAAAAGCGAGGTAACAAAGAATAAGGCAATTGCTGCAATGATCAGGATCGCCGCTAAATAAACTGTTTCTTGTGGCCAAATTTCGAGACCAAAAAAATAAATTTTCGAATCGGAAAAATTAAATAAGATCGCCTGATTTGGCGCACCAATTCCACGATCAAATCGCAAGAATGGAGTGAATAAATAAATAGCTAAAAAGATCGGATTTAAGATCGATTTTATCTTACGAAACTTTCCTTTTACCGATTGGGGATAAAGACGTTTTTTGGCTTCAAATAATTTGGTCATGAACAGAAATTTAAAATTAGCGATTATGCAAATTAATAAATTCTAAATCTTAAATCATAAGTCCTAAATCTTTTTAAAAATGAGAGCTTGACAAAAAATCTTTGATCTCTAGTTTGCCGCGCCTCTTTGTCAGATTGGTTTTTGATGCTCTAGTTTTTGATGCTCTAGGCTGCTTATTTCTGACATTCCAATTTATTTAAAATCACAATGTTCGCAATCATTCAAACTGGTGGCAAGCAATATCGCGTTGCGCCAAATGACAGAATTACTGTTGAAAAAATTGAAGGTGAAGTTGGTTCAAAAGTTACTTTGAACGACGTTTTGTTTTTTCAAAATGACAGCTCTGAAGCCAAATTTGGCAGCCCGCTAATTCAAGGCGCGCAAGTTGAAGCTGAAATCGTAAAAACTTACAAAGGTAAAAAAGTAATCATCTTCAAAAAAAGAAGAAGACAAAATTCACGCAGAAAACAAGGTCATCGTCAGTTTCATACTGAGATCAAGATCTTGTCGATTAAAGCTTAGTTAAGTTTTAATTAAATTATATGTACGGCAACTTTCAGCCTTTATGTTGGTTGAGTTGTTTAATCAAATTACGGAGTAACCATGGCCACCAAGAAAGCCGGCGGTAGTTCACGAAACGGTCGCGATTCGGCGGGTAGAAGATTAGGAGTTAAAAAATACGGTTCTCAAACCGTTGAAGCAGGTAACATCATTGTTCGTCAAAGAGGAACAAAATGGCATCCTGGTAAAAATGTTGGAATGGGTAAAGATCACACAATCTTTGCTAAAATTGCTGGTATTGTGACCTTCGTAAAAAGTTCTCGTAAAAACAGAATTTTCATCGACGTTAATCCGATCGCTGCAAACTAGTACAAAGTTTCAAAATTTTTGATTGATTGCCAAATCAATCAAAAAGACCAAATTTTATTAATTTTGGCGGAACCACTTTCGCCAGAATTAATTTGATTTATTCCTAAAAAAAATCTTCAGCATTTTTTTACTTATGCGGACGTGGCGAAATTGGCAGACGCACTAGACTTAGGATCTAGCGCCTCACGGCATGTGGGTTCAAGTCCCTCCGTCCGCACCACCCCCCTCTCACAGAATCACCTCATCTTTACTTAAAAATTGCAGAAAAAAATCTGCAAAATCCGTAAAAAAATCCGTAAAAATTTTTCACAAAATTTAAAGAAATCTGATTGCTATTTTTAGCTTTTTTAATTTAGAATATTTGCATAAATTCACCGCGATAAATAGTTGCAGTAAATTACTCTTCAGATTTTTCCCATAATCCATTTTAACCTACATTATCAAGGCTTCTCGCATGGACGTAATAATTAAAAACACTTCAGACAAAAAACTAAAAAAAGATTATCAAATCATCATTCCTCAAAAAATGATTGATCAAAAAATCGATGAAAATGTTAACAAAATTAAAGGCAATTTGTCGTTAAAAGGTTTCCGAAAAGGACAAGTTCCTGATGATGTTATCAAACAAAAATACGGCCAATCAATCATGGCTGACGAGGCTGACAAAATCATTTCTGAAACTTTGAAAAAAATTGTTAAAGACAATAATTTCAAACCAGCGATGCCTCCAAAAATTGATCTCAAATCTTTTGAAAGCGGTAAAGACATAGAGTTCACAGCTTCTATCGAACTCTATCCATCAGTTCCTGAAATCGAGTTAGCTAAAGCAAAGGTTGTAAAAAGAGAAGCAGAAGTTTCTGCGGCTGACGTTGATGAAGCACTTAGCAAATTGTTGAAATTCTACCGCACTTGGGATGAGAAAGATACTGCTTACAAAGCTAAGTCTGGAGATTCAGTAAACATCGATTACGTTGGCAAAATCGACAAGGTTGAATTTGAAGGCGGAGCTGCAAAAGGCTATCAATTGGAACTTGGAAGCAAAAGCTTTATCGACAATTTCGAAGATCAGTTAGTTGGCAAAAAAGCTGGCGATAAAGTTACCGTAAAAGTGAAATTCCCTAAAGAGTATCACAAAGCGGAATATGCCGGCAAAGCAGCAGAATTCGATGTTACCGTTAACAAAGTTTTAACTGCAAAATCTCCAGAAGTTAACGATGAATTCGTGAAAAATACTTTCGGAATGGAAAACAAAGCTAAGCTTGAAGAAGAAGTTAAAAAACAAGTTGAAGGCAACTACGAAAACATCAGCCGTAATTTATTCAAAAAAGAGTTTTTTGATTTCGCTAATAAAAAATACGATTTCGAATTACCAGAAGGATTGGTTGAAGAGCAGCTTAACAACATCTGGGCTGAAGTTGAAGAAGAGTTAAAAACTAATCCAGAAAAATTCAAAAACGATAAAGAGAAAGAAAAAGAAAAATCTAAGAAACGTGAACTAGCTCAACGCATGATCCGTTGTGGTATCATCTTAAGCGAAATGGCTCAAAAACACAAAATCGAAGTTACTAACGACGATTTAAATAAAGAACTTGGCAAAATCTTATCACGCTTCGCCGGACAAGAAAAGGCTGTAATGGAATATTACCAGAAAAATGCTGCTGCAGTCCAACAATTGAAAGGTTCTATCATCGAAGAAAAAACTATCGACTTCATCTTATCTCAAGATTCCATCGAAAAGAAAAAAATCTCGATCAAAGAACTCGACAAAGTTTGGCAAAAAGCGAACGAAGAATAGAGAAAATAGCCCAAACGGCTATTTTCGGCATTAACAATTTTAATAACTAAATAATTCAAACAAAATGCAACATTTCCTTGACGCTGTAAAAATGGCTTCTTTTCCAATTCATAAGGAAGGCTACAGATTTATTTTGATCTTCGCTTTGACCACAATTGTTTTCGCATTGCTCAGCAGCAAACTTGGTTTAATCGGTCTTGTTTTAACTTTGTGGTGCATCTTCTTTTTCCGTGACCCAGAAAGAGTTATCCCGAATGAAGAAAAAGCTGTTATCAGCCCAGCTGACGGCGTTGTTACTTTGATCGAAAAAGGCGTTTCCGCTCCTGATGATCTTAATCTTGGTGACAAAAAATTTACTAAAATGAGCGTTTTCCTTAACGTATTTAACGTTCACGTAAACCGCGTTCCAGTTGCTGGAAAAATCACTAAAGTTAGTTACAAACCAGGAAAATTCTTGAGCGCCAACGACGCTAATGCTAGCTCAGAGAACGAAAGAAATTCTTTAATCATCAAAACTGCTGATGGGACTGAAATCATCTGTGTACAAGTTGCTGGATTAGTTGCTCGTCGCATTGTTTCCGAAGCCAAAGAAGGACAAGAAGTTAAAGCTGGTGATCGTTATGGTATCATTCGTTTTGGTTCTCGCGCTGACCTTTACTTCCCGGACAATGTCGAAATTAAATCTTTGGTTGGCCAAACTATGATTGGCGGCGAAACTATCATCGCAAAAATCAACTAGCCTTTTAAGGCATTAATCGCCTTGCTCAAGAATCTATTCTAGAATTAATAATACAGAAATATGCGCTCTCCAAATATTCAAAAGCTAAATTCTAAACGCGAAGAAGCCCGCATGGGTGGCGGTCAAAAGAAGATCGATCTTCAACATTCTAAAGGCAAATTAACTGCCCGCGAAAGAATTGAAGTGTTGCTTGATGCCGATTCTTTTGAAGAATACGGTCTTTATGTTGAACATCGTTGTTCTGATTTCGACATGGAAGACAAAAAACATCCAGGAGATGGTGTAATTACTGGGCAAGGCACTATCAACGGTCGTTTAGTTTTTGTTTATAGCCAAGATTTCACAGTTATGGGCGGATCTTTAGGTGAAGCTCATGCTAAAAAAATCTGCCAAGTTTTAGATAAAGCTATGCAAGTTGGCGCACCAGTTGTTGGCATCAACGACTCAGGTGGAGCGCGTATTCAAGAAGGCGTAGATTCTCTTGGTGGTTATGGTGAAATTTTTCAACGCAACGTTGACGCTTCTGGCGTGATCCCGCAAATCTCTCTAATCATGGGACCGTGTGCTGGTGGTGCAGTTTATTCTCCAGCTTTGACCGACTTTACTGTGATGGTCGAAAATTCTTCTTACATGTTCGTAACTGGTCCAGAAGTAGTTAAAACAGTTACGCACGAAACTGTATCCCAAGAAGATTTAGGCGGAGCTTCAGTTCATGGCGCAAAAAGTGGTGTTGCTCATTTAACATACAAAAGCGACATCGAAGCTTTGCTACAAACTCGTCGCTTGATCAACTTCTTACCACTTTCAAACCAAGAACAAGTTCCACAAATTCCAACTGATGACGAAGCTGATCGCGTTGATGTTTCTCTGAACACTTTGATTCCAGAAAATCCAAATCAACCTTACGATATGGCGGAATTGGTTGAGAAAATTTTGGACGAAGGTGACTTCTTCGAAATTCAGCCAAATTATGCTAAAAATATTTTGATCGGCTTCGGTCGTTTAGAAGGCGAAACTGTTGGTATCGTCGCCAACCAACCAATGAATTTGGCTGGTTGTTTAGATATTAAAGCTTCTGAAAAGGCAGCGCGTTTTATTCGTTTCTGTGATGCTTTCAATATTCCAATCGTAACTTTCGTTGACGTTCCTGGTTTCTTACCAGGTTGCGATCAAGAACATAGCGGTATCATTCGTCACGGTGCGAAATTACTTTACGCTTATGCTGAAGCGACAGTTCCAAAAATTACTGTCATTGCCCGTAAAGCCTACGGCGGCGCATATATCGTAATGAACTCAAAACATTTACGTGGTGATGTGAATTACGCTTGGGCTAATGCTGAAATTGCAGTAATGGGTCCTGAAGGCGCAGTTGAAATTATCTTCCGCGAAGAAGCTAAAAATCCAGAAAGCAAAGCGGCTAAAGTTGCTGAGTATCGTGAAAAATTCGCTTCACCATTTGTTGCCGCTTCCCGCGGTTTCATCGATGAAGTAATTCGTCCGCAAAATACCCGTAAAAGAATTTGCAAATCGTTGCAAATTTTGAAAAACAAGGACGTCAAAAAACCTTGGAAAAAACACGATAATTTACCGTTGTAAAATCTAAGAAGTTATAGATTACGAAACAAAATGCCCTTTGTTGTGGAAGACAAAGGGCATTTTTATTTTGTGAAATTCAAATCTTGACCATTTAACTTTACCTAAACAAAGTTCTACACAACCTCAGGTTTTAACTTTTTACTCATACATGCCGAAATTTTTCAAAGATCTCAATCCTGAACCATTGGTTACACTACTTGGAACTATTGCAGTTTCAATGGTCGCACAACCCATCATTACTACTGCAATCAATGTCGGCGCTAAGAAAGTAAGCAACGATACTCCCTATCCACAAGGAATAAAAGAATCGATTACCAGCCCTGCTCTAGCTCAACTTCAGCAAAGCTGGAGAATTATGAAAAGAAGATTTTCCGCCTCAATGCTGCCAGCTGTGGTTTCTCAAGAGGTTGCCAGAGAATACGCATTACCAACTACATCGCGCTTAGCGATCAATTCATTAATCGAAACAGTTGTCGGCTCTTTAATGGAACCTCGAGAAAAATTTAACGCCGCCAATTCTAGATTGTTTCCTATGGCTGTCGATCTCAGCAAGATCAAGCGCGAAGAATTTCTTAAATCAGCAATTACTTACGAGCCAACCCGCCATTTTGGAGAGAGCGAATGGCAAAACTTGGAAAATCGTCAAAAAATTTTCAATTCTAACTTTCCTATGCGAACCCTTATGTTGCTTTGCCGCAACACCGCGTTCTGTGCTGCCTCAGTTGGCGCCGCACCTCTAGGAAAGAAATTTGCCCACGAAAATGCAGAACTATTTGAAAAACTTGGTCTTGATTCAAAACAGGCGGAGTTAGCTTCAACCATGATTTTTCGTGCGGGGTTCGCTTGCTTAACCACTCCTTTCGACAGCTTAGTAACTAAACTCAGCTCCGGCGAATTAACAGCACGTCAGATTATGAAAGATAGTTTAAAACACCTAAGACATGGTAATTTTCCTATCTTATTTGTTGGCGCGGTTGCACGAACTATTCTCTCAACCACAACCTCAACAACCGTTGCAACTGGAGCTGATGCAGGAAAAACACTCGAAACAATATATGAAAATTTTAGTAATTCATTTGCAAAAAATCCGCTGCAAAAAATTTTAACCAGTAATCAAAATCCTCGCAGAGATTTAGCACATCAAGTTGATGAATATTTTGTGCAGCTTTCCGAAAACTTAGGTTCCGGAATTGATGTTGTGGATGATGTTGCGGAAACATTAAAAATTATTCAAATGCTGCCGCAAGAAACTGGTCAATCAGTCGTAAGTTCAGCTATGTCGCTGTACAACATCGGTGAAACATTGGGGGAAATGCTGGTAAATTCTAATGAGCAGTCTTTCGCCAGTTCAACTCCCGAAACTGAGAGCAGTAAAAAACCATCACTATCAAACTTACAGCCAAAAATTCACGATCCATTATCAAAACCCCAAGGTAAAACAAAAGGATAGTAAGAATTATAGTGTTATTTAAGCCCTAAAGTTTTGTGGAGTTGTAAGGAAAGTAGATGACCATTTTCTTCACATAATTTCAGCGCATGTTGTAAATTACCACGGTTCTTAGCTTCATCATATTCATCCATCGGCTGCACATAAACTGGAATTGCAAATTTTGACTGACCAACTTCCATAATATTTTGGTAATCTTGATGAGTTTTTGAAACTATAAATTTAAAGGCGTTTATACGTGGAAGCAGATCTATCCTGATTGCATAATATTTTCCATTAGATGATTTTGGCGAACAAATAATTTTGATTTCTTCAGGCAACTCACGAAATAAAGTTCCGTTAGTTTCTATTTGCACAAGGAAATTTAGTTTTACTAATTCACTACAAAGCTTCTCAATTGGCTGACGTAAAGGCTCTCCACCAGTAATTACAACTAATTTGCGAACAATTTCTCCGGCAGAATTTTTCGCTAATTTTTGCACTTCATTTAAAATTTCTGTGAGCGAAAAATTTTTATAAGTTTCGAATTCAGTATCACAAAAATCACATGCCAAATTACATCCACCAAGACGAATAAAAACCGATGGATGACCAGCATATGGCCCTTCTCCCTGTAAAGTCGGAAATATTTCTTGAATATCGAGATTATCACCAGAATGAATTTCTGGTTTCATGATTTTATTTTTACCAAACATAATACTTACCTAAATAAGAGCGAGCTTGAATCAGCGCCTCAAAATTACCGCTCGCAAGTTTATTAGCAGTTACAACATCAAGAGCATCAAGCAACGGAATGAATTTTTTAATTTCGTAAAAATCACCATAACTACCCAAATAATCGGTACCAATCATAAAACGATCAGGATATTTTTTTATCAGCTCAACCCACTCTGATTCAACTTGTACTTTAGGCATTATGTAGTTCTCTAGCAAAATAAATGAGAGATCTATATAGAGATTTTTATTCCTATTCAACATGTCGGCAATCACGGAGGTTAAATCTTCGATCACAATGTTTCTCATCACTCCGGCATGTGGTAAAATAAATTTTGTATTTCTGTGACGCTTCAAGACATTCTCCGTATCTTTACGATATATCGTAGGAGTTGCACCTTTAAAAGAGCGGTTTGATAGGTTATTATGAATCATAACTACCATCTTATTTTTTCCGGCCAATTCGTAAATTTGATCCATCGCTCTAGAATCAATTTTTGATGGCGGATTCATTTGATCTGACATGATGTAATGTTCACCAAAAATTTCACCAAATCCAACTATTGGTAAATCTTTATAGATTGTAAGAGTTGATTTAACTGCATCTATCGAACTCATATCGAAATGTAAAAATCCGTTAAGGAGAAAAATAAATTTCGATTTTTCTGCATTGGATAGCTTACGATATTCTTCAAAAGTCGGAATATCAGAAACACTATTACTATAAAATTTTGATTTATGGTGCGTGTAGTAAGTTGGTCTTGTTTGGGTTGTTCCTTCCCAATGCTCTAGAGGTGGCAGTGAGTTTAGCAAAACTTTTTTTACGCAATTTTTTTCACTATCAACGTAAATCTTAGATAGTGAATCACCACGCATTATAAAATTTTTTGGATGGAAGTGAACGTCGTTGAAGTAATATTTACATTTACCACTAGAATCAAAAAGCGAAAAACCCGCTTCTAATATGTCAAATTGTGGCCTACCTATATATCCGTGGTTATAAATTTCATGCGCGTCAGAAAAATTATTTCCCAACATCAAAGCTATAACAGATAAATAAACTGATGTTTTTATAACCTTTTTCAGAATATCAATTTTCAACACGAACTTTTTGATAAGTTTCTTTTTCCATTTCAACAATATCTACTGATAGGTCACAACGCTTGGTTGGTAGTTTTAATTCATCATAAAATCTTTGAACAAACTCCATAATCTTTTGCGAGAGATTCTTTCTCACCTGTACCGATCTGCCAGTTAAAACTTTAAGCGTAATATGAATAAAAGAACTATCTGATTCATCACTATGACCAACGAAATATTCATCAAAAGAGAAACTGCGACATTTACACTGATCAGCATCAAAGTCTCCTTCTTGCATGTGCATAATTTCCTGAATCTTATTTTCTAAAGCAGCAATAGATCTACGTTTGATGTTACCGGAATGCTCAATAATTAGATGCGGCATCTAGTCAGTTTTTTAGTTTTGTAAGGAAAGTTTAAAGAATCAGGAGGGATTGTTTAAACCGTAAAAAATCACGTTTTTCAAAAGAGAAAAATAAAGACGATAGCTTCTTTTCCTTGAATAAAGGACGATAGCTCTGCATTTTTAGAACCTATTTCCGAAGAAATGGTTCAGATATTAAGGAGGTAATCCAGCCGCAGGTTCCCCTACGGCTACCTTGTTACGACTTAACCCCAGTCACCATTCCTACCGTGTAGAGCTACCTCCTTGCGGTTAGCTCACTCTATTCAGGTAGAAACGACTTCCATGGCTTGACGGGCAGTGTGTACAAGACCCGAGAACGTATTCACCGTAGCGTGCTGATCTACGATTACTAGCAATTCCAACTTCATGAGGGCGAGTTGCAGCCCTCAATCTGAACTGAGATGGCTTTTAAGGATTTGCTCCAGATTGCTCTTTCGCTTCCTGCTGTGACCACCATTGTAGCATGTGTGTAGCCCACCCCATAAGGGCCATGATGACTTGACATCGTCCCCACCTTCCTCCAGCTTGTCGCTGGCAGTTTCCCTATAGTTCCCGGCATAACCCGATGGCAAATAAGGATGAGGGTTGCGCTCGTTGAAGGACTTAACCTAACATCTCACGACACGAGCTGACGACAGCCATGCAACACCTGTCTCCACTGTGGATTGCTCCAAAGATACATTTCTGTACCGGTCAATGGGATTCAAGAGGTGGTAAGGTTTTTCGCGTAGCATCGAATTAAACCACATGCTCCACTGCTTGTGCGGGTCCCCGTCAATTTCTTTGAGTTTTAGTCTTGCGACCGTATTCCCCAGGCGGAGTGCTTAACGCGTTAGCTTCGCCACCGAACTCTAAGAGCCCGACAACTAGCACTCATCGTTTACTGCGTGGACTACCAGGGTATCTAATCCTGTTTGCTCCCCACGCTTTCGTACCTCAGTGTCAGTAATGGCCTAGACAGTCGCTTTCGCCACCGGTATTCCTTCTAATATCTACGGATTTCACCCCTACACTAGAAATTCCACTATCCCCGACCATACTCTAGCTGAGCAGTTTCAGATGCAATTCCCAAGTTGAGCTTGGGGATTTCACAGCTGACTTACTCAACCACCTACGTACGCTTTACGCCCAGTGATTCCGAACAACGCTAGCACCCTTCGTATTACCGCGGCTGCTGGCACGAAGTTTGCCGGTGCTTTTTCTGTGGGTACCGTCATTATCTTCCCCACTAAAAGAGCTTTACAATCCGAAGACCTTCATCACTCACGCGGTATTGCTGGATCAGGCTTGCGCCCATTGTCCAATATTCCCCACTGCTGCCTCCCGTAGG
>CAYUHG010000022.1:0-25690 GCA_964444545.1 uncultured Rhizobium sp.
ACTAATCGCCTAAAAAGTCTCCACTGAAGTGGCGGCAGTTTTGGGGGCTAGGACATGCGTTTATCTTCCAAAATTAATCTCCTGAGATCCTTCGCTATGCTCAGGATGACAGAAGGAGAAAAAATTAAAGGGATAATTACCCCATTTTCAAAACATCCTGCATTGACAAGTTTGATCACACCAATATTTTTCGCGTCCCCTTCCTTTGAAGTTCCTAAAATAAATTCAAAAAACACATGAAAGTTTATTACGACCGCGATGCCGATTTGAGCATCATTCAAAACAAAAAAGTTGCCGTTATTGGTTACGGCTCGCAAGCTCACGCACACGCTCAAAACCTTAGAGATTCTGGTGTCAAAGAAGTTAAAATCGCTCTTCGTGCAGGTTCTGCTTCAATTGCTAAAGCACAAAATGCTGGCTTCGAAGTTCTTTCAAATTCTGAAGCTGCAAAATGGGCTGACCTTGTAATGATTCTTACTCCAGACGAGTTACAAGCTGAAATTTATGCTCAAGATTTACACGATAATTTGAAACAAGGCGCTACTCTTGCCTTCGCTCACGGTCTTAACGTGCACTTTAAATTGATCAAACCACGTGAAGATTTAGACGTTGTTATGATCGCGCCAAAAGGCCCAGGACACACAGTTCGCGGCGAATATGTTAAAGGCGGCGGCGTTCCTTGTTTAGTTGCAGTTGCTCAAGACAAATCTGGTAAAGCTTTAGCAACCGCTCTTTCTTACGCTTCTGGTGTTGGCGGTGGCCGTTCAGGCATCATCGAAACTAACTTCAAAGAAGAATGCGAAACTGATCTTTTCGGTGAACAAGCCGTTCTTTGCGGTGGCGTTACTGCCCTGATCCAAGCTGGTTTCGAAACTTTGACCGAAGCTGGTTACGCTCCAGAAATGGCTTATTTCGAATGCTTACACGAAATGAAATTGATCGTTGATTTATTGTATGAAGGTGGAATCGCCAACATGCGCTATTCAATTTCAAACACTGCGGAATACGGCGATTTAACTCGCGGTCCACGTGTTGTTACAGCTGAAACTAAAGACGAAATGAAAAAAATCCTTCAAGAAATCCAAAGCGGAAAATTCGTTGAAGAATTCATGGCTGAAAACAAATCCGGTAAGAAAAACTTTGACGCTTTACGCGAAAAAGGCCGCAAACATCCAATCGAAGCTACTGGCGAAAAACTTCGCGCCATGATGCCTTGGATCGCAAAAAACAAATTGGTTAACAAAGCTGCTAACTAATTTTTAGTTCACATTTTTATGAAACGGGGCTCGTTTAGAAATAGACGAGCCCTTTTTCTTGACTTAGTTTTGGCGAAAAATTTACCATCAAAAAAACTGTAAAAAATTTTCAAGAAAATGACTCAACAAAATCTCTCGATCCTGATTCTTGCTGCTGGCAAAGGCACTCGCATGAAATCTGATTTGCCAAAAGTTTTACACAAAATCGCTAATCGCGAAATGTTGAACCTAGTGATTGATGAAGCCAAAATTCTCAATCCAAAAAATATCACGATTGTAGTTTCGGAAGAAATGAAAAATTTCGAAGAAAAAATCGCCAAAGAGCATGCTGATGTTAAAATTTCTTTCGCATTGCAAAAAGAGCGCAAAGGCACAGCACATGCGGTTTCAGTTGGGTTAGAAAATCTATCTGATTTGAGTGAAAAACTTCTAATTCTTTACGGCGACACGCCACTTACTTCACACATCACACTCAAAAAAATGGTCGAAAAATTAAACGACTTTTCTTTGTGTATTCTTGGTTTTGAAGATGAAGAGCCCAACGCTTACGGTCGCTTAGTTGTTGACGCGCACGGACATTTAGAAAAAATTGTCGAATTTAAAGACGCTACTGAAGAAGAAAAAAGAATCGCGCTGTGTAATTCTGGCGTTGTGGCTGTTGATGGCAGCAAAATCAAAAATCTTTTGAGCAAAGTTAAAAACGAAAATGCCGCTAACGAATTTTATTTGACTGACATCGTTGGCATCGCAGGCGAATTGGGCTTGAAACGCACTTTCTTAAAAACTGCAATCGAAGAAGTTTTGGGCGTAAATTCACGCGTTGAATTAGCCAAACTTGGATTGATCAAACAAAATCAAATTAGAAAAAGAATGATGGATGACGGCGTGACTTTGCTTGATCCAACTTCGATTTATTTTTCTTACGATACCAAAATTGAAAACGATGTAATCATTCATCCGCAAGTTTTTTTCGGCCCAAAAGTTAAAATTTCAAAAAACGTTGAGGTAAAATCTTTCTCACACATCGAAGGCGCAGAAATTTCTTCTGGAGCGGTTGTAGGACCTTTCGCTAGAATTCGTCCTGAGACTAAAATCGCCGAAAATGTTCGTATTGGCAATTTCGTTGAAGTGAAAAAATCACAGCTAAAAAAAGGCGCAAAAGTTAATCACTTAAGTTATATCGGCGACTCTGAAATCGGCGAAGATAGCAATATCGGCGCAGGAACGATCACCTGCAATTATGATGGTTACAATAAATCGAAAACCAAAATCGGTAAAAATGTTTTTATCGGCTCAAACTCTGCTTTAGTTGCACCAGTTGAAATTAAAGATGGCGCAGTTGTTGGAGCTGGAAGTGTGATTACTAAAGATGTGGAAGTTGATGATTTGGCGGTGTCGCGTGCGAAGCAGACAAACCTTCCGCAAGGTGGGAAAAAATTTCACCAAACTAAATCGAAGAAATAATGAAAATTTTTGGATCAAAATCTGGACGAGAAACCCCCCTACCCCCCTTGACAGGGGGGCTTGCAACGAGCTCGGACAAAGCTCCCCTGTCAATGGGGGTAGGGGGGTTTCTCGTCACAATCTCATTCTTCTTTTCCACCCCAACTCACGCTGCCCAAAAAATCCAAGAAGTAAATTACTACGCCTCTTTCCGCGCTGCTGAAACCAACGTGCGAGCTGGCCCTGGACAAAACTATCCAATAAAGTTTACTTACAAAATTAAAGGCGTTCCCGTTCGCGTAATCAGCGAATATGACAATTGGAACGAAGTTGAAGACTACGAAAAACAAACTGGCTGGATCAGTCAAAGTTTGCTGACAAAAAAGCGCACAGCAATGATTCAAACCACTCGAGACTTCATTAATATGCACGCTAAACCAAGTGAAAAATCACGAGTTTTATTTCATTTGGAAAATTTTGTGATCGCTGATTTTTTAGGATGTCAGGACGATTGGTGTAACATCAAAATTCAGGGTAAAAAAGGCTGGGTGAAGCAGAATGATATTTACGGCTCAGACGAGTAATGCTGAAAATTCAATTGATTGAATAAAATCTACTCTACTTATTTTGTTCTTTTTTACGAGGATCAAAATAAATCAAAATTGGGGCTGAAACGTAGATGGAAGAGTAAGTTCCGAAGGCAACTCCGAAAAATGTTGCAATACTGAAACTCTTTAAAGTTTCTCCTCCGAAAATAATTAACGCCAAAATTGATGTAAGAGTTGTGCCGGCTGTCAAAATTGTTCTACTTAAAGTTGAGTTAGCCGAAGAGTTGATTAATTCAGCCAAATCCATCTTTTTATATTTTACCAAATTCTCGCGGATACGGTCGTAAATAACCACCGAGTCGTTGATCGAATAACCAACGATTGTCAAAATCGCAGCAATTGAAGTCAGGTTAAATTCCAGCTGAGTGATAGCAAAAAATCCGATCATTGAAATGGCATCATGTAAAAGCGCGAAAATACCACCAACACCAAACTGCCAATCAAAACGAATCCAAATATAAATCATAATGAAAACGAACGACATCAAGAGCGCCATCACCCCTTTCATGATTAGCTCTGAGCCAACTTGCGGACCAACGTAATCAACTTTGCGATACTCGATTCCAGAATAATTTTGATTTAGAACATCTTGAAGTTTTTTAACTAAAACCGATTGCTCAACATCTGATTTTGCAACACGGATTAACAAATCTTTTTGATCAACATTCTGAATTTGTACATCTTTGGCTTCTTTGCTTAAAAGCTCACGAACTTCCGACACATCAACAGCTTGTTCCATTCTAGCTTCGATCAAAATACCGCCAGCGAAATCGATACCAAAATTTAAACCTCTTGTGAACACCAAAACAATTGATGCAACCATGAAGACAACTGACGCAATCAACGCCAATTTGTGAAATTTCATGAAATCAATTTTGGTATTGCTTAATGCGGAACGAAAATATGAGAGCATCTTAAAAAACCCCAGAAACTAAAAAGCCCTCTTTTTGGAAGAGGGCTTTAAGATTAACTTATTATTTCGCTTCAATTTTGCGAATTGCTGCTGACATTCTTGTCAATTTTCTGGCAGCGGTGTTTAACTTGTAAACTTTTTTAGTTACACCGCGCATGATTTCTGGCTCAAGAGCTTTGAAAGCTTCGCGGGCTTTTGGTTGATCGCCAGCTTTGATAGCGTCATCAACTTTTCTGATGAAACTTCTGATACGATTTTTTCTAGCATTGTTGTTTTCTTTTTTTGCTGCACTAGCGCGAAGTGCTTTCTGCGCTGCTTTAGTATTAGCCATGTTTTTTTAAAATTGTTTTAAGCAAGGAAGATTTTTTGAAGGTCGCGGAAAATATTGGCGATATTGAATTTGTCAACGCCTTTAACATTTTATTAAAGTGATACCATTCATATAGCTCACCAAAACTTCTGGTACGGTAATCGAGCCATCTTCGTTTTGGTAATTCTCCATAATCGCCAAAAGTGTACGACCAACTGCCAAAGCTGAGCCATTTAAAGTGTGAGCAAATTGTGGTTTGCCGTCTTTATTTTTATACTTAATACCAGCACGGCGAGCTTGGAAATCGCCACAATTTGAGCAGCTAGAAATCTCGCGATATTTATCTTGTGACGGCAACCAAACTTCTAAATCGTAAGTTTTAATCGCGGCGAATCCCATGTCGCCAGAACAAAGTAAAATCTTGCGGAACGGCAAATTTAAACGGCGCAGAATTTCGCAAGAAACGTTGGTCATTCTTTCATGTTCTTCGTGCGAAGTTTCTACCGAAGTGATTGAAACTAATTCGACTTTTTTGAACTGATGTTGGCGAATTAAACCTTTGGTATCTTTTCCCGCAGAACCAGCCTCACTACGGAAACAAGGCGTAAAAGCAGTGTAGCGAATTGGCAATTGCGTTTCCGCTAAAGTTTTTTTCGCAGCTAAATTCACCAACGAAACTTCTGAAGTTGGAATCAACCAGTAGCCATTCGTTGTTTGAAAAGCTTCTTCGGCAAATTTTGGTAATTGACCCGAGCCAAACATCGCATTGTCGCGCACTAAATTTGGTGGAGAAACTTCGGTGTAATTATTTTCCAAAGCCACATCCAACATAAAGTTAGAAAGCGCGCGCTCTAGGCGTGCTAACAATCCACTTAAAGTTGAAAAACGTGCGCCCGACATCAAAGCTGATTGTTCGAAATCAAGCATTCCAAGCTTTTCGCCAAGTTCATCGTGAGATTTTGGCGTGAAAGAAAATTGTTTTGGCGAACCGAATTTTTCGATTTCAACATTGTCATTTTCATCTTTTCCGTGTGGAACTGAAGTGTGTGGAGCGTTTGGAATTGTGGCTAAAAGATCATTTAATTTTTCATCGATCGAGAAATCATTTTCTGCTGCTGCTAATTCTTGATTAGTTTTTTTCGATTCTTCAAGAAACGCTGACGCATCGCCACCAGATTTTTTTGCAATCGCCACTTCTTGTGCCAACTTATTGCGCTTAGCTTGCAACTCTTGAATCAAAAAAGTTTTTTTACGCTTTTCTTCGTCTAATTTTAAAATTTCAGCAGCACGAAATTCCGCTCCGCGCTTTTGCATTGAAGCATCAAAATCCGCAGCATTTTCGCGGATCCATTTAATATCTAACATTGTGTGATTGATTTATTTTGAAGAGGAATAAGACTGAAATCATTCTCTTTTTTTAAGCCAAAAATTTCAAGCAATGAAACTGAACGCCGTCGAACTTTCACAAAAATTAATCCAGATTCCTTCTTACAGCGGAGTAAATTCGCAAGTGTTAGAATTTTTAGGAAATTATTTAAAAAACCTCGGATTTACTTGCGATTATTTGGAATATGATGGTTCAGATTCTTACCCTGTAAACAATCTTCACTCCGTTTTTAATCCAAAAAATTCTGAGCGCGTAATTTATTTTGCCGGCCACACCGATGTGGTGAAAGAAGGCGATAAAGCCTCATGGAAACACGATCCATTCGCCGCTAAAATTATTGACGGCACACTTTTTGGTCGCGGTGCTGCTGATATGAAATGCGCGATTGCCTGTTTTGTTACCGCAGTCGAAGAATTTTTGGCGCAAAATAAATCGCCAAATTTTGGCATCGGATTTTTAATTACAAATGACGAAGAAGCTGACGGCGTAAACGGAACAGCGAAAGTTTTGGAATGGATGAAAGAAAATAACAAAAAAATCACACATTGTTTAGTGGGTGAACCAACCAATCCGAAAAAATTCGGCGAGATGATTAAAATTGGTCGTCGCGGATCAATTGGTTTTAAAATCAAAATCATCGGCAAACAAGGCCACGTGGCTTATCCTGATATTGCACTAAATCCGATCACAATTTTGATTTCGCTGCTTAAAATTTTGAAAGATCACAAGCTTGATGAAGGCACAAAATTCTTTGATCCAAGCAATTTAGAAATCACTTCGATTGTGTCGCAAAATCTTGGCGGAAATGTAATTCCAAACGAAGCTGAAGCCGCATTTAACATACGTTTTAACGATTTACACACTTCGCAATCAATTATTGATTTAGTGAAATATGCTTGCGAAAAAACTGTCGGATTCGGCGCAAAATATGAACTTACTTACCGCACATCCGGCGAAAGTTTCTTAAGTGATCCAAAATTTTTAGCACCTTTAGTTGTTGCGGCTTCAGAAAAAATCACTGGTAAAAAACCAGTGTTAAGCACAACTGGCGGAACTTCGGATGCGCGCTTTATCAAAAATTATGCCGAAGTGGTCGAGATTGGCTTGGTAAATGAAACTGCGCACAAAATTGATGAGCGCGCTGAAGTTAGTGAAATCAACCAATTACAACAAACTTACTTAGAAATTTTACGCCAATTCTAATGCTAAAACTTCACGAATTTTTTCTTACTTTCCTTTATTTTGGTAAAGCTAAAAAAGCACCAGGAACCTTTGGATCTTTTGCTTCGCTACTTTTTTGGTTGGGAATTACCGCAACATTTTTCAACCATCAAATTTCGCTTCTGACTCAAAATATTTTTTGGGGAATTTTTCTGATTACAGCTTTTATTTATGGCTGTTTTGCGTCACCAATTTATGCCAAACAATTTGGCGAAATCGATCATGGCTCAATTGTTCTGGATGAAACTGTCGGACAAATTTTGGCGCTGCAAATTAGCTTTCATTTCATTAGCGAGGACTATTTTTCCCAAACCAAATTAATTGCCGCCCATTTATTTTTATCTTTTGTACTCTTCCGTTTTCTCGATATTAAAAAACCGCTCTTCATCGGATATTGCGATCGCAACTTTAAAAGTGGCTTCGGCGTAATGTTTGACGATTTAATCAGCGGCATTTTAGCCGGAATTATTTCTTTTATTTTCTTAAAATTGACATTGACGATTCGCTAAATAAATTGCGCGACTTCAATTCTCTTTAAATTTCCTTCAAATTTTCCAAATGGATCAGATTTTTCAGCAGCTTTTTGAGTTGCTTATGAATGTAATTTTGCCAACGGTTGGTTGCATTATTTTGGTCGTCGCACCTCTAATCGGCGCAGTTGCCTACCTTACTTTAATGGAAAGAAAAGTAATTGGCGCAATGCAGCTTCGTAAAGGTCCAAACGTGGTTGGTCCTTTCGGTTTGCTACAACCTCTCGCTGACGGCGTAAAATTGATGTTCAAAGAAGTTATTTTGCCAACACACGCTAACAAAGCTTTATTTATTCTAGCTCCAATCATCACTTTCGTTTTAGCTTTAATCGGCTGGGCTGTTGTTCCTTTCAACGAACATTTCGCCATTTCGAACATGAATGTTGGCGTTACTTATCTTCTAGCCACCTCTTCTCTTGGTGTTTACGGCATTATTATTTCTGGTTGGGCAAGTAACTCAAAATACGCTTTCCTTGGTGCGATTCGCTCAAGCGCACAAATGGTTTCGTACGAAGTTTCAATTGGTCTGATCATTATTTCCGTTATCCTTTCTGCCGGTTCCCTAAACTTAAGCGAAATTGTTTTAGCACAGAAAGATCATTGGTTCGTACTTTATCACTTCCCAATGTTCGTGCTGTTCTTCGTCTCTGCTTTGGCTGAAACCAACCGTCTCCCTTTCGACTTACCAGAAGCTGAATCTGAACTTGTCGCCGGTTACAACGTCGAGTATAGCTCAATGCCTTTCTCAATGTTCTTCCTTGGCGAATATGCCAACATGATCTTGATTTGTGCTTTCGCTTCGATCCTTTTCCTTGGCGGCTGGTTGGCTCCTTGTGAGTTTTTAAATTTCATTCCCGGACCAATTTGGTTGTGTTTGAAAGTATTTATTTTGCTTTTCTGTTTCATCTGGGTGCGCGCTACTTTACCGCGTTATCGCTACGATCAATTAATGAGATTGGGTTGGAAAGTTTTTCTACCACTTTCTTTGATTTGGGTTGTTGGAACCGCCGCCTTTATTGTATTTAAATAGATATGAAATTTCTCAAAATCGCTAAAGCCTTCATTCTAAAAGAGATAGTTTACGGTCACTACCTAACCTTGAAATATTTCTTTAAACCAAAAGTTACGATCAACTATCCTTACGAGAAAGGCCCAGTTAGCCCGCGTTTCCGTGGTGAACACGCTTTACGTCGTTATGCTAATGGCGAAGAAAGATGCATCGCTTGCAAACTTTGTGAAGCAGTTTGTCCAGCACAAGCTATCACGATTGAAGCGGAAGAAAGAGCTGACGGTTCGCGCCGCACTACCAAATACGACATCGACATGTTGAAATGTATTTACTGCGGATTATGCCAAGAAGCTTGTCCAGTAGATGCTATTGTTGAATCTCCAAACTTTGAATTTTCGACCGAAACCAGAGAAGAACTTTACTACAATAAAGAAAAACTTTTGGCTAACGGCGATCGTTACGAATACATGTTACGTCAGTCAATAGAAGCTGATGCAAAACATCGCTAATTTAATTATTTTTTAGGATGAATTTTACTCTCGATATTTTTTATCTTTTTTCCACTGTATTAATCATTTCAGCCTTGATGGTTGTAAGTGCAAGAAACATGGTGCATTGCGTAATGTTTCTAGTTTTAGCTTTCCTCAATGCTGCAGTACTTTTTGTTCTTCTTAACGCCGAATTTTTGGCGATGTTGCTGGTAGTTGTATATGTCGGAGCAATTGCAGTTCTTTTCCTTTTCGTCGTGATGATGCTCAACATCGATACTAAACAAATAAAAAAGGAAATTAACCGCCACATTCCTTTGTTGGTGCTGGTTTCAGTAATTTTGTTCACCGAAATTCTTTTAGCGATTAAAGCATCATCCGTAAAATCTTACGATACCAACTCGCTATACATGATTCCAAAAGATGAACACAATATCAACGCCATTGGCAACGTGCTTTATACTAATTTCATTTTACCTTTCGAGCTCAGCGGCGCAGTACTTTTCGTTGCAATGATCGGCGCCATCGTTTTGACACTAAAAGACGAAACTCGCTTCATCAGAAAACAAAAAATCAGCGATCAAGTTTTCCGTACCAAAGAAAATTCGCTTCAAGTTGTTCAAGTTAAATCAGGAGAAGGCATCGATCTATGAACCAAATCAACAATATCCCAACCGAAAATTTTATCATCTTAGCCGCAATTTTATTTTGTATCGGCCTAAGCGGAATTTTCATCAATCGCAAAAACATCATTTCAATTTTGATGTCGATCGAATTGATGTTGCTTGCAGTTAATATCAATTTCGTAACTTTTTCAGCAGCTTTAAACAATTTAGTCGGCCAAATTTACGCGATTTTTGTTTTGACAGTTGCTGGCGCAGAAGCCGCAATTGGCCTAGCGATTCTAGTGATCTATTTCCAAAATCGTCGCACTATTGAAACCAGCGACATCTCAACAATGAAGGGATAAAATTGAAAAATATTAGCACGAAGAAATTTTCTTATCTTTCTCTCTGCTTATTTTTTTCTTTGTCTTTTTTGGTAGTAAGCTGTGCAACCAATGCCCCTCCTCCTCCCGAAGAAGATCCACTTTATCAAGCATTAAATTCTGAATCGCCTGGCGCCATGCCGGGTCGCCCTCCAGCGCCAAACGGCTTTTTATCTCAAGATCCTACCAGCTCTCCTGCTAATTCGGCTAGTATTGCTGCTATATCAAGCCCCTTTCCACAAACATCGCCAGCATCTCCGTCAATTCCGGGAATGAATTTTGCCCCAAATGCCTTGCCATACAATGCTCCATCTTTTGCCGCACCAACGCAGACTATGCCAGACATTATAGCTCCCGCTCCAACTTCTACAAACCAAGCAACCGCTGATAATCAAGCCGTACCAATAAATACGGCGCCTTCTTATCCCGATCCTTACGCCAACGTTGCTCCAACAGCGCCAAATAATGGCGAAAATACTGCAATAACTCGACCAATTTTTATTCCGCAAGCCCCAGCCCCGCAAGAAGAACCAGAGCCAGATTTTGATTTCTCCAACGCCAGATGTGACATTGATGAAGATGGCATCAACGAAATCATGGTCGAAGTTAAAAAACGCAAAAATAACGTCATCAAAACTTTACCAGCCTGTTTGAAACTAAATCGCAGCTTGATGATACGCGCGGCAATTACGGATCCTTCAGAATTTGAATATGCCTCTGATATTTTGAAAGAAGATGAAAGTTTCGTACATCGCATGATCGAAATTAATCCCGAAGTTTTAAAGTTTGCCGCCGCCTCTTTGCGTCGCAATGCTGATTTTATGGAACAAGCAACCTACTTGAACCGCGATGCTCTAAAATACGCCGATCCTAAGCTGCTCGATAACAAAATTTTCATGCGCAGCATCATCAAAATTGATCCACAAAATTATATGTTTGCCTCCGATCGTTTGAAAGAAATTGCTGAATTTGCCACGATTGCTTTTACCGATAATGGCATGCTTTTAAAATATGCGCCGGATTCGATCAAGAATGATAAAAAACTAGTAACAATTGCTGTCAAATCTAACGCCGATGCTTTGCAATACGCCAGCGACAAACTTAAAGAAGACAAAGTTTTAAAAGAATTAGCCTCTAAAAAAACCTCAATAAAAGAAGACGAATTAAAAAAATTCTTAAATGAAAATTATCTTAATGATTCTGACAAAAAGAACGTCGGAATTATTATCGACAATCGCATGAAATTTTTTGCCAATAATAAAATTGTCGACCGCAACTACGTCACAAAATGGCAGCGCAACTATGATCCAAAAGTTGATATTCTTCGTCTAATTCCCGCCGATTCACGTAACTTTCCAGTATCTTGGAAAGATGATTTTAAAAAATTCCCGATCCTAATTGAGAGAATTGAGAGATTCTTACTCAGCCACCAAGTTGACCAAAACACCATCGACAACCTTTCCACGGTTTATTTTTGGAAGGTGAAGAAAAAACCACAAACTGTGGTATTCCGTTTATATTTATTGCGTGACAGCAAAGATTTCGAATTGGGACCAAAATTTGGCAATGTTACTTCCTTGACTGCCGTCGCGCAAAAACACGGCGAAGTATGGAATTTGAGTATCGTAGAAGTAATTTTCGACAGTAATATGAAACTCGATTTAGCCTACGAAAACGGCCACAAACAATATGTTTTATGGGATCTTTACCAAACTGATGACAAAGACAAAAACCCGAAACTTATTTTTAAAGTTGAAGACAAATTCAAAGAATATTTCGAAATTTTCGAAGAACAAAACAACGGAAAATATCGCATGGTTCACCAAATTGACTCACTAAAAGACGCGATGACTGAAGATGAAAAACCAGCAAAAAGTTATAATGGTGATGAAGAGTTTTAAGAAGAATGAACTGTCATCCTGAGCGTAGCGAAGGATCTCGTTAAGTTCAGCTTTAAGAAGACAAACTCCTGAGATCCTTCGCTACGCTCAGGATGACAGTTATATCAATCCATTTTCCTTGAAGCTGAAATAACCGGAACCACCAATAATCAAATGATCGAGAATCTTTATTTCGAGATTCTTCAGCGTCGCAATAATTTCATTCGTAGTTTTAATATCACTTGCCGATGCCCGCAAATCACCACTCGGATGATTGTGAAGTAAAATAATTGAGGAAGCTTGCAGCAACAAAGCTTTTTTGGCGATCAGCTTCGAGCTTACGTGGACATAATCGTTCTCACCGATGCTGATTAATTCATCTTCAATCAGCTGATATTTTTTATCCAAAAACAGCACGCGAAAAACTTCGTAATTCAAATCTTTCAGACCAACCTGAGCATAATTCAGAACCGCCTGCCAATTATTTAAAACCTCTTTGGCACGCGCTGACTTTTTTAAAGTACGATTAATAATTTCAGCAATAATTTTGATCGAAACTATTGCAGATTCGCTCACTCCCTCAACATCTCGCAACACATCAACGTCAGCATTCACAACTGCTGAAATATCTCCAAATTTGGCAATTAATTTTTTGGCAAGCGGCTTGGTATCAGATCTGGAATTAGCAGCAAATAGCAGAATTTCTAGCAATTCATAGTCGTGTAATTCTTTGCCCAGAGATGAAATAAATTTTTCTTTAACGCGTTTACGATGTCCGTGGTATAGTTTTTCCGGCATAAATTTGTGGTGTGATTTTATCAGTAGCGAAATTCGTAACTCCAAGAGCCTCAAGCTCTTTCATTGTTGTCAGATCATTTACCGTCCAAGCAAAAATCTCAATCCCAGAAAAATTCGGCATCGATTTTTGATTCAAAAGTTGGTGAAAAATTGACAAAGCTTTAATGTTATTTTTATCCAGGAATTGACGCAAAGCCACAGCATCTTGTTCATTTTTTAAACTATCGCAAACCGCGACTATCTTGACTTTTGCACCAAAAATATTTCGGATGTGAATGTAGATTTTTTCAGCCTTTGCGAAATCAGTAATGTAGGGCGCGAAATAGATTTGATCTAATTTGATCTCAGCTGTTTCAATTTCGCTTTTTGTTACAAGCAATGCTCGAGCAACATTTTCTTCTTCCAAATTTTTGAAATCACACCAGTAAGTCAGTGCGTTTTTATAGGCAAAAAATTCGGCTAAATCTGGCAGAATGTCGATTTCATTTTCTTCCGGCATGTTGTGTTTAATCACGATGCGGCGCGATACAAACCACAGATCAAATTCTATCGCATCAAAACCCTGATCCACCGCCTCTTTCAAACTTGAAACTGTATTTTCCGGATGCGATTCTGTAACAAAACCGCGATGTGCAAATAATCTAGCCATATTTATGAAAAATAAATTCGTAACCGTTACCACAACTTATCCAAATTCTGCGAAAGGCAAAAAGCTAGCGCAAAATTTGAGTACGATTCTTTTAGAAAAAAAATTGGCCGCCTGTTTGCAAATGACAAAAATTGAAAGTTGTTATGTTTGGGAAGAAAAAATTTGCCAAGATTCAGAAATTTTGATCACCATCAAAACCCGTTCAGAACTTTACGGTGAAATCGAAAAAATTATTTTAAAAAACCATTGTTACGAAGTTCCACAAATCATCATGAACTCAATCGAAAAAGGCTTCCAACCCTATTTGTCTTGGATTGAGTCAAATACCAAATCCGCCAAATAAAAACTGGCATAATAAGTTGGCGATTCATAAAGTTTGGACATGGTTTTTAATCGCTGGCCTTATTATCGGCCTCAGGTCTTTATCCTTAAAAAAGACATATCGATTCATCCGCTGGAACAGTTATTTCTTTTCTGGTCGTTATTTTTGAACGACTGCATTTTGTAAATAAAATCTTTATGAAGACTACAGACTCTTAAATCTACAAGCGTTTGTCCATTTTTGAGAAATAATTGTTCCCTTAATTAATTTTTGGGAAACAAATGAAAAACAAAACAATCATCATCGACTCGGCGCACCGCGAAGAGACTCGAGTTGCCGTTCTAGAAGACGGCATTTTACAAGATTTCGACCGCGAAGCGATCGCAATCAAACAAATCAAAGGCAATATTTACCTCGCCAAAGTCACCAGAGTTGAACCTTCACTTCAAGCTGCTTTCGTTGATTACGACGGCAATCGTCACGGATTTTTACCATTCGCCGATATTCACCCAGACTACTTCCAACTTTCTGAGGTTGAGAAACAAAAGTTGCGCGATTTAGCTAAAGATCAGCAACCAAAAGCTGATGAAGACGATAACTATGCGCAAAATGATCGCGACCGTGGCAACAATCAAAACCGCCGTGAAGATTCTAACGACGATCACAGCGAATCTTTTACTGTTGGTTCTTACTCAGTTGAAGATGAAACAGGCGGCAATAATTACTCTGGCAACATCCACAACGTTTACAGAAAATATAACATCCAAGACGTTATAAAGCCTGGCCAACTAATTTTGATCCAAGTTGCAAAAGAAGAGCGCGGCAATAAAGGCGCTTCGATGACTTCTTACATTTCTTTGGCTGGTAAATATTGCGTCTTGATGAGCAACACACCAAACAAAGGCGGCGTTTCTAAGAAAGTTGATAATTTCCGCGATCGCAAATTGTTGAAGGCAACTTTGAACGAACTCAACGTTCCAAACGATAGATCCGTTATCATCAGAACTGCCGGTGTTGGCAAAAAACCGGAAGATATCAAGCGCGATTACGATTATCTTTCAAGATTGTGGGACAGCATTAAAGATGCTTCTTCAACTTCAAAAGCTCCGTCTTTCATCCATGCTGAAGATGACGTGATCAAAAGATGTATTCGCGACGTTTATAACGAACAAGTTAGCGAAGTTGTCGTTGAAGGCGAACGCGCTTTCGAAGAAGTTACGAACTTCATCAAACTTACCATGCCTGGCAGCGCAAACAATGTGAAGCTGCACGAAGAAAGAATTCCGATCTTCAACAAATATCGTGTTGAGCAACAAATCTCTTCACTTTACGAAAAACAAATTTCATTGCCTTCTGGCGGCTCAATCGTGATTGACCACACCGAAGCTTTGGTTGCTATCGACGTTAACTCTGGACGCGCTACAAAAGAAAGCGGTGTCGAAGAAACTGCCTTTACAACTAACTTGGAAGCAGTGCGCGAAATCGCTCGTCAACTTCGTTTGCGTGACTTAGCGGGTTTGGTGGTGATCGACTTTATCGATATGTACGATCAAAAACATCGCCGCAATATTGAACGCGCGCTCCGCGATGAACTACAAAATGATCGCGCTCGTATCCAGCTTGGCCGCATCAGCGTTTTCGGACTTCTTGAAATGTCTCGTCAAAGACTTGGTGCTTCGTTCTTCGAAACTATCACTGAACCTTGTAAACATTGTAACGGAACTGGCTACGTTCGTTCGGTTGAAATTCTAGCCGTCAGCATTTTACGCTCAATTCGCTATGCTTGTACCGACAATCAAGTTGGCGTGATCTACATTTACACTACTCCTGAAGTCATTACTTACATGATGAACTTCAAGAAAAATGAAATCATTTCGACTGAGAAAAATTATAACATTCACATTTTCTTACACCAAAGTGATGATGTTGGAAGCCAAGGCTTCACGCTTAAAAAACGCAAAAGCTTGTCTGATGACGAAAGACGCGAAATCGAAATGGAAGTTGTAACCGGAAAAGTTAATCAACTTGGCTTGGAAAAAAGTTATCTCGATAATTATTCTGGCGAAGAAGCCGAATATAATAACGAAGGAAACCAAGACCGTTCGCGCAACCGCAGAGATAACAATTTCAAAAGAAATCGTCGCAATCGTAAAAAATTCGACAATCGCAACAATAATGACCGCAATAAAAAGCGTTCAGGAATTGGCAGTTTCCTTTCTGGAATTTTCGGCGGAAAGTAGTTCGAAAGATAAGTTTTAAAAAACACCACAAAACCCAAAAAAAGCGGGTTGCTTTTTGCTAAAGTCAAAAATAGCATGCGCGCCTCACTTTTGATCTAAAAATCAAAAACCCCCTAAGCCTTGCCAAACAAGGCTTTCGAGAGAATTAATTCAAAAAAATTTCTCTAAAATATTCCTCAGTAGCTCAGTGGTAGAGCAAGTGACTGTTAATCACTTGGTCGGAGGTTCGAATCCTTCCTGGGGAGCCAACTCTAACAAGGGTTGACTCACTTTTCCCCTCTAAATAAAGTCTCAAATGGGACACTCTTGGGACACTAAAAGACAAAAAATCACAACAAGTCTTTAGAAAAAAAATTTCTCTTCATTTTTTGCACTTCGCTTTTAGCTATTTAAAAAAGTCACTCGATTGATAACTGTGGGATAGTTTTTTCTTTAAAGTGTCCCTTAATTGTCCCAAAAGATTATTATCTAATTTTTATTTCCTCTATTATCAAAGCTTTAGCCAGCTTTTTTATTTTGATTAGCAATCAATTGTTGTTACTTGTTGTCATTTATTTTTCTCATTCGTAGTTTGTAAGTCATCGCAAACCAACAATGACTAAAATCACGTAATGGCCACAATTGAGAAAAGAACTAGTAACGAAGGCACAACTTCTTATCGCGTTAAAGTAAGACTTAGAGGATACCCAGCACAAACAGCCACGTTTACCAGACTGACGGATGCAAAGAAGTGGATTCAAGATACAGAATCAGCAATCAGAGAAGGCAGACATTTCAAAACCAGCGAGGCCAAGAAGCACACAGTAAAAAATTTAATTGAGCGTTACGCAAAAGAAATTTTACCGCAGAAAAAAAGCGCTGCAGCTCAAGAGAGTCAGCTAAATTATTGGATTGATAGCATCGGCAGCTTTTTACTTTCAGACATCACACCAGCTTTAATCGTAGAGCAAAGAAGCCAACTTGCTTTAGAAAAAAACGAACACAAAAAAGTTACAAAAACCAACGCAACCATTAACCGCTATTGCGCAGCCCTAAGCCATGTTTTTAGCATTGCCGTTAAAGAGTGGGGATGGATGCAAGAAAATCCGTTGTTAAAAATTAAGAAACTAAAAGAACCACGCGGCAGAGTTAGATTTTTAAGCGATGAAGAAAGGGTTAGGTTAATGCAAGCCTGCAAAGAAAGCTCAAGCCCTTTCCTTTATATTTTGGTAGTTCTTGGCATTAGCACAGGCGCAAGAAAAATGGAGATAAGAAACCTTGAATGGAAAGATGTCGATTTGAATCGTGGCATGATAATTTTGCACGACACCAAAAACGGCGAACGCCGCTCTTTACCTCTTGTTGGCATTGCCAAAGATTTGATGAAAACGCACTACAAAAACCGAAACCAAAACACTGATTTGGTTTTTCCTGCAAAGAATCTTAAAGACCCAATCGACATCCGCACACCTTTTGAAACTGCATTAATCAAAGCAGAAATAAAAGATTTCAGATGGCATGATTTACGCCACTCTTGTGCAAGTTATTTGGCGATGAATGGCGCAACACTGGCAGAAATTGCAGGAGTTTTAGGACACAAAACTTTGTCGATGGTAAAACGCTATTCTCACATTTCAGAAGCACATACAGCAAAGGTGGTGGAGAGGATGAATAGTAAGATTTTTGGGGAGTAGATGAAAATAGAAGAATTTTACTCATTTAGAGAGGTTTTTCTTAAGATGAGCGTTTTGGCCATGATGCCCAAAGATTTAGATTCTAGGAAGCTAGAAATATTAGAGACAGCTGGTGAGAAGTTTTTAGAAGAAACGGCCAGCCATCTTCTTTATTGCTTAGCCAACGGGATAAAGCCAGAACGTGATGAGGATGCTTTCTTTGTTTTTTTTGCCAGAATTCTATACTCAACCACTTGGTTTTTTGGGTGGAATTTTTTTGAGTTTTTTGATAAAAATAATAACAGAATTTATGTGTCTGTTTCTGACAAAAAACGATTGGAATTAGTAATAGGAGACGAATTTGATAAAGGTGCAACCGTATTGGATATATCCGAGTTACTGAATGTAATAATTCCAAAAAATCAATTTGATTATGTGATTAATAAGAAAAGGGGATTTGACGACAAGGATCCTGACTCAAGAGGTTTTATTTTTTCTCATAAAAAATTACTGTCTTACAACTTCTTATCAATTTCTGTCATCTCCAATAAACCACAAATGTTTGTTGGGTCGTCTGAACACCTAATTAGTTATTTTGAATTAACAGAGTTTTTAAGAAAGATGGGAGTGAGAGAAATAGAAATTTCTCCCGTAATAATTTCTTTAATTAAGAAAGGATTTTTAAGTCGGTTGGACAGTAAGAATATCGACTCTGACGGCTATTGTGACCTCGCTGGCTATGGTAAAAAAAAGGAGATATGCTTCTTCTATAAAAATCAGGTAATGCTAATTAACCATTCTGATTTAGATAAATTTCTAGTTTATGATGAGGTTCTGGATAGATGGGGTCACATTAAAAAAAATACAGCCCAAAATTTACTCTTAGGCTATGCAAGCCCTTTAGACGCTGCTAACAAAATTACCTCAATTCATCAGTTCCCATCTTCGGTCGATGATGAGTCATATTTTTTTGATTTTGATGATGATAATCTTTCAACTTCAAAGAGGGTAAGTTTTGCACAAAATGCCATTTTCCCAGAATCATTTCTTGAGGAGATAGAAGAATACCATGGAGTTTTTCAAGAGGGTAGATTGCTAATTGAATCATCAATAAGAAATGATGAGGTTGTTCTCGAGCTTGAACTAGAGAGTATTGAAGGTGATCTAAACTACTGCATCGTAAAAATATTTGATTACCGAGATGGTAAAAAAACAGAATTGTTCAGGGGGAAGAAATTTAAGAACAGCAGTCAGCATGGAAAGTTTATTGCAAAATTATGCAAAATGATTGCTGACAAAGAATCTCTTGAAATCAATCCGTCAGAATCAGGCTTGCTTAATACAACAAAAAGAGCCAAGAGAGCGTCTCAGATGCCAAGCGCTCTTGGATTTAGAGAAGAAGACAAAGAATTAAAATCACTATTTTTTGACGACAACATGTCAAATAAACGCGTAGTTTTTTACAAAAAAATCACCAGAAAACGATTAGAAGAAAAAGGTCTTTCAGATAAAATATAGTCCAACGAGTCCTTTTAGCAGTCCATCGGGTCCATCCAGTCCTTTCTAGGCCTCACGCCTTTGACATCGTAAATTTAGCTCATAATTATTTGAACAACAAAGAGCGTTTTTGCTCTGAGTTATTCAACATTTTTATTAACTAAATTTTAAACAGCATGTCTGAAAATAATAAATCCCCCCGCCTCTTAACAATCGCACAATTTGCATCTGAACATTCTTGGCCAAGCCAAGGGTCTTTGCGATTTTTAATCTTCAACGAAAAAACAAACGGCTTTTCTAGTGTAATACGCCGAGTTGGAAAAAGAGTCTTAATCGACGAGCAAAAGTTTTTTCAATGGGTTGAAAAACTTAATGAGGAAACTCATGCCTAGAACAACAAAAAAGCTAGTAGCTGCAACTTTGGACGGTCAGCTGCTACTAGCCCTTTATTTCTCTAACAAAATGAATTGCAGAGGGCGCGAATGTTAAATAACAATTCTTGTGGCTGCAACCAAAAATCCAAAAGATTGGTTGTCTGTTTCAAGCTAATCAAAAACGACCAAGAGGTGGTTTTTGTTCTTAAGGGTCAAAAAGCCAAAACTCTTAAGGCCTTGATAGAAAATGGCGAAAAGGGCTGCACAGCTTTGGAAATATCCAAAACTTTTGCACTGCGCTTAAGTGAGTATATCAGAGCTTTGCGGCATGACTGTCTTTGTGGTGGTTATAATCTCAATATAATCACACGGAAAGAGCTGAATCCAACTGGCTGGAATGGCGTGTATTTTTTAACTGATAAGGTTGAAATTTTGCCAAATAAACCAAATGACCAAGAGCAATCTTAGTCGTGTCGGATTTCTATGGCTTGGGAGGTGGTGGCGATAACTTATCGTCGCCCCTTCCTTTTGCTAACTATGCTTTGGATTATCACGAACTTGGTTTGGCAATTATTCCTTGCGAAGGAAAAGCTCCAAAAGTTTCTTGGAAAAAATATCAAACCAAACGCCCAAGTCTTGCCACAATTTACAGATGGATGAAGCTTTTTCCTGCGGCAAATATTGGCTTAATCACAGGCAAAATTTCTGGTATCACGGTTATTGATTGCGACGATCCAAATTCATCACTTGAAGAACTCGAGGCAGAATTTGGCGAGAGCAAATTTATTGCTTCAACACCAAGTGGCGGAAGGCATCTTTATTATTCCTTTAACGGTGAAACTTCTAAAACGGGCTATAAACACAAAATAGACGTTAAAGGTGAAGGTGGATTAATTATTGCACCCTACTCATTTAATCCCGACAAAAAAACGCATTACGTAATCACCAAAGGTTGTTTTGATGATTTAATGAGTCTTACTTCATTAAAACCGAATTTATTGAATAAACCGAAGCATATGCGCGCGCACGCGCGCGCAATATTTTTCCACTCCTTAATAGTCAACAAATCAGATTTTAAAATTGCTGAAGGACAAAGAAATAATTACCTTTTCAATCAACTAAGAACAGCCGCAAATAACCACCAAAATTACCAATCATTTGAAGATTATGCTTTTGAGGTTAATGCCTTTTGTTTTGAGCAATCTCTGGATGAAAATGAAATCAAAAGAACAGCTAAAAATGTTTGGAAGCTGAAAGAAGCAGGAAAGTTAATAACGAAAGGTGAAGGTTATGTTTTGCATAAATACGAAGCGGAAGTCATGAAATTATGCAAAGAACCAGCAGCTTATTTACTTCTTTCAGTTCTCAAATATCACCACTTAGGGGTAAGAAAAGTTTTTTGCATTACTCAAGATGCGATGTCGAAAAAACTAGGTTGGAATAAAAGAACGGTTGCAGCAGCAATAAAAGTTTTAATCAGAGAAGGTTTTATTTTTAGGCACGAAACTAAAAATGAGAAAAGGCACAAGAACAACAAAATAAAGACTCCCGCCTATCAATATAGTTTTTGTTCGGTGTAGTTTTTACACTCAATATAACTAAACATACTATTACATCCCTTTTATCTGATTTCTGCTTTTGGATTAATTTCTCAAGCTTGTGTAGAAGCGATAATTTTAAGGAAAAATTTATTCTTGCCAAACCTTGCTAATAAAAGCCTCAATCATGCACCATCTCCCCCCTATTTCAAAAAATAGAGGAACCACCCCTTGCACACGTAGCAAAAGCGGGGTAAAAATAGTTAGCAATTTTTGCATTTAACCCTTTAAAATGAAGGCTTCAAACACCACAACTAACTAACCAAAAAATGATAAAATTTAACATCGCAAACGCCAAAAAATGTTTAGCAAATACCAAGAGAAATAAAACTCCTTGCCAAGCTCCAGCAATGAAAAATGGCAGATGTAGATTGCATGGCGGCAAATCAACTGGAGCAAGAACCAAAAAGGGCTTAAGAAAGCTTAGAGAAATAAATTATCGCAATGGTCGCCACACCCCAGAAGGAATTGCCTATCGCAAATTAGCCAAACAATATTTGGCACTTGTTGATGTGCTTTTTCACCTTGGGTATAGGTAAAAAATATGATATTCACTCAATATGGGTGTGGGTGCGTAAAAAATGGTAAAAAATGTAACTTATTAGCACTTTATTCTTTTGTTTGAACTTAGCTTTTTCTTGAAAAAAGCATGCTTTTAACTTCAGAAGAAGGCTCACTCAGTGAAGTTGGTCTATTTTTTATTTTTTTTGAATTTTAGTGGCGGCATCAGATTTGATGGTTGAACTTCAAGGTAAGATGCAATTTTGCAGATGGTTTTTAAAGATGGATTTCGTTTTCCTCTTTCAAGCAAACCAATGTAGGTTCTATCAAAGCCAAGCTCAAGCGCCAAAGCCTCTTGGCTTAAACCAGCCAATAGACGCGCTTCTTTTAGGTTTTTACCAAATTCTGTAAGGATATAATTTTCGTCAATCATGATGATTGACATTCGCTACCTAAGATAGATAGTCGACGGACTGATAGTCTCTTTATCTAACAAACCTAAACATGACAAAGCTATTAACTAAAATATTACTTTTAATACCAATTTTTTTTGTTTGTGGCTGCTCTTCTATTTATTTGTTTGAAACACCATTTTCACAAGCAAAACAAGAGAACAATATAGAAGAGCTTAACAACAACTTAGAAAAATCTCTTTCACAAAGTGTGGATGCAAAAGAATTAAAGGGCTTCGAGAAGTATGTTAAAAATGACAAGATTTGCCTTATAGACCTACTAGATATAGCACATTCTATACTGATGGATAAATATGAAACCTACCTAAAGAAATACAAAAACGACTCTAGCAAGAACATTGAGCTTTATGATTCAATGAACGATTTCTTGAATATGGATTTCGATCCGATAGCTGCATCTTACAACAATAATGGCAATCACAAATACGTATTTGATGCTTTTAGAACTAAGAATAAAATCGGTATATTTGGCTTTTATGGCTCAATAGAAAATTTGGATTCTTACAGAAAATATGCGAAAGAGAATATCAAAGGGGCTGCTGAGTATGAGAATTTGAGAGAGAAATATTTCAAAGAAGTCTTCTTACTTAAAGAAGAGATTATAAAAAAATGGAAACTTATAGATAGTACAAGAATAGCAAAGGATTTGGGTAGAAAAATTTGCAAAAAGAATGTTTTTATCAGCTATTTAATTGGTTTTGAGTCACCAAATATTGAGTGCATTTATCAAATAGATTATGCAGAAAATAATTACGATTTTTACCTAAAAAAATTAGAAGATTTAGGAAGTGGATATATTATTGGTCTCGGTGGACCTACTATATCTGGCTCAAGAGATGTTTTTCTTTATAAGTCAGGAAAGAAAGAATCCGAACAAAAATTTATTTACTATGCAGGATCCCATTCTCATAGAGTTTTGATAAATATTGATGGTTCTGAAATATTGGGGGTAAAAAGGTTGGATGCTTTTAAACAAATAGATATGTCAAAATATCCTTGGATTAGCAAGTAATGCACAACTATTTTAAGTTCGAAGAATTCTTTAATTCCCATGGGACACTGGTGGGACACTTAGCCATAAATTTTGGCAATAAATCGGAATAACAACAAACAAGAAAAAAGCCGCAAAGCCTTGATTTCATTGTTGCCGTCATTTTTAGCCAGTTGTGACTTTTTGTAAAAATCAGACTGTTAATCACTTGGTCGGAGGTTCGAATCCTTCCTGGGGAGCCACTCAGAACGAGTGCTCAAATTTACCATCATGTCGAAAGGCTGACGCAGCGTATATTCTAGCTCCACACCCCTTAGAGAAAGGTTCGAAAATACGAAAGCAATCAATTCTCTCTTTTCAGTAGTTTTCGAACTTTCAAATAATTCACTCGCTTTGTTGGCTAAATTAAAAGCCGTTACCACCGCATCCTTAAAGCCACCATCAGCATTTTCATGCAATTCTTGTTCTGTTTTAACTTTCGCTAACTGCTTTTCTAAATCTTCTTTTTTGCTGTGATATTCTTCTTTGTTAATCACTCTTTCTAAATGCAGGTCTAACAGCCTGTTAATCTTATCTTTGATTGAGTCTTTTTCTTTTCTAAGCGAGATAAGTTTTTGACCATGATATTGCTTTTCTGCTTTGTGCGATTGCTGTAAATAACTGGTTATTTCATCAAGCATGCTTTTTGGCACGGCGATTGATTTAAAAACATCTGACACCTGTTTTAAAATCTGATCTTCTGGCACATAGATTTTCTTTTTGATGTCGTCTGGATTCCAAGTAACAAGATAAGTGTTTTTATTCTTCTTAGCTTCTTTGCGATCTGACGACACAGTTCTGCCAGTAACAGCGCACTTAATTAAACTTCTAAAAACGAAATCCTTTCCCGAGGTTTGAATTGCTTGGATTCTGTTATTTGCTGCTGATCTTTCCAAACCAATCTCTTGGCATTTATCAAATAAGGCTTTGCTGATTAATGGTTGGTATTTGTGAGGATAAAATTTGTTGTATTTCTTAACATAAATCTGACCGCAATAAAAAGGATTTTTCAGAATATTAGAAATAACATTTTTAGTAATTGGCTTTGATTCTCTACCTTTGAAGAAGTGGTTGGTTAAATTATGCTGCTTAGCGAACTTTTCTAAATCACCCAGCGACACGCTGCCAGTTGAATAAATCTCGAACATCTTTTGCACCAAATAAGCCCTAGATTCATCAATAACGATATTTGATTTATCGCTCTCATCTCTGACATTCAAATAGCCAAGCGGTGCTTTGCCAATATATTCACCGTTGTTGAGTTTGTGAATAATGCTTCTTTTGACATTGTCTGAAATGGCGTTGGTGTAAGCGTTAGCCATCACAACAGACATTTGATAAAATGAAATTTGCTGACTATTTGAATCAGAATCCATTTTGCCAATATCAAGAAAGTGAATAACCAACTTATTTTCTTTGCGCAGCTTATCTAAAATTGGCAATTCAGTAAAACTTCTTTGCAAACGATCAACCTTATCGACCACCAAGGCAACTTGCCCTTTTTGAGAATTAACAAAATCAATCATCTTGTAAAATTCTGGTCGCTCACCTCTGGTTGAACTTTCAACAACCTCATATTCCTTAATAATCTCAAGGCTATTTCTAGCGCAATATTCCCTTAATTTAGCAATTTGTGCATCAATTGAGTGTCCATCTGTTTCTTGCTCTTGTGTAGATACTCTGGCGAAGATTACTGATTTCATAAGATTCCAAAATAATGACTATTATTGCTTCTTTGAGATATTTCTAGGAGGTATTTCTCATTTTTCTTAAGACCTGCTTTTCTTTTGTTAAGTTTGTCAACTTTGTAGCTCAGCCACAAAAATTTATCCACGATACGATAGATAGAAAGCTCGGTATGTAACCCATCTATTGAAAGTGGAATTATTGTATTAAAGCTTACCCCCCCTATTTCTTGTATAAATTTTTTCGTTCCATCTTTTAAACCTTCGTAATTTTTTATCTTTTCGCACCCATAGTGTTTTAAAGCATTCCTAACATTTACATCATATATCGGTGTTGATTCCTCCACATGGTTTACCTCATTATACCAATGACAATATTTCGAAATGAATGAGATGAGATTATAATTTTTTCCATCATCGGCGTATCTCGTTAAAATCTCATCATGAACTAGCTTGTTGTTACAGTTTTTAATGGTCTCTAGCATGTGAGGGATGTTATCAATGGCAGCCGCATACATGCTAGACAGCGCACAGATTCTTGCATGTAAAATGAACTCCTTATCGTCATGATCCTTTTTAAATAACTCATAAAGGACCTTGTCGTTATTAACATAATGCTCAAATTTGAGCCAGACCTCTTTATAAAAACCTATCAAAAAATCGCGGTTAATTTTGTCTTTTGAGACGTATGTCGTTTTTTTATTCATTACTTTCTTATTTGGTAAAATTAATCGTGAAAAATTAACTAATAATTTAAGTTATTCCAGCTTAAAACCCTTCATCAGCTTCGATCTATCAATCATATAGTTGCCGCCATAGCTTTTTACTAGCGTTGCCA
>CAYUHG010000023.1:0-25572 GCA_964444545.1 uncultured Rhizobium sp.
CAGGACTCGGACCATCGCCCCCCTGTCAAGGGGGGTGGCCCCGCAGGGGTCGGGGAGTTTATTTCTCCCAATATTATATAACAAAACAAAGTGCTCCAAAAAACCTACTCACATCCAGAATTAGTAAAAAAATTCCCCAAAGAAGTAAAAACTCTGTTCGAAATTTTTGGTGATGAAATTCGCTTGGTTGGTGGTTCAGTACGTGATTTGCTTTTGGGAAAAACGCTTAATGATTTTGATTTTGCCACCAGATTTCTTCCCGAAGAAACAATAAAAATTCTCGAAAAAAATAAAATTAAAGCAGTTCCAACTGGCGTAAAATTTGGTACTATCACTGCTGTTGTGAATGATAAAAATTTTGAGATCACAACTTTACGCAAAGATAAAGAAACTGACGGCAGATATTGTAATCCAGAATTTGTTGATGATTTTTATTTTGATGCTGCGCGCCGCGACTTCACAATTAACGCGCTGTACCTTGATTCTAAAGGTTTTATTACTGATTACTTCGATGGAATTTCTGATCTAAGAAACGTAAAAGTTAGATTTATTGGAGATGCTAACAAAAGAATTGAAGAAGATTTTTTACGTATTTTGCGTTTCTTCCGTTTTAGTAATGAATATGCTGCAAAGCTTGATGTTAAAGGTTTAGCAGCTTGCGTGAAACAAAAAGATAATTTGAAAAAATTGTCACGAGAAAGAATTCGTGCGGAAGTTTTTAAGATGATTTCGAGCTCTAAAAAACAAAATTTGCTGGCGATTCTAAAAGTAATTAAAAGTAAAAAGATAGCTGCGGAAATATTTTCCTCAGACCTTGACATTAAAGGCTTGGAACATCTTTTTGAAATTGAAAAAAATCTTAAAATTGTTGCTGATTTAAATCTTAAAATCGCGGTGCTGTTTGGTGAAAAAAATCTCGATCATAAAATATTTTTTGCAGAAATTTGTGCGACCAATGCAGAAAAAAAATACTTCCAATTTATTGCGAAAAACTCAGTTAAAGATTTAAAAAAATTGCTGGTAGAAAATGATAAAGAAATGGTTCTTGGCCTCTATCTACAAGATTTATCTAAGAATTATGATCTGAAAAAAATCGCCGCGGCAAAAAAAACGATTAGCTACTTACGTAAATTTTCTTTGCCAGATTTTCCGCTTAAAAGTTCCGATTTAATTGCGCTGGGTTTTTCTGGTAAAAAGTTGGGATTGGTGTTGCAGAAAACCCAAGAAATTTGGGTAGAAAATGACTTTAAATTCAGTAAAAATGAATTGATCGCCAGCCTTAAACAATAAAGCTTGCGGCCATGTTGACTTTTATCTTGGCAAAAATAGCTTGCCGACGCACCTGTTCTTAATAGTTTTCCTTTCCAAAAAAACTTCCAAAAAATGGCAACCTCCAAACAAGAGCAACTTTATAACGAGATTGTTGAGTATTATAACTATGCCGATCGCCTTTTAAGCGCTGTTGAAGACAATGAACATGAGTTGGCCGCTCAACAATTTTCAATAATTGAAGAGGTGGTAAATAAATTGGAAGAATGTGCTGATACGTTGACTACACAGTATATCGATTTCATAAAAAATGGTGAATCAGAAAAAAATTCTGCAGCAATTCGTAATTCTCTAAACGACATTATGGCCAAGATTGAAGAGTGTCGTAACAAGACTTTGATGCTTTATCATTTGGATGAAGTTCAGAAAGATATTAAGATGTAACCATGGAAAAGTTTCAAAACGCCGTTGCACGAATTACCCCTGATCTCAAGAGAATTGATGAAATAATTTTAGAATTCTCGGTTGGTAAATCTCCTTTAATCAAAGAAATCGCTAATCATTTAATTTCTTCTGGCGGGAAAAGAATCCGTCCAATGATTCTGATTTTGGCGGCTAAACTTTGCGGCAGCAAAGAAAATTCGGGCTACAATAATTTAGGTGCAGCAGTTGAGTTAATTCACACCGCAACTTTGCTGCATGATGATGTTGTTGATAATAGCATGGTGCGTCGCGGTAAAAAAACTTCCAATGCGATTTGGGATAATAAAGCGACGATTTTGGTTGGTGATTATTTGTTCTCGATCGCGTTTCAGCTGATGGTTCGAAGTGATGATATGCGCATTCTTGACTTGCTCTCAAAAGCTTCAAGCACAATGGCTGACGGCGAAGTTATGCAGTTGGAAAATTCATCAGATTTAGCGATTTCAGAAAACAAATATTTCGAAATTATTTTTGGAAAAACTGCCGTACTTTTTTCAGCTGCAGCGGAAGTTGGTGCATTGTTGAATAAGCGTTTGGATGCAGAAATATCAGCACTTCGCGACTTTGGAAAAAATCTTGGTATCATCTTTCAAATTGTTGACGACATGCTGGATTATTCGTCAAAAGAAAATGTTTTAGGCAAAGATTTAGGTAACGATTTTTTTGAAGGAAAAGTCACATTGCCGATCATTCTTACTTATCAAAAAGCTGATGCTGAAGATCGCAAATTTATTGAAGAAGTTTTTGCAAAAAATTTGATGGGATCGGAAAAAAATCAGGAAGATTTTGCTAAAATGTTGCAGCTGATGGAGAAATATCGCGGCCTTGGAGAATCAAGAAACAGAGCATTACTTTATCGTGAATCAGCGTTAAAAAATCTGGAAATTTTTAACGACAAAAGCTCTTGTGACCTAGAAGCCAAACAAGATTTAATCGCAATTTTGGATTATTCGTTGGCGAGAATTTTTTAAGTAAATCCACATGAAAAATCTCTGCAAAAAAATCGCTCTTATTTCGCTAAGTTTGCTAGCTCTGCAAAATTCGGCGATCGCTCAAATTGTTGATAGCCGTTTTTATTATTGGACGGTTTACGAATTGCAGGAAGATGAGTTGCAAGAAAAACAATGCTATATCGTGGCGAACCCACAAAATGCCAACTCAGATCAATCAACCAGACAAAAACCTTACCTTATGATTACGCGCTATCAAAGAGAGCGCAAAGAAGAAGTCAGCGTTTTTGGCGGTTATGAATACAAGGTGAATAGCAAAATTTTCTTCATGATTGACGACGAGTTTCAATATAGATTCCCCACTAAAGGCAAAGTTGCTTGGGCGAAAAGCAAAGACGAAGATGTGGAAGTTATTCAAAGATTGTTGAACGCTAGAAGTGTAAAAGTCCGTAGCGACTCGGCGATTGGAACTTTCGCAATTGATGAATACTCTACGAAGGGTATTGCGAAGGCTTACACGCGGATGAGAGAGATTTGTAAGTAGTTAAATTCAAAACTACGTTTTCAATTTAGGAAGAAATTGCGTTGCTACGCACGAAGTGAATTCGTGCATAAGTAACTGGTTTTATTATTTCCAACATTGATCAACCGAAATATCAACGCGCAGCGGAGTGTCTAGAATAAAGGCATCTTCCATTTCTTTTTGTAGAATTTTGCTGGCGATTTCAACTTCATCTTTGGGTGCTTCGACAACTAATTCGTCGTGAATTTGCATGATGATTTTGGAACGCAAATTCAGTTGGCGGAATTTTTTATCCAGGCGAATCATTGCCATTTTTACGATGTCAGCTGCACTTCCTTGGATTGGTGCGTTGATGGCTAGGCGTTCAGCTTCTTGGCGAATCATTGGGTTTTTATTATTGATCTCGCGGATGAAACATTTGCGACCGGAAAGTGTTTCGACAAAACCATTTTGGCGCGCAATTTCGATGTAATTTTTCATGTAAGAGTCAATTCCCGGATAGGCTTCAAGATAAGATTTGATATAAATTCCTGCTTCTTGTTTCGGAATGTCAAGTTGTCGGGCGAGGCCGAAAGCGCTGATTCCGTAAATAATTCCAAAATTAATCGCTTTGGCTTTGGAACGAATTTCGTCAGTAACTTGCGCTTCTGGAATATGAAAAACTTGGCTGGCGGTGATGCGATGAATATCTTTTCCGCTTTTGAAAGCCTCAACTAAATTAGGAATTTTTGCAACGTGAGCAATCACTCGCAATTCAATCTGCGAGTAGTCTGCCGAGATTAAAAGATGATCTTTAGCGGCAATAAAACTTTCGCGAATTTTTCGACCTTCCAAACTTTTGATCGGAATATTTTGTAAGTTCGGATTGTTCGAACTGAATCGTCCGGTGATTGTCGAAGTGCTGGAAAAATTACTGTGAATGCGATTGGTTTTTGGATTTATTTCTTTCGGCAGCGCGTCGGTGTAAGTGCTTTTTAATTTAGAAAATTTACGAAAATCTAAAACCTTCTGCGCTATTTCATTTCCTTCTTCGGCGAGTTCTTCAAGAACAGAAGAATTAGTTGAGAATGCGCCAGTTTTTTTCGATTTTTTTGATGAGTCTAAACCAAGTTTCTCAAACAAAATTTTTGCCAATTGTTGCGTCGATGCGATGTTAAATTCTTCGCCAGCAATTTGGTGAATTTCTGAAGTGAGTTTTTGAATTTGCGAGGCGAAATCTTGTGATAAATTGTAGAGTTTTTGAATGTCGATCGCCACGCCATTATTTTCCATGCGAGCAATAACATCTAAGAGCGGAAGCTCCAAACCAAGATAAGCAAAATTGAGTTTCTCAGCGAAAATTTTTTGCGAAAAAATTTTGTAAATTTGTGCAATGGCAAAATTTTTGAAGGCTAAAAATTCGATCTTTTTAGCTTTGTCAGAAAAAATTTCTGGCTCTTTATTTTTATCTAACTCGTCAAAAATTGTGTTAAATCCAAGATCAACAATATCTTCGTTGAGGTTGAGATTTACTAGTTCGCGCAGGTCACTTTTCATCGCAGAATTAAGCAAATGATTCAGCAATGAAACGTCTTGATAAGATTTTATTTTGGCGATTTTTAAGAAAGATTTTGCCTCAAAAAAAACTTTGGTAATGGCATCATTGACGAAAATTTTTTCTAGATCGGCAAGGGTTAAGCTGTGACTGGCATTAGTTTGCTGATTATCATTATGAACTGAAAAAAGATCGTTGGCGTGAATTGGTGTAGTGATTTTTGCGTTGTCGTGGTTTTCAAAATAGAAAATTTCTGTCGCAGTTTCGCCAATTTTAGCAGTTGAAATTGTGATAAAATTATGATGGCGATCAATTGTGGCATTGCCGTTTAAAAGTGCTTGAGAGTTGATTTTATCAAGCATTTCAGCGGAAGTAATTTCGCTGATTTTTACATCACGGAAATAAATTTCTTTCTCAGCTTTAGGCGTAATTTTTGGCGCAGAATTTGCAGAAACTGGTGCAACTTTAACATCGTCAGAAATTCCAAATTCTTTACGAACTCGTAAAACCAAAGAGCGGAAGCCTTGCATTTCAAGGAACGAAACTAGTCGATGTGGATCAATAGATTTTATTTTCAGATCTTCGATCGAAATTCCTAACTCAACATCATCTTTTAGTGCTGCGAGAATTTTAGAAATTTTAGCGTTTTCAACTCCGTCGCTTAAAAGTTGGCGACGCTTATCTTGCTTAATTTGATCGAGGTTAGCAAAAATATTTTCTAAAGTGCCAAATTGCTGAATTAATTCGGCGGCAGTTTTTGGGCCAATTCCTTTTACACCTGGAATATTGTCGGAAGTGTCGCCCATCAACGACAAAACGTCGAGTACTTGATTTGGTGCTACGAAAAATTTTTCCTTCACTTCGGCGTCAGAGATCATTTTGTTTTTCATCGCATCATACATTACGACGTTTTCATTGACGAGCTGCATCAAATCTTTGTCGGAAGAAACGATCAAAACTTTGTTTTCTGGGCTAGAATATTGACGAGCAATGGTGGCGATGATGTCGTCTGCTTCAAATCCGGCTTTTTCTAAAATGGTTAAATTTAAAGATTCAGCGGCTTCGCGAACTATCGGAAATTGTGGAATCAGTTCTTCCGGGCAGGGCGGGCGATTGGCTTTATATTTCGGAAAAATATCGTTACGGAAAGTTTTAGAGCCTGAGTCAAAAACGATTGCCGCGTGGGTAACATCAAGTCCGGCCAATAATTTTATCAACATGTTAGTGAAGCCATAAACCGCTCCAACTGGTGTGCCGTCTGGTCTGGTAAGTGGTGGCAAAGAATGGTAGGCGCGAAAGACAAAACCATAGCCGTCGATCAGAGCGATTTTTTTCATAATTTATTTATGATTTAAGATTTATGATTTAAAAACAGCGTAAATCACAAATCTTAAATCATAATCACAAATTTTATGTATCGTCTATATCATCATCCGATTTGTCCGTTCTCGCGTAAAGTTAGAGTTCATATGGCCGCAAAGGAAATTGGTCTTGAATTGGTTACGGAAAATTTTTGGGAAAGAAGAAAGGAATTTATCGCAATGAATCCAGCTGGAACTGTGCCGGTTTTGTTTGATAATAGTAATTCAGCAGTGATTTCGGAAAGCTCGGCGATTATCGAATATATTGAAGAAAAGCACGACGAAACGCGCAGTTTTTTAGGTGATGGAATTGTTAAACGTGCTGAGGTTCGCAAAATTCAAAGCTGGTTTGATCTGAAATTTTTCAATGAAGTGGGAAAATATGTTTTGAATGAACGTTATTTTAACCGCTATTTACCTGGTGCAAAAGCACCTGATTCAGAAATTTTGAGGATTGCTCGACGCAATTTGAATGTGCATTTGAGCTATATCGAATATCTTTTAGAGAGCAGAAAATATTTAGCCGGCGAGCAAATTTCAGTTGCTGATTTTGCCGCCGCTTCACATTTGTCGGTCTTGGATTATTTCGGCGACATTAATTGGCATCACTATAATTCGGTTAAAGAATGGTACAGCTTAATAAAATCTCACAAGGTTTTCAGCGAAATTTTGCGTGATCGTATTGCTAATATTAACCCGCCGGAATGGTATTCTAAATTAGACTTTTAACATGATTGAACTTGATCAAACACAGGCGCGTGAATTTTTAGCTAAGCACAAAATTGAAAATTGTGAGATAAAAAAAGTTGCTGGTGATGCGTCTTTTCGTTCCTATTACCGTATTTTTTCGGGCGATAAAAAATGGATTTTAATGTTTGCACCGCCAAGCCACGAAGATGTTCGCCCATTTGTAAAGATTGACGAGTTTTTAATTACACATGATTTCTCCGCACCAAAAATTTTTGCTGTTGATGAAACTCACGGTTTCATTTTGTTAGAAGATTTTGGTGACGATACTTATGGTCGAGTTTTAGCAAGAGAATCACAAAACAATTTACAAAATCTCGAGTTAGATTTTTACAAAAGTGCTTGTGATGTTTTGGTTGAACTGCATCAAATCAAGGCTCCACGCGATTTACCACTTTACAATAATGCGGTACTTTTTCGTGAAGTGATGTTATTGATTGAGTGGTATTTGCCTTCACAAAAAAAAGAAATGTCGTTGGCGCAAATTGCGCGTTTTAAAAATTTGTGGTTCGATCTTTTTGATCTTTTAGATAAAGAAAATCAGGTAACAGTTTTGCGTGATTATCATGCTGATAATTTGATGATTTTGCCGCAACGAGAAGGTTTTAAAAAAGTTGGATTATTAGATTTTCAAGATGGTTTGATTGGTTCGAAAGCTTATGATTTGGTTTCTTTACTTGAAGATGCTAGACGTGATGTTTATGACTTAAATCGCCAACAACTTTTACAATATTATTTGGAAAAATCGGGCTGTAACAAAGAATCATTTTTGCGTGATTACGCGATTTTATCTTTGCAAAGAAATATCAAAATTGTTGGAATTTTTTCACGTCTTTCTATGCGTGATGGCAAACACCATTATTTGAATATGATTCCGCGCGTCATGAATTTTGTTAAGTTGAGGCTTAATTCTTCAGATCCAATTTTTTCTGAAATGTCAGAATTATTACAAAAATTTATCTAGAATATGTCAGTAAGATATAGTGACGAGACTCCTTCAGCATCGATAAAAAATCCGACTTTGGCGGATAATTTGAAGATGGTTGCGGAAGTTTTTAAGAAGATTGAAGAAGAGTCAGCTGAGATTGCAGAGATGCTTTTCGAATATCTGATTGATATAGCTGATGAAAATGTAATGAATGGTACTATTCCGAATCACAAAAATTCTAAGATTAATAAATACATTAAGATTCTAAATCGTCTTTTCAAATTCTCGCGCAAGCAAGCTGAAAACGGAGGATTCAGAATTATCAGTCGTGACATGATTGAGAGTTTGGACAAAAAAACTTATGTTATTTGTATGTGTCACGATGGTGGTGTGTCACTCGATATTTTATGTGATGTTGTGAACACAGAAAACAGTGCTAGAACTCCAACTAGATCACCAGTTAAGGTCGTTGTTAAGCAAGCATTCGCTCCAGCAAAAGTGCAGGGGAAAAGAAAATAAATTTTATCTCTTGCCCATCAATGATGGATTTATCCCTTTGCTCGTGAGCTTAGATGGAGTCATAATTTTATAAAAAAAACCGTTGGTTTCTCTTTCGAGACCAACGGTTTTTTTATTCGCAAATTCGATTTAAGCTCTCAGAGCAAACTATTAAGTTAGTTGTCGATAGGCAGATACAAAAAAAGGGCGAAACCTCTTTCGAGATTCCGCCCTATTTTTTACTTTTTAGATTTTTTACTTCTTAGCAGGAGCTTTTTTAGCAACGGCTTTTTTAGCAGGAGCTTTTTTAGCAACGACTTTTTTTACAACGGCTTTTTTAGCTGGAGCTTTTTTAGCAACAGTTTTTTTAGCAGGAGCTTTTTTAGCAACGGCTTTTTTAGCTGGAGCTTTTTTAGCAACGGCTTTTTTTACAACGGCTTTTTTAGCTGGAGCTTTTTTAGCAACAGTTTTTTTAGCAGGAGCTTTTTTTGCAGTAGCCATAAAATTTATTTTTTATTGTTAAAATTTTTACTAATGAGAACAACAATTTCGAATAATAAAATCATTGGAATTGCTAAACTCATCTGACTCAAAACGTCTGGGGGAGTAAGCACCGCAGCGATTACAAAAATTGCTACAATGAAATATCTCCTCTTGTTTTTTAAATCATTGGCTGACAACAGACCAACTCTAATTAAAAAAAGCAAGAGAATTGGTAACTGAAATGCAACGCCAAAACCGAAGAGTAAATTTAAAACAAGATTTAAATATTCGCTGATTCTTGCTTCGAGTTGAATTGGAATAGAACCTGCGGAGCCTTGGATTTCAAAGCTTGCGAAGAACTCGATCGCGAGTGGTAAGATTAAATAATATGCAAGCAATGCGCCGAGCAAAAATAAAAATGACGAAAAAAATAAAATAAGCAGAATATTTTTTTTCTCATTTTTGTACAATCCAGGTGCAAGAAAAAGATAAAATTGTGATGCAAAAATTGGGAAAGAAAAAAATAACGAAGAGTAAAAAGATAATTTTAAATATGTTGTGAAGGCTTCAGCTGGGCTGGTGTAGATCAATCTTCTATTTTCATGATTAGTTGAAAATTCAACAAAAGGTCGTAATAAAAAATTGTAAATTTCGCTAGAAAAAAAATAGCAGAAACAAAATGCGATGAGAAAAAAAATTACGCAGGCAATTAAACGATTACGAAATTCTTCGAGATGTTTTTGCAATGTCATGAAATTTTTTGAATCCATTTTGTAAAATTAGAAGAGTTTATTTTATCTCGATGCGAAGCTGGCAAACCGGATTATTATTGGTGCGATCATATTCTGAAAATTTTACACAATCTTCATTTTCTAAAATGTTAAGAGAGTTTTTTCCAGCGGCAACAACACGACCTTTTCTTGGATTTCCATCATCAATTTTTTCGTCAAACCAATAAGCTTCAAAAGTTTTTAAACTATTATTGCTCATAAATATTCGATTGTGATTCGAATATTTGAAACCAACTTGATAAAAAGTTTTTCCTTCATCACCATAAGCGATAATACCGATTTTATCCCCGATTTTACTGATTGGAAAGGTGGTGCCGATTTTTGCTTTTTCATTTTCTTTACCATCAAAAATTTCGCTGATCATTTTTGTTTTTGATAAATGCATCCAAAAATTTGTGATCTCACCATTAGCTGAAATTATTTCTTGCGCGCGATCACTGACAATATTATCGCAATTACCATCTGTATTTTCTGTGGTGATGCCATAGGTTTTGGTGTCGCAAACATCTCCAGGAAATGCATCATATTTTTCAGCGAATGCTGCGACGGCATCATCGTATTTCCTGATTTGCATGATGAGTGATTTGATGTCGTTTACCTTTGTCATTTGCTTAACAAAATAAATTCCCGTCACGACAAAAACTGTTACGCAGAAAAAAATTAGAAATTCTAAAATCGTGAAAGCGCTGCGTTTTCTGATGAAATTTTTGCGTGATAATTTTTGATCTGACATTAGCGCTGTAAAAATTTCTGATTGCTGTGAGGCGGAATGGTGTGGTGATTTTATTTTACTATTCGTCTCTTTCTTCGTCGTCTTCAGCTATTGTACCAAGTTGAGTGCCACCTGCTGTGGTAGTGGGTGGAGCTGCTTCAGGTTCAGCAGCGGTGTCAGAAGTTGCTGGTGCTGCTGCTGCTGGTTCTGGAGCCGGAGCTGAAACACTTTCAAAATCAAGTCCTTTCGAATATTTGTCCGCGAATTCGTTATGTTTATCTGAAGCTCTGTTAGCTGTTTCATGTACTTTTTCACCATCAAGACTAATCATATCTTTACCATGTTCATCTTTCTGAATCGCATCAGTTTTTCTTAGGTTGGTTGACATGTCTTTATCAGAAAGCTTACCAAGTTTAGCAAAATCTTTTTTCATTTTCTGTATTTTGCCATGATCTTGGATTACAGCTCTTGCCTCTTGGTTAAATCTGCCTCCGGTTGCTTTATCAAAATTGCTCAATTTTTCATATTTCGCTTCAACTGCTTTAACTGATTCTGATCCCATAGCTTTTTCGAAAGCAGCTTTAGATGCCTGAGATGCTGTATTCACAGGTTGTGCTTTATCAAGTCTGGCATCGATATTTTTAATTTGCTGATCAGCTTGTTGATACATTGAGTTTGCAGCATCCAATCCTCCACCTTCTGAGCTGATATAATTTTCTTTACCTGTGATGTCTTTGATAGCTTCAGCAGCTTGTGCTTTTTGTTCTTCAGTAGAAGAGCTTGAGCTTTGAATAGCTTTTTGTTCTTCCAAGGCTTGTTTGTCTTTGAAGAAAGTTCCACCATCAGCTTCGTAATTGGCTATTACCGCAGTTTTTTCTGCTTCAAGTCTGGCTTTTTCTTCTCCGCTAGCTGGCGGGGTTCTAGGAGGTTCTTTACCTGTAATAGCATTCAATGCTCTTTGAGCCATGGTTTGTTTTACAGGTGCGCCTTGTAGCTGTTCATCGATCTTGGCAACTTTTTGGATGGCGACAGAGGCTTGTTGTGCAACATCTTTAGTTTTTTCCAAAGAAGCTTTTGTGGCTTTGTCTGTTTCAATTGAACCACCTTTTTCTGATAATTTTCCAGCAACAGCAGCAACGCCTTCAGTTGCATGTTTCTCTGCTTCTGCACCTTTTGTGAATTGGCTTGAGATAGCATGCTTCATACCACCAGGGCCGAATAATGCTGCATCTCTACGACCGACTTTACCTTCTTCGTTTAGAGTCATTCCTTTATCTAAGGCATCAAGTTTAGCAATCGTCATGCTATCATTTTTCGTAGGCATTGAAGTTGCTTTTTCTTCGCGGTTTTTCTTCATTTGATCGTTGATCATCTGCTTTTCTTTATCTGATCTAGCGAAGTTTGTACCTATAGCGAGGCGTTTTCCAAAAAGAGTAGTTTCTGCTTCAGCCATTCTTCTGATTTTACCTGAATCTTCGAGTTGTTTTCTTGCTTCCGCATATTCATTACCACCCACAGCGTTGCTGGCTTTGCCTGCAAGTCCTTTGGCAGCTTTCACTAAAGAGTCTTTAGCTGATCCAGCACCTTCGTACATTGCTTTACCTGCTCCAGCTGCTTTTTCTTTAGCAGAAGCGGCATTTGCTCTTGTTGAATTAAAGTTAGTATTTCCGACTTTTCCACCAGTGGCTAAGCTAGCTAAGGCACTAGCCGTATCTCCAGCAAGTCCTGCAACACCAGCCGCTGCTCCAACTCCTAATCCCACTGCTGGTTTTGCAGTTAAATTAGCAGCAGTTTGCGCTGCACCAATAATTTTCTGAGAAGTACTCTTATCGACCGCAACATTAACTTTGGCAGCTTGCTCTTTGAAATCTTTTCTTTCTGAGGCGCTCATTTTTGACATGCCTTCTTTAGCCTCAGAGAAGCTCATCTTAGTGCTAATTTTACTGTCATTAAGTGATGAACTTAATGTACCGCCGCCGAATCCAGCTTTTTGTCTTGCGGCTTGAGCTGCTGCAACAAGAACGTTAGATCCTTCGTATTTCAAACCTTTATCGGATTTTAATTTTTTCAATTCATCATCGCTAATACCAAGTTTTTTGGCTTCTTTTTTCATGCCTTCATCTTTTGCTTTGGTCAAGGCAGCTTTCTTCTGTTCTTCGGTCATTTTAGAATATTCAGCAGCGTTTTCGCGTTTGAATTTACTCATAGCCTCATTACCAGCTTTGTTGAGCGATTCTTTTTTTCCCTGATCTTGTCTGTTCTTTTCTTGACGAGCTTTACGAGCTTTTTCGGCGTGTTCACCAGAGTCGAACAATGCAGCATCCAATCTCTTCATAGGCTCGTTAATTGCACCTTTGGTGATATCATTGAATTTCTTAGAAGAATAATTTTTTGCATCGTTAATTGCTTTCAAAGCACCAGAAGCCATAGCACTTGCTGACAAGCTGCCGCCAATTGAAGCGCCAAGGTTGGTCATAAAGCCAATGAAGTTTTTCATCAAAGACGCAACTACCCAGATAAATAAGATAGAGAATAATGATGGAATTCCTTCTGGATGACCAATTTCACCAACTGCAGATTGGGTGTTAACTTTCGGAGGAAGTGAAGCTACGGTCCAGAATGATAACAAGCTGATACGAGTTATGATGTTGATTGACCAAACTTCATCCCAGCAAATTCTGTATCCTAAAGACATTTTTAGCACTTCATACATCATCATGTTGAAGAAGGCTAAAGTTGTGAGTAGGAATATCTGTTGCAAAGAGAAGCCAATCAACTGGTTGAGCCAGCTATCAAACATACCCTTAGTTTGGTTGAACAGGGTGAAGATGAAGAAAATTGGTCCTAAAGTGAATAATATCGAGATGAAAATCTGTGCAGTTAGGTAATATAGTACTGCATAACCAACAGCATATACGTAGAGCATGAAGCTTAAATAGATGATCCAGAGATAGACCCATCCGAAGATGCTGGCGAAAAGAAGGGCGGAGATTTTTTTCTGTACAGCTTGCGAGAAGAACATGCCGAATACTTTATCAACGCTGCTGAAGAGTACAGATTTGTCGTAGTAATCATTAATTGAGATTGCTTGTGCGAGTGCTGTCGAGTCGTCAAAGGACGAGGCCATCATGAAGGCGAGATAGTCGGTACCATCTTTGAACCATTTAACAGCGAACATGTTAAACCAATACCAACCAGTTGGGCTGGCGAATAGGTAGATTACAGCAATTTTAATACAGCGATTGATGAGGTCAGAACTGCTTAAATCAGTCACACCCATCAAATAAGTTAAGCCGTAGAACATAATCATCATCGACATCGACATCGATAAAATGGCCTGATATCTACTATCTTGAACTACTAAGGTATAGATTCTTTGAGATTGTCCAACTGTTTGGGTTACAGTACCGTCTGCTGCTATAGTGCGCTTACCATCCATTGTCTCAATTACTGGGGTAATAACGCCACCGATAATGTTAGAAATATTGTTTCCAGGAGGGTTAGCAACTTTGACTGTAACATAGTATTTGCCACTGTTATTGGCATAAACGCTTCCGCAATAGAATTGTTTGCGGCATGGATTTGAAGACGTTAACGAAGGAGTTCCATCGCTAGCAGTACAGGTTTGACCAGTAACTCCAGTGCTTGAAGAGCAAATTTTGCTGCTGGAATAATAGCCGTTATATTGGCTTTGGGTTGGAGTAACACATCTACCACCGCTCACATATCCAGTACAAGCTTGGGTAGCGCCACCAGCAGAACCACAGGTTGTAGTGTAAGAACTACCAGTAGTAATACAGTTTGATCCGGTATAACAAACGTTAGCTTGGTAAGCTGGGTTAGGAATCATAACGCCGTTGTTGGTAGTTGCTCCTGATCCTGGGATAATACAGTTTGGAACTTCAGGATCTTTGATTTTAAAAATTAATCTTAGTTGGTTGAGTTCATCATAATCAGAATCTGAAAAAGGATCTGATTTTTGCGGATCATAAATATAGCTTGAAGTGCTGTTGAGATAAGTGTGGCAATAATATGTGTTGTTAACTGCTGTATCGACTGCTTGATTAATAATTGTACAATCTTTCGCAGTGGCAGAAGTAGTTCTGGTTAAAGTGCCAAAAGCATCAAACTTATAGTTTGCAGTTGAGGCAAGGGTTGGCATAACATCGGTCGAAACTGTAGGAGTATTTAACTCTACTAAATGAGGTTGTTGATTTAATGCTATATCAGCAGAAGTTGCAGTAGTGCTTGGAACAGTGGTAGATCCTCGGCAACTATGGCTGCTAGTCTCACGACATATTCTAGCTTCCAACCATTGTCCGTTAGAGAATTGTAATGTTCCGTCAAATCCAATTTTTATACCGTTGCTACCGTTGTAAGATGTACCTCTTGCGGTGAGAGAGCTATAAGGATAGTTAGTTGTACTGCCCTGAAGAGAAGAATAGTTAGTATCAAGGTTTCTAAAATCGCCATTGTTGGTAACAATCAGGAACTTCAGACGGCTATTTTGGTTAAATGTCATAGCGGTGGATGACTGATAAATTTCATTGTTCGCAACGCTATCAACTGTATTGGTGTCGGAGAATTTTATGAAGTTGCCGTAATAGCCATTAAAGCTTGATAGATATTCGGCACCTTTGGTGAAAATAGGATCAGTACTTGCTGGTCCGCCGCCGTTAGCAACTCCAATAGAAGAAACTTTTCCGGTATAATTTTCTAAATTGTAACATTTGTCTTGGGTGATGCTAGAGGTTGCAGCAAGACCGGCATTTGCAAGCATTAGGGCAGAACAGCTACCACAAGCAGTTTTGAAATTGGCTTGATTGGTTGATGAAAGAGATGCTAGTGCGGTTGTGCAGGCTGCAGAGTTAACATTAGAAACAGCAGAACATCCGGTTTTCATGTAGTTGTTACTTGATGTTCCGGGAGAGCAGGTGATGGTGCTACGGCAATCTGTATAAGGGCAATAGTTTGAAGTATTGGAAATATCGTTACACTCAGAAGCATAAGCTTGACAACCAATCAAATTACCACTCGACAAATCAGTATCAGCTAAACATTTAGGATCAGGGTTGCTGACTGGATCATTTGAGACACCTTTGCACAAGAAAGCTGGACGCGGTGTAATTTGCATCACCATGCCAATACCGCATTGTCTGGTTACTCCATTGTTGGTAGTAAATGTATTATTCCAGCTGATTGGTGAGAGACGAATTGTTTGACCTTTGCGAACAAAAACTTTCGATGACCAGATTAAAGAAGATCCAGAATTTGGTACGGATAGTGATTCAAGAGGATCTATTGAAGGTGAAGCGGTGAAATTATCGTACTCATAATAATCGCTATCAGTATTTTCACGGTCAGAACCATCAGAGTTTTTAGGGTTTAAAATTCTTCCATTAAGTACACAGTTTCCAGAAGCGGCATTTAGAGTGGTAAACCTAACAAAACCAGATTGTGTTATTGGAATGTCTTGGAATTTTTGGAATTTAATTCCCATCTCATTAGAGCTGCTGTTACAAGCAGTTGAAGAAGTTCCTGTTAAAATTACCTTTTGTCCTGGACCAACCGTTATTTTGTTATTTGGATAATAAGGTGCTCCCCAGGTACCATTTGCGATATAGAGCTGTACGTTGCTTGAGATAACATTTCCTGCTGCGTCTTTTAAGGTAGCATATAGGTACGCTGGAGGTGTCGTTGTAGAGTTACAAGTAGCTCCACCTCTTGGAAACAGCATGTAAGATGAGGTATCGTTGTTGGTGAAAGTAATCCCAGGAGCACTTGCAGGAATGTTCATCTGTCTTCCAACTACTTGAGGAAGTAGTGTTCCATCTGATTTTACACTTGATCCTAGCGGGATTGAGAGTTCAGTAGCAGATATAGTATCAAAATCTCTATAGTATGCGCGAGAGAATATCGTGCCAACTGCTTCTGAAATTCCATCTCCATTCCATCTTATTGGTCCACCGTAGTAACCTAGGCCTTGAGAAGGAGATGAATTAGTAATTAAAAAATTGGGATTTGTCAAAACTGCTGAGTCAACTGAAGAATTATATCCAAGAGTGCTGTAGCCATTGCTTTTGTTGTAACAATTAGCTTCGAAAGCATTCGGATAATTTGCTATTGCTGTGGCACCAGTAGTTGTTACAGCATCCCAAACCTTCGCTGCGTTATAATCACAAGTCCAAGTTTTTGGATCTGGCAAAAGAGGTACGCCTTTAGTTCCTAGAACTTCTGAGCTTTGAGTTGTATCGAAAACATATCCATTAGGATGAGGAATCGTATAAGCAGCTAGTGTGATGGCACCATCATAAATTGCTGTATTGATAGCACCACTTGGCTGAAGTTTAGAGGTTCCCGCACCGACTTGAGAGGTATTGTAATATGCACCAGTAGAAGTTGATCCAGGTCTTGTCCACTTACCGCTAAACTTCATGTTAAAAGTTTGCCCTTGAGTAACGTCGAAAATTGAATCAGTAGTCCAAGTGTTATTTTTATAGTTAGGTTGCATGCCGTTTTCTAGCAGTCCATCAACAGGGAGATAAATTGAAGGATAATTCGCGCTATTGCTTAGAGTGATTAAGCCTGTAGCGCTGATAGAAATTTCTGCGCCCGGAAGAATTTGAACACCATAATTTTGCGAGCTATCTCTACCATCTGTTGATTTCCAGTTTGGTTCAGGATTAGTGGTTCCACCAACCGAAGAAGCCCCACTTAAACAAGTTTGAACGCAACTATTAATACAAAGAGATTGGTGAGGGCCATCCATTTTGATCATTTTACTCTCATCAGACGTAGCGGCACCGTTAATATCGATGTTCGCTCCTGAATTATTTACTTGGTAACCATTACAACCTCCAGAGCTAACGGTTTGAATTACGCCAGATTCGTCGGCTACAGAAGCGGCACCGCTGGTCAAGCATGCTTTTACTCCAGATCCTTGCTCAGAGTCTGTGAGTTCAAGTGCTGAATTATAAGTACAAGAATCTTCGGTAGCATTTGAATTTACTTCTAGGGTTTGAGTTTGAAATTCACCGAAGTCATTAGCTTCAATACAACCTTGGTCGGTACAAGAAGTGAGGGTAATAATTGCCAACAAAATGAAGCATCTACTTAAATTTTCTTTAAGAAGATTTTTAGAGTGAAACCGTTTTGTGAGTTTTTCTAAAATTTTGTTAATCAAGAGGATTTCTAGAATTGCGAGGCAGCTGTAGGCCCCGAAGAAGATAATATAAGTTAATAGGTGAAAAATAGTAAAAATGCCAAGCAGTTAATCAAGTTATTTTATTTTTAATGACTGAGGCAACACGTTTTGTTTCTTGTAATTTTTTTGGCGCAAAATTTTCTAAATTTTTTAGATTATTCTCGAGTTTTTTGGCGCAGTTTTCATCAAACAAATTTTGGTGAAATTTATGATGTTTATTAGTTGAAATTTTTCCTTGATCGAAAATGTAAATTGGTTTTCCCGTTGAAGCGCATTCGGAAATCATCGAAACAGAATCTCCGGTCACGATAAAATAATCGGCGATGTTCACGATCGCTAAGTAAGGATTGGCATTATTTATTTTGTCCCAATCAAAAAATTCCAAATCGCAATCAAGATTCTTTTGCAATGCTTCTTTCAAATCGCTTCCGGTTCTACGACTTGTCAAAACCAACAAAGTAGCATTCATATTTTTAGCAATTTTAGCGCTAGTCTTAGCTAAATCAGTTGCATCTTTTATACTGAACTCAGTTTTTTTAGAGTTACCACCAACCATCAAAGCGATTTTGGTTTTGGTGATTTTCTGGAGTTCGGGAAATTTTTCGACTTCACTTATCAAACGTTGTTCATCGATTCTGGTTAAAGCTCCGATTGTAGTAATTAAGTTAGGAAATTTATTCTCAGAAACCTCATCATGCTTCGGCAAAATTACAAAATCGAATTTAGCAAAGTCCAAATTCGGATTCATAATTTGGATTATCTTAGTTTGGTTTTGTGACTGAGATTTTAAATTAAGTGCAATCGGTGCTGATCTTCTGCCAGCTGAAATGATGATTTTTGGTAAATATCCTAAAGCAGCAATTTTATTTCTTAATTCAGCGGGAACGCGAAGTAATGAATCGCTTAATAAAAAGTTGGGCAGAAGTGAAACTAAATTATACGAAATAGTAATTATTTTATAAGGAATGCCAATTTCTTCAGCAAGTCCAATGCTTTGAAAAAAAGTTCCTGGGCGATCGTCAGCAAGTATCCAAATTTCTTCTCTAATCTTCATTTATTCAGGCTTTGTAATTTTACTTCCAATTTTTTTGCGATGTTTGGCGAAACGAATTTTGAAATATCACCCTGAAGTTTTGCTACTTCTTTCACTAATTTAGAAGCGATGAAATGGTTGGTTTCAGAAGCGGGGAAAAAGACAGTTTGAATTTCTGGATCAAGTTTTGAATTCATACCAAACATTTGAAATTCATATTCAAAATCTGAAACAGCGCGAAGTCCACGTACGATAACTTTAGCGTTTTTTTCGCGAGCATATTTCACCAAAAGTCCTTCGAATTTTTCGACAGAAATTTTGTGTGCTTCATCCAAAGTTTTGATTTCTTCTTTGATGAGTTCGACTCTTTCGTCTAAACTAAATAATGGATTTTTGTAATTATCTTTGGCGGCGGCGATGATCAGATGATCGAAAATTTCTGAAGCGCGGCGAATAATGTCGAGATGTCCGAAAGTAATTGGATCGAAAGTGCCGGGATAGATTGCAATTTTCATGTGTCTGAAGTTTGTTGTGCAGGTAAAAAATTAATCTACGTCAAAATTATGCGAATCACAATTCTGTCAATCGGAAAGTTTGAAAATTCACCACATAAAGCAGTTTTCGAAAATTATTTAAAGCGTTTGAAGTGGAAAGTTGAATTGCGTGAAGTCGAATTAAAGAATGCCCAAAATATGTCGGTGGCAAAAATTAAAGAAGGCGAAGGAGATTTGATTCTGAAAGCTTTGAAGCCCAATTCAAAATTGATCGCTTTAGATGAACACGGCAAACAATTTGGCAGTATTGAATTTTCTAAAATGCTTTCAGATTTTGCGCTGAATGGTGATTCCGATTTAACTTTTGTAATCGGTGGTTCAGATGGTTTAGCGCAAGAAGTTTTGCAAAAAGCTTCGTTGAAAATTTCTTTAGGCAAAATGACTTTTCCGCATTTGATGGTGCGTGCAATTTTGGTGGAACAAATTTATCGCGCGGCATCAATCATCGCCGGACATCCTTATCATCGCGAATGATTTTGTTGTGCTTCATCTGAATGTTGTCGAGGGCTGACTTCGACCAATCTTGTTGCTTTTTTGTTGGGACTTGGATTTGCAGGTGCAACTTCAACATTATTGTTTGCCCAAATTCGTTTACGAAAAACATAAGCTAATCCAACTCCGGCAAGAAGAAATGCGGCGGCAATTGGAGCTACAATATTTGATGGAAAGTCTGGTCTACAATGTGAGTTATGAAAAGATGGTGCGGAAGTTGGTAGTAATGAAGTAAAATCATTAGAAGTTGGAAGCAGACTTTGAGGTATTGGATTATTAGTAAAAATCATAGTCGGAGTCGCCGATCTTAGGCTAGGAAAGCCGGTTCTTTTTGAAGGATGTGAAGTTGGGTAGGGTGAATTTAAATATGATGGTGCAGATGACGGAGAATCTGATTCAATAACTTCTGCCGAAGGCATTAAAGTTTGTTTAGATGGTTTTCTTGTTGGCATCACAAGTGGATAATTGCTTGGCCGCGAAGATGGCGAGTCACTCGTTGATGCAAAAGTTGGCGCATCTGATTCTGAGCTGCTAACTTCTGATGTTGGATATGAAGTAACTTGTACAATGGGATTATCAGTAAATCTGACTGTTGGATTTACTGATGAAGGTTGGTTTGTGGTTGGATTTTGAGTTTCTACACTTGGAATTGAAGTCGGCTGTCCAGAAGTTGCTGATGTTGTTGAAGTTTCGCTTGGTTGCGAAGATGGCTGTTTAGATTTTTTTGAAGGCTGTGACGTTGGTGTGTCTGAAGAAATTTTAGCTGAAGGTCGCGAAGATGGAGATTGATCGGCGCTAGGTGTTGCAGATTCTGAATTGGTTGGAGTTTGAGTTTCTACACTTGGAACCGAAGTTGGTTCTTGTGAATTAATTCCAGTTGATGGCTGCAAAGTTTGTTTGCTTGGAACTGCACTTGGAATTGAATTTGGTTTACCAGAAGGAGTTGATGTTGGCAAGGCATCAGGAGATTGACTTGGTTGCGAACTGGGATCGTTTGTAACTATTGTTTGAACTACAAGTTGCAACGAAGGTTGAGAAGAAGGTTCTTTTAAAATCGTTGGCTGCGAAGTTGGATCATTAGTAAGCTGTGTCGCCTGATAAAAATAATTTTCTGGAGCTTTCACCAGTCCTGTCGCATTCACGCCGACCAAAACAATAGTCTGATTATTAGGTAAAACAATCACGCTATATTGCTGATGCGAAGATATAGAATCCAACGACACAACTTCATCGTCGGTTGTCGCATCGTCATAATCACCGTAATATTGAAGATCATCACTTAAAGTTGTGTTGCCGATTGCATTATCCAATCGTCTTCTGCGAGTTTGTAGTGCCGAAGAATCAGCCACAAATTTTCCAGCCAATAAATCGTCAACCGAATATTGTCCGTCATTGGCTGAATAAATTTGCGCATCGCTTAAATCGTAGGGCAGAGAAATTTTTGCGTTTGGGTTAGAATCAAGTCCCATCAAAACTCCGACTGAATTTTGATTTAAGGAAATCTGCAAATTACTCTCAGTATTTTCTGCAATAATGGCGATAAAATTTGTATCTCTTGGAGTTATAGATTCGCCAGAAGAGACGTAATAATTAGGAATTATTTCATCTGCGGTGAGATCGCGTAGCTTCGGTGTTGAAGTGGTTAATTGATTGTTATAGATCAGCGATAATTTATTGCCGTTGCGTAGCTGAATTGAGTTTGCTGCATAAGATCTATCAACTGCCTGATCTGTGGTGATAAAATCGTAGCTAGCACCTTGGATATTTTGATCTGCTAAAGTTTTTATATCGATTTGGTAAGTGTTATAACCATCAATTCGAAAATAAAAAATCGAGTTCGATACCACAGAATTTACTGTGGTTGTTAGAGCAAATCCGCCATTCAATTGTGTGTTTGTGGCAAGAATTCTTGAGTTTACTACATTTCCCAAATCGTCAACCAAACAAAGCCCGACTGATCTTTTTGCTAAATCTGCGCCAGTTTGGATGCTGTCAGGTTCGCAATAAAATGGGATTACGGTCCATTGGCGATTATCTGTGCCTAGGAAACTGCGTGGTCTTAAAACTTGTTTGGTGGGTAAAGCTGAGTTGAAACTTGTTTGAGAAATTTTGTTTCCGCGATTGTCGTATTTCACAAAGCTGTAACTTGTATAAGCATCTGCCGGACGATCTATCAATTGTTTCGCCACCCCAAAAAATCCACCATCAGGCGTGTTTACTGGGAATATTGAGTTGCTGAAGATGGAGTCGATTCCTTGAAGTGCTGGGTCGTTATATTGGTTTGGAACTATGCTTTTACCGAGGCTGAAACCAAATGCTTTTGTTGCGGTGAAAGGATAATTTCTGATGGTGATGCTGCCGGTAACGCTAGGTTTTGTGATTACCAGATCATCACCAGTTTTTGTTAGAGTGAATTGGTTATTAACCCAACTGTCTGGTACGATATTTTGTGCTGCATCAAGTAATGGTTTTGATTCACCATCAAGTCTAACTCCCCCAATAATAATTGCTCCGTCATTGTCAGAGTCGATGATTTCGTCAGCGCCAGAGATGCTGGGGAAAACGTAGGTGTCGAAGCCACTTTCGCCGAACATTAAAGTATTAGTCGTGGCGGCAGAGGTATCACTTAAAGCATTAGAACTTGAATCAACTAAAATTTCGTCGGCTGAAATTGCTGGAGAATAAGTACTTTCCAGAATTCCTCGGGCATTGGCGCTAACATCTTCGAAACTTTGTACAACTGAGGTTTGATAATCAGAATTGGCTTGAGCAATCATCGAACCATATTGTTGATCGTAAGATTTAATCTTGCTGCGATGGCTGGTGTACATTCTGAATACTGATTTTGCCTCATCAACACCAACTGATGTTGAATCAGTTAAACCAAAAATTTGACTTTCGTAATAACGGCGTTTGGCAATTCCATTAAGATGATCGCCATTTGATTGGTAACGAATTTGATACCACGCTTCGGGGCGATTACCGCTTGAAATTGCAGATTTTAAACTGGAGCTTTCGGTAAGAATTCCGTTATAGGCTAGAGAAAATAAGACAGCACGTTCTTGAGATTCTGGAATATTGCCAAGCCAAGAATTGATTTGGTCTTCGTAGCTTCTGGATAAAGTGTTAAAGGTATCAGCGATTTCTTGATCGTTAGCGAAAGCAAAAGTGCTGCGTTTATTAGGAGAAGTTATTCTTGAATCTGCTGCGCGCCTTGCCATTACAGCATTTAGGTTTGACTGTAATAATTCTTTTCCAGCCTTGGTTTTGGGATAGGTTTGTGAGACAACTGACGCAATTTCAGTTCTGTATAAGGATTCTGCTGACTCATCCCCAGATAGTTCAATAATGCCAAAAATTGTATCTAAAACTATTCTTCTTGTACTTTCGCTCTGCAGATTCATCCCAACTCCAATAGTTGGAATTCCTTTCGAATCTAGGTAAGGTTTCTGGCTTAAAACCCCGCTCTCTTCTACTCTTGATAATAGATCTAGACGTAAAGCTTGATATTGTGATGTGTTAATGGTGTTAAAATTTATCATGGTGTAATTTATTTAGGATTAAATGTGCAGACTGGCTTCATGCCAAATCCAATAGCTATTCCAGTTATTGGTTCATGAACAAAAAGAATAGTATCAGAACTTGTGGCGCGAAATATTTTCCCCTTGTAAGAGAACAAATGGCAATCATCTCCGAGATAACTCTTATTGTAGGAGTTAGACATGATGCTTTGTTCATTGATATCGCTCACAAAACAATGCCATGAATCTCTTTTGTCGTTAACTTTGAAGCGTATTATTTCATCATTTTTTCCATCATGATCTAAATCCAATTTTGTCTTTTGAGCGATCTGTGTTTTATTCGTTTTTGCTAAACTTATAAAGTTGTTTAAAAGTTGGTTAGGTAGTGAATATTTTGAAAGATCTTCAAACTTAATATTTTCCCAAACAGGATCTTTGAAATTTTTATATTTCTTTGGGATAAGGAACTGCGAGCTAATGAATTCATTTTTAATATTTAGAATTTTTCTTGAATAAACTCCCATAAAATTTGCATTTTCTGGCTCATTTAAAATTTGTTTTATCTCTTGGCATAATTCAAATTGGCTGCCTTCTTTAAGAGTGAATTTCGGATTCTCAACCTCGTTAGCTAAGACAGAGTTTTCAAAAAATAAAAAAACAAAAATTGTTAAAATTTGGGAGAGAAAATTTTGGAAGGATGTTCGCATTTTTTTGATGTGGTGACGGATAAGATTTTGATGAAAATTCATGGATGTTTGCTCTTAAGTTGAAGTTTTTTTGTCACAATAAAATTTGGCTTCTGAAGTTTTTATGAGACAAGTTTTGTTCTAAATTTATTCCCAAATCGTCAACCAAACAAAGCCCGACTGATCTTTTTGCTAAATCTGCGCCAGTTTGGATGCTGTCAGGTTCGCAATAAAATGGGATTACGGTCCATTGGCGATTATCTGTGCCTAGGAAACTGCGTGGTCTTAAAACTTGTTTGGTGGGTAAAGTTGCATCGAAACTTGATTGAGAAATTTTGTTTCCGCGATTGTCATATTTCACAAAACTATAACTAACATAAGCATCTGCCGGACGATCTATCAACTGTTTAGAAACTCCAAAGAATCCACCATCAGGCGTGTTTACTGGGAATATTGAGTTGCTGAAGATTAAGTCGATTCCTTGGAAAGAAGAGTCGTAACCCAAAGATGAATCTTTGGTTTTACCGAGGCTGAATCCGAAAGCCTTGGTTGCGGTGAAGGGATAATTTTTGATGGTGATGCTGCCGCTAATTCCGGGTTTTGTGATTGTTAGATCGTTTCCAGTTTTTGCGAGATAGAATCCGTTGTTAGTCCAGCTATCGGCGATGATATTTCCTGCTTTATCAGCTTGTGGTTTTGACTCACCATTCAGAGTGATTCCCCCGATAATAATTGTTCCGTCATTGTCAGAGTCGATGATTTCGTCAGCGCCAGAGATGCTGGGGAAAACGTAGGTGTCAACTCCTTCAAGACCACTCATCTCATTATTTTGTGAGTTTCCGATTAGAGTGTTAGCGCGATAATCGCCTTCCAAACTTTTACCGTAAGTGCCAGATTTTACTGTAGTTGGGAATTCGCTTGGGAAGGATTTGGCGAGGTAGGTTCTGGGGTTTTGATTTATGCCATTTTGTTTTACTACGAAATGTAAATGCGCACCAGAGGAAGCAGAGCCAGTATTGCCAGATAATGCTATTTGAGTACCGCTAGAAATTGTGTCACCTTTTCTGATTTCTCTTATTTCTCCAGTAACTGGATCTGTAATTTGTGCGTATCCATTTAAGTGAAGATATTGAGTTGAGTATGTGTTTCCATCGTCTCCCATTGTTTCGATAGTGATTGTGTTACCGCCAGAAGAGGTAAATTGTTTTTCTGTAACAATTCCTTTATGTGCCGCGTAGATGGGAGTGTTAATTGGTACTGCAAAATCTATTCCTTTATGAGTTGTAGTTGCTCCTTTCGTTGGAGATACTCTTTCTCCAAATTCGCTGCTTATAGTATTAAGATTGTTGACTGGTTTACTTGTGATGAAATTGACCATGATTATAAAGATTTAACGTTGAATAAAACTTTGTGTTTATATGCCCCTTAATGTTACTAGGTTTGATACGCACACACTTGCTTCTGGCGGTAGAAACTGAATTAGTTTATCTATCATAAAAGTATCAAAAATAGAGTGCAGTATGTCTTGCCATTTATTGTCTAAATCAGACCAATCCTTTTCCATCGCCATTAACCTTTCACAAGTTGCCGAAATAATTTCAGCTTCCTGTTGATTCTTAACGGTAATATTAAAGCCAAATAAAGACTCCGTACTTTTGGTTTTGATGTTTCTGTAGTTTACTCTTTTCCTACTTACAAAATTCTTATCTGCATTCCAGAAAGCCGCTTTTATTTCCGCATTTGAATAGTCATCGATATTAATTTTTTGTCCTTCTTTGTAGTGCTTCTTTTTCTCATCCAAAA
>CAYUHG010000024.1:0-24096 GCA_964444545.1 uncultured Rhizobium sp.
AGCACCTCACTTTTAATGAGGTTGTCGTTGGTTCGATTCCAACCGTGCTCACCATATCTCTACCGCATTTTCGAACCCACAAAATATTTTGCGCTACTACGCATTCGCTAGGGTTCGGTTATTTATCCCAATCTCTCTAACGTCCTTCTGGAATACTCTTCATTTGTTTAGTAGTTAAATCCAAACCTTTTCCTCGAGCTGAAAATGGCCTTGTGGTTGGATCTGTTGATATACTTATTTCACTAGTTCTGAATCCTTTATAAGGCTGGTATTGTCTAACCACTTCTCCAGTCAGACTTTTAGGATTTGACAAAATATCCAGAATTTCCGACTCATTTTCAACAACTCGAACTATGTCTTCTTTTTGTCTTCTGTCATAAAGATAAAGCTTTAATTCTGACCTACCTTCTTTTCTTCTTGCGGCATTTTCTTCAGCAAAAATTTCACGCATTTCTTGTGAAATTGCTGTAATTCCTAAATTCATCCTTCTAGTTCTGCCAACATCCGGAGTGACGTTGAGAAAAATACCGGCGATTGGATTATCAGCCTCAGCTTTCTGAATACACAAAGCTTCGTTTGTGCCGTTGAACATTTTCTTAAAATATTTACGCCAAACATTGGAAGCGAATATTTCCAAGCTGCCTTGCTTATCATTTTCTCAGCCGGGGACTTTATTAATCGTAGCTTGATTGGTGATCAAACGATCTTGTGGTCTTTTAAGCCAAGGTCGTAAAACTTTTTCTTTTCCTCGGTATTTTGAATCTTCTTTGATTTGAATGTCTTCTTTGTGAACTTTTGTCGTCGAAGAATCGACAATCTCTTCATCACGCGAAGTTAAATATTCTGTAGCTAAAACTGCATCCATTGAACCATCCAGCCCTGAAATCAGCGTAAGGAACATCAACCTTATTTGGATCAATAACAAAACCGATTTGATAGCCCATCCATGGCGAAATTCTAACATTATTTCCGCTACTTCCCGACCAGGCAAGAGTAGTTGCTCGACCTTGTTGATAATCACCATAATTTCCTTCTGGAGATATTTTATCACCTTGCGATGGAAAATGTGATAGAACCGATCGCATTTCTTCAAGATTCACAACCATCGAGAATACCAAATAATTTGCCACTTCAGGACTTGGTGGTTGTTCGTATTTGCTTTCTTCGTAAGATGGAAATTCTGGTATGTGAATTCCGTAATATTCTTTGAATTTCTCGACCCATTTTGGATCAGCTACATCTCTAAATTCATGCCATTTCTTAACCAGAATAAATTCATGAAATAGGCAAGATTGCGATATTTCTGGAGCTAGTTGAATTCTAACATTATCAAGTAATTCGTGATCGGAAGTTTGGTCTATTTCCATCACTTTTCTGAAAATCGCAGCTGCTACATCTTCTTTTTCAGTTTCAGATTTCTCCGCAAAATTGCGTTGAATTTCTGAAGATAATAATGTCCAGACTCTTCTTGCTTGAGATTTGGTTGTAACAATCTCTAGATCATCCAACCAAGGATTTGCTCGATAAATATCTGGTCTGGACATCAATTATTATTTTTGTTTTTTATCCCTTTTGGATATGGAAACGCGACATGAGTCGCGCCCCGCCTTGTATGATCACCAACACATATGTCAATGAGACATACTGTTATTTTTTATCTTTCGCGCGAGTAACCAAAGATTTTCTGCCGCCAGATTGTTTTTGGAATACGTGCAAAATTCTTTCAGCATCTTCAAAAGGAACTGCGAAGAATGAGAAATTATCAAACAATTTCACATCATCAATACGACGTTGTTCAACGCCAGTTTCACGCTGAATGAAGTCAACTAATCTTCTTGGATCCATATTATCAGAGCGACCTTTAGCTATAAACAAACGCGCTGTACCTTTACGATCAACATAACCACGACCTTGGGCACCAATTGGTCTGTGACCGGTTGCACCGCGATCATCGTAGTAGAAATCTTTATTCTTTTTGTACGCACCAATGTCACCGATTTCATTGTAGTTGCTTTCGTTCAACTCATCTTTGAAAGCTAATTTCAACAAAGCGGCTAATGCAGTTTTAGCATCAGAATCTTTCAACATATCTTCGGCGATTGGCTCTAAATCAGAGAAGTTTCCAGCTTCAATAATTTCAGCCAAAGAATTTTTGATGCGTTGTTTTTTGCTTTGAATCACTTCAGCAACGTTTGGAACTTTTTGCTTAGTAATTTTGGCGTTAGCCATTTTTTGAATTGAAATCAACTTACGATACTCTGAAGGCGTAATCAAAGTGATTGCCGTTCCACTTTTACCAGCACGACCTGTACGACCAATACGGTGAACATAACTTTCTGGATCTTGTGGCAACGAGTAGTTAATAACGTGAGTCAAATTATCGACGTCAATTCCGCGCGCCGCAACGTCGGTTGCAACCAAAACGGTAATTTTTTTCGACTTAAATTTTTGCAAAACCTTCTCACGTTGACCTTGCGACAAATCGCCGTGGATCGCTTCAGCTCTGCATCCACGATTGGCAAGTTTGTGAGAAATTTCATCAGCATCAACTTTGGTACGAGTAAAAACCATACCGTAAAAACTTTCTTCCACGTCAATAATTCTGAACAAGGCTTCGAATTTATCAGATTGCGAAACTTCGAAATAAATTTGCTGAATATTATCACGACTGATTTGTTCAGCAGCAACTGAGATAATTTCATAATCTGACATGTAATTTTTTGCCAACCGCTCGATATGTGGTGGCATTGTCGCTGAAAACAAAACGGTGCGACGTTGTTTTGGTGCAGCTTTCAAGATCGCTTCAATATCTTCAACAAAACCCATATTCAACATTTCGTCAGCCTCATCAAGCACAACGTATTTAACGTGTGAAAGATCAAGAGTACGACGTTCCAAGTGGTCTAAAATTCGACCCGGAGTTCCCACAACAATATCAACACCGCGTTTCAAACGATCAATTTGACGTTCGATTGGCTGACCACCGTAAACTGCGATGATTCTGGTTTTTTGTTCTTCAGCAAATGAGCTTAATTCTTCTGTAACTTGAATCGCTAACTCACGAGTTGGCGCTAAAATTATCGCCTGAACTTTTTTTGAGTCTGGCACAATATTTTCGATAAGCGGAATACCAAAAGCTGCGGTTTTTCCTGTGCCGGTTTGGGCTTTACCGATTAAGTCTTTTTTATTTTCGATTAAGAAAGGAATGGTTTTAGCTTGGATTGGAGTTGGTTCTTCAAAACCTTTTTTGTGAAGGGAATTAAGCATCATCTCAGAAAGACCGAGGTCTCTGAATTTGGCTAGAGTTGTCATGAATTATTTTTTTGTTTTAGAGATTAGAGGTCTGGTTTTAACAGCCGGCGCGCACTATATGTATCAGCTTTTCAATGTCAAATTTCTATTTTACAGCACTTCCTATCACTTCTGAAATATTTCTAAAACCATCTTTTTTTAGTTGGCTGTTTAGATCTTTTTTAATTTCTTCGACCAAACCAAAACCTTGATAAATAAAGGCAGAATAGATCTGAACCAAACTTGCACCACACTTGATTTTTTCATAAACATCAGCAGCAGATGATATACCCCCAACCCCTATCAATGGAATTTTTCCATCAGTAAGTTTGTAGAAATTTTTTAGTACCTCGTTAGACTTTTGAAGTAAAGGCGCACCGCTCAAACCTCCAGTTTCGTTTAGTTGTGAGCTTTTTAAATTTAGATTGCGATCAATTGTTGTGTTAGAAATTATCACGCCATCCAACTGATTTTTTATTACAACTTCAGCGATTTTGTCTTGTTCTTGCAACGTCAAATCTGGCGCGATTTTCAGAAGTACTGGACGATTTTTTTGTGAAGAATTTTTTAGTCCATTTTTCTTGCTCATAATCGCCGCTAAAAATCCATCTAGATAATTTTCGTTTTGTAAATCACGCAGATTTTTAGTGTTTGGAGATGAGATATTCACCGTGATATAAGTTGCTTGTTCATAAAACCTTTCAAGCAGCGGTAAGTAATCATCTAAAGCATCTTGGGTATCTTTATTTTTCCCAATATTTATGCCAAGCGGAATAACGATTTCTTTTCTGATTTCGTGAATATTTTTGGCGAAAACTTCTGCACCTAAATTGTTAAATCCTAAACGATTAATTATCGCTTTATCTTGTTCTAAACGGAAGATGCGCGGCTTGTCATTTCCAGCTTGTGGCTTTGGCGTAACCGTTCCAACTTCAACAAATCCGAAGCCAAATTTTTCCAGTGTTAAAGCAGTTTCAGCATTTTTATCAAAACCCGCCGCCATACCAATTGGATTAGGAAAATCAATATCCCACAGCTTTTGTTTGAGGCTATCGTAATCGCGATTCAGGGCAAAAAGCGTCGCGGTTTTTGGACAAAATTTCAGAAAATTTATTGCTGCGTTATGAGCAACTTCTGGATCTAATTTAAAAATTGCGGGACGAAAAATTTGGTAAAGATTCATGAATTATTTTCGCTATTGTTTTCAGTTTTTCTAGCACCCAAAAGCAGCAAACTCGTGCTTATGGCAACTATGATTAAAATTACGTCGGAAGAACGTTTGAGTAAAAAATTATCAGCTAATTTATCTTTCAAACGCGCCTGCTTTCTTTCATTTATTTCTGATTTGAGCTGCACTTTATCAACCCATTCATTGCCATCACTTTCCATTTTTTTGCCCAAATAGAATTTTCTTACCGCAATGTGGACGGGATGAGACGGTAGAATCATTGGGTTGAGCAACACTTCATTTTGTTTTTCCATTTTCTTTTCCGAAATTGATTGCGAAATTTGCGGAACATTTTGCACCACCAAAAATATCGCAACAAAGACAATCAAAATCGCAAAAGTAACTAACGGAACATAAATCGCCGACCATTTACTATGCTGCTTTGGAGCGTGTTTTGTGTCGTAAAAAAATATCGGATTATGATTGGAAATTAAAAACAGCAACACCATCGAATAAGCCACCAAACCGAGAACTAACTCTTTAAAACTGTTATAGTTCGAAATCGAAAGACTCAGAAATAACACCAAAACCAGATGCGCGATGATTAATGTAATAACCGCGGTAGTACGCGATTTGATCGAAAAAATAATCAATAAACTAATTATTACAAAAACCAGCGCGGCAAGAATTTTAGCGTCAAAGATCATGCTTGAATTAGTCTCTTAGCAACTCGTTGATTGAAGTTTTAGAGCGAGTTTTTTCGTCAACTTTTTTGACGATAACAGCTGCGTAAAGTGAAACATTTTTGTCACCTTTTGTCGAAGCGATGTTTCCCGGAACGACTACAGAGTAGGCTGGAACGCGTCCGTAAAAAATTTCACCAGTTTCACGATCAATAATTTTTGTTGAAGCGCCGATATAAACACCCATCGAAATTACCGAACCTTTTTCAACGATCACGCCTTCAGCAATTTCAGCGCGCGCGCCGATGAAACAATCATCTTCAATAATTACCGGATTTGCTTGAAGTGGTTCTAAAACACCGCCGATACCAGCGCCGCCAGAAATATGACAATTTTTACCAATTTGCGCACAAGAACCAACTGTCGCCCAAGTATCAATCATTGAACCTTCATCAACGTAAGCACCAAGATTTACGAATGACGGAAGTAAAACTACACCTTTAGCGATGTAAGCTGAGTAACGCACAACTGAGCCTGGAATCGCGCGAAATCCAGCTTTGCGAAAATCTTCTTCGCTCCAATTAGCAAATTTTAGCGGAACTTTATCGAAATAAACTGAAGCATCACCGCTTACAGCTTGGCCTTTAGTTAAGAAATTATCGTTTAAACGAAACGACAATAAAATCGCTTTTTTGATCCATTGATTAACTTGCCAAACATCATTTTGTTTTTCGCAAATTCTGATTTCACCGCGATCAAGCAAAGCCAATGTTTGATTGACTGCATCTCGAACTTCGCCTTTAGTTTGTAAATTAATTTCGGCTCTGTTTTCAAAAGCTTTTTCAATGATTTGAGAAAGATTATTCGTCATTTTTTTTCTGTTTAAATAGTTTGGAAAAGCGGGGAAATCTGATCGCCAATATTCTGGCGCTGGTGTAAGCAATTACGAAGACAACGAGTGTGAAAAATATTGTCAGTAATATCGCGGTTAAAATGTCGGTTTTAGCTTCGTATCCCAACCAGTTTATGGTAATTGAACCATTATTTTCAAGCATCCAGCTTATTGAAGCGGCAATCACCGCAGCGATAAATAAAAACCACAAAGTTTTGAACATATTAACTTAGATTTTTCAGGTGAGATAAAATTTCAAAATCGATTTTTTTCACTTCCGCGTTAGCACTTAGTTCGCTTAAGAAATTTACCAAAATTTCGTGATAATTTTGATCAAGCATAAGTAGTGTTTCCAAAGCTTCTTGATAATTTTCATCGTGCAGTGCTTTTTCAGTTCGAGCCAAGATTCCATCAACATCATCGGGATTTTTTCCGTCAATTCGGCGAATCACTACCAATTTAGCGATATTGTGACGCACTTTGGCAATAATACCTTGTTCACCTTTGCCATTTTTAGTGGCGATAATTTCAGGAATTAAATCAGCAAAATCTTTATTGATTTTTTTAGCATTCACGAAGCTTTTCAAAGGAGTATGCATCTTAGAAACTTTTTCCTGCAAACCTTTGTCAAAAGTTGCCAACATCTCGAAATTTTTTAGTGAGTCTTCGAAAGCAACTCCACCATAAAGTCTTTGTCTAAAATCAATGTAAGCAAAAACCATTTTTCCTAATTTTTCCTGATTTTTGTATTTCACAAATTCAGCCTTTAAACCTTGCGTTTGTTCTTTTAGATCATTGATTTGCTGCTGGTTTTTCAACAACATTTTATAAATAAATTCCGCTCCTTTTTCTTGAATTTCGCTCAGCGCAATGTCGTTAAGATTCTGCGGATCATGCCCACCACCGTTTTTATACTCTTCAGCTAAGTCAAAAATCTCACTTTCGATATTATCGAATTTACTAACTTCCGATTTAGCATTTAGTTTTTGCGCTTGTTTGATTTCGAAGTGGCGCAGTCCAAAATACCCGACAACCAAAACTACAAAAAGAATCGCGATGCGTTTCATCGATACTTTCTTTTTCTTCGGCGCGATGCTTTCAGCACTTTGCTGAATTTTTTCTTCAGTCATAAAATTTTTTTAAAATTGGAATTGCTTCAAAAGTTGAGGAATTTTCGAAACCCTGATTGCGTAAGGAAGAGAGAATTTTTTCGCTTAAACACAATATTTTTGAAGACTTAAAATATTCAAGCAGATTGTGCTTTTTTACTAATTCGCAAAAATGCCGAGCGGAATTTTTTGAATAAAGTAAAACAAAATCAAAATTTGATTGTTTCGTGTGTTGTAAAAAATTCGGTGAGAAATTTTTCTCTTCAAGAATTTTGTAAGAGATAATTTTTTCCACTTCTAATCCTTCATATTCTAACTCATTCTTGAAATCGATAGTCAGAAACTCGCCGCAAAAATAAAGCAATATTCCGGCATTTTTATCAGCTAAATCATCATCAGCTAAAATTAAATTTTTCAGATCTTCTGCCGAGTTTCTTTCCGACACTTTAATGTTTCTAAAACCATTAGCGGAAAAAATTTCTGCAGTTTTTTTACCAACAGCAAAAATTTTCATTTCTTTATCTAAGTGTAAATTTTTCGCCGCTTCAAAGGCAACTTCAGCAGCGTTACCACTTGTAAGAATTAGAGCAGCAATTTTTCTGCCAGAAAGTTTCTCAAATAAACCGGATTCGCTCAGATCATTTTTTTGCACTGAAAATGTCGGCTCGACAAAAACCGCAAAACCATTATCTTCAAGATATTGCACAATTCTTTGTGCTTGGTCTTTTGGTCTAGTAATCAATATTGACTGCTGCATATAGGAAAATTTTATTGCCAAGTTAAAAAGGAAATTTATTGTGCGCCCCCTCTTCTTTTACAAAGACTTCAGAGCTTCCCTAACAACAAACGGGTAAGTCACAGAAAGTTTTGGAGACACAATCAAAATCAAATCAAATCGCAACATGAATATTCATGAATATCAGGCTAAAGCCCTGCTTAAAAAATTCGGCGTTAAAGTTCCAGAAGGTCACGCAGCTTTCGATGTACCTGAAGCTGTTGAAGCTGCAAAATTACTTGAAGCAGCTGGAAATAAAGTTTTCGTTGTTAAAGCACAAATTCACGCCGGTGGCCGCGGAAAAGGTGGTGGTGTTAAAGTTGTAAAATCTGTTGAAGAAGTAAAAGAAAAAGCATCGCAAATTTTAGGAATGACTTTGGTAACTCACCAAACTGGTCCTGAAGGTCGTTTGGTAAAAAGACTTTATGTTGAAGCTGGTTCTAACATTAAAAAAGAATATTACCTTTCTGCTATCGTTGATCGCAAAGCTAAAACTGTCGTATTCATGGCTTCAACTGAAGGCGGTATGGATATCGAAGAAGTTGCAGAACACACTCCAGAAAAAATTGTTACTGTTAGCGTTGATATCGCTGCTGGGATCCAAGGTTTCCACACTCGCAAAATTGGATTTGCTCTTGGCTTCAAAGGCGAAACTTTGAAAAAATTCAGCAAATTGATGTTCTCACTTTACGAAGCTTTCATCGCAACTGACGCAGCTCAAATCGAGATCAACCCATTGGTTGAAACTGTTGAAGGTGATATCGTTGCTTTGGACGCTAAATATGGTTTTGACGACAACTCTATGTATCGTCACGACGACCTTCGCGAACTGCGCGATTTAGACGAAGAAGAACCTCTTGAAATCGAAGCTTCCAAATACGACCTAAACTACGTTAAAATGGACGGCAAAATCGGCTGTATGGTTAACGGTGCTGGTTTAGCAATGGCTACAATGGATATCATCCAACTTTACGGTTCGTCTCCTGCTAACTTCTTGGACGTTGGTGGTGGTGCAACTCGCGAAAAAGTTACTGCAGCTTTCAAAATCATTCTTTCTGATCCAAATGTTAAAGGAATTTTGGTTAACATTTTCGGCGGTATCATGCGTTGCGACATTATCGCTAACGGTATTTTAGAAGCCGCAAAAGAAGTTAAATTGAGCATTCCTTTGGTTGTTAGACTTGAAGGTACTAACGTAGAACTAGGTAAAGAAATTCTTGCCAAATCTGGTTTAGACGTAATCTCAGCTAATGACTTAGCCGATGCTGCACAAAAAATCGTTGCCGCTGTAAAATAATTTTAACTTCAAAAAAATTGCACAATGTCAGTTTTAGTAAATAAAAATACCAAAGTTATCTGCCAAGGATTCACCGGATCTCAAGGCACTTTCCACTCAGAACAAGCAGTTGCTTACGGCACTAAAATGGTTGGTGGTGTTACTCCAGGAAAAGGCGGAACTACTCACTTGAACATGCCAGTATTTGATACTGTTTTTGATGCTCGTAAAAAAACTGATGCCAACGCTTCAGTAATTTACGTTCCACCTCCATTCGCTGCTGACGCTATTTTGGAAGCAATTGACGCTGAAATCGAATTGATCGTTTGTATCACTGAAGGCATCCCTGTTCTTGACATGGTTAGAGTTAAAAAAGCTTTGAGCGGCTCTAAATCAAGATTGATCGGACCAAACTGTCCTGGTATCATCACTCCAGAAGAGTGCAAGATTGGTATCATGCCTGGTCACATTCATAAAAAAGGATCAATTGGTATCGTTTCTCGTTCAGGAACTTTAACTTACGAAGCAGTTCACCAAACCACTAAAGCTGGATTGGGCCAAACTACTTGTATCGGTATCGGTGGCGACCCAGTTAACGGAACTAACTTTATCGACTGTCTAGACATGTTCTTGTCTGACCCTGAAACTCAAGCCATGATCATGATTGGCGAAATCGGTGGTTCTGACGAAGAAGAAGCAGCAGCTTTCTTGAAAGCTGAAGCGAAAAAAGGTCGCAGCAAACCATGCGTTGGTTTCATCGCTGGTCGCACAGCTCCAAAAGGCCGTAGAATGGGTCACGCTGGTGCCATCATTTCTGGTGGTAAAGGCGGTGCTGAAGACAAAATCGAAGCTATGAAATCTGCTGGTATTGCAGTTTCTGACAGCCCAGCAGCGCTTGGCGAAACAATGTTAAAATTGTTGAAAAAATAATTCCTTCTTAGGCGATGTAGAATTGCCTAAGAAATAAAACACCACAAAAAATTAGGAGAAAATATGGACGATCGTAAAAAAGCATTAGAAGCAGCATTATCACAAATCGATAAACAATTCGGTAAAGGCTCAGCGATGAAATTCGGCACTAAGCCAATTTCTGACATTGAAGTTATTTCAAGCGGATCTCTTGCTCTTGACGTGGCTCTTGGCGTTGGCGGATATCCACGCGGCAGAATCATCGAAATTTACGGCCCTGAATCTTCTGGTAAAACTACTCTTACTTTACACGCAATTGCCGAAGCTCAAAAAGCTGGCCTGTCTTGTGCTTTCATTGATGCTGAGCACGCTTTTGATCCATCTTACGCTAAAAATTTAGGTATCAATTTAGATGACATGATCATCTCACAACCAGACAACGGTGAAGCAGCTCTTGAAATTGCTGATACTCTAGTTCGTTCTGGTGCAGTTGATTTAATTGTTATCGACTCAGTTGCAGCTTTGGTTCCACAAGTTGAACTTGAAGGCGGCATGGGCGACAATCAAATGGGACTTCAAGCACGTTTGATGAGTAAAGCTTTAAGAAAATTGACTTCTACAGTTTCTAAAACCAACGCTACTGTAATTTTCATCAACCAAATTCGTATGAAAATCGGTGTGATGTTTGGTTCTCCTGAAACTACAACTGGCGGTAACGCTTTGAAATTCTATGCTTCAGTTCGTTTAGATATCCGCCGCGGTACTGCGATCAAAGACCAAGAAGAAGTTTTAGGTAATGAAACCAAAGTTAAAGTTGTCAAAAATAAAGTTGCTCCTCCATTCAAAACCGCAGACTTTGAAATTATCTACGGCGAAGGAGTTTCTCGCATTGGTGAAGTAATAGAGCTTGCAGTTAAATATGATTTGTTAGAAAAATCAGGTTCTTGGTATGCTTACAAAGGAAGCAAAATTGGACAAGGTAAAGAAAACACTAAAAATTACCTGAAAGAAAATCCAAAAATTGCCGAAGAGCTTGAAAATGCTATTCGTGAAAAACTAGGTGTTGGCAAAATCAAAAAATCTTCTAAATTAGAAGAAAAAGAAGCGGCAGTTGAAAAAAAGCGAAAAACTTCTGCTGAATAATCAAAAAACTATTTTATTATGAACTTGAGAAAGCTCTCAAGTTCATAATCCGATTTCCCCTAAAATTAAAACTACGTTTTAATTTTAATTAGCACCCGTAGCTCAACTTGGGTTATGAGTGGTTTTACGAAGTAAAATAAAACGCAAAAGCGTTTTAAACGAATAACGGGCGAAGGCTACGCCGCTCGCCCCGGCGTGAGTCGTCTTCGAGCGAAAGCGAGAAAAGCGACGAAGCGTTACAATTAGATAAGCACCCGTAGCTCAACTGGATAGAGTATCTGACTACGGATCAGAAGGTTAGAGGTTCGAATCCTCTCGGGTGCACCACTTGTAAATTCATAGTGATCATTTAACTGACACTGTCGGGATGTTTTAATCCTCTTATCTTTCCTGTTCTACGATTTTAGAAAATGTTCTAGCGCGATCTTCGCTACTTCTTTTTGGGCTTCTTTTTTCGACTTACCTTCAGCACTAAATTCTAAATTCAACTTGGTGATTTTTAGCTTCGAAACAAAGTTCGGTGAATGATCGAATCCACCGCTTTTTTCAGTAATATATTCGGGAAGCGCTTTGGTTCTTAGCTGTACAATTTCTTGCAATTGTGAAACCGGATCTTTTGGCGGTGTGATATTTTTTTCTAAATAACTTACCCAACATTTCATAATAAAATTTTTCGCTGAGTCATAATTTGAATCGAGATAAATCGCACCAATCAAGGCTTCTAAAGCATTTTCTAAATTGCGTTTATTAGTTGCTCCGCCCAAATTTTTTTCACCTTTGCTAACTTTAATCACCTGATCCAAACCAATTTCTAAAGCAATTTCCGCTAAAGTTTCACCAGAAACCAGAGCGGCTTGACGTTTAGAAAGATCACCTTCGGTCTCAGTTTTATGCTTGGTAAATAAAAAATCGCCGATCACTAACGACAGAACTTTATCGCCCAAAAACTCTAATCTTTGATAATTTGGTTTTGTTCGATCTTCCTTAGAAAGACTAGGATGGGTAAGTGCCTCTGCTAATAATTTTTCTTCAGAAAAACTGTAGCCTATTCTTTGGCAAAAATTATCAAAACTCATTTTATTTGGGCTAACAGGGATTTTAATTTATTCAGATTTTCTTTAGCACTTTCGATTCGTTTACTCAAATGAGTCTTAGATTCATCACTCATTTTTTCCACTGGCCTGTCGACGATAAAATCATCAAGATCGAAGTTATCTTGTGAGTTTCTAGCGATTTCTGCGCTTAAAATTAAATCAAGATCTTCATCTTTATATTCATTGTGCTTGCGCTTCTTAAGCAACTTCTGCAAACCGGCAATTGTGTAACCTTCTTCGTACAAAAACTGCTTAATTCTTTTTAGAACTCTCAGCTGTTTGTTGTAATAATATCGGCGTTTTCCTGCACCAATTTCTGGCCTAATTTGGGGAAATTTTTCTTCCCAAAATCTAATAACATGGGTTTCAACCTTGAGCTCTTTTGCAACTTCACCGATCGATCTTTTGCGGTCTTCTCCCAACTCATCAGCAAGTTTTTCTAATTCTCTGGCAATATCGTTATTCATAATCAGACGAAACGTTTTTTATATTCCGTAGCCAAATGTTTCACAATTACACCGGAAATAGCAGTAAGCGGCACTGCGAATAAAACTCCGGTAAATCCGAACAACACACCGAAGAAAAATAGACCAAAAATTAACCACAGAGGATGTAAACCAATTCTTGATCCCACCAATTTTGGCGTAAGAAAGTTTGATTCTACAACTTGTCCGATCAAGAAAACCAAAGATACCAAACCAATATTTCCAAAATCAAACCCCCATTGAAATATGGCAACAATGATTGCAGTTGTAACACCGATCAACATTCCGACATACGGGATGAAAACTAGCATGCCCGTCATAAAACCAATCAGGAAACCAAAATTCAAACCGGTGCAACTCAACAAAGCAGCATAAAATATACCCAGCATCAAACAAACATTGAACTGTCCACGAATATACCCCGACATGGTTTGATCAATATCGATGAAAACTTTTCTGATTTGTTGACGACCACCTTGAGGTAAATATTCATCAATTTTTCTCACCATCACATCCCAATCTTTGAGGAAATAGAACAACAAAATCGGCATGATGAAAATCAAAGACAAAATATCAATGATCGCCGAAGAAGAACTGATAGCATTGCCAAGCATTGCTTTAGAGAAATCCAGAACCTTGGTAGCCAACTCTTCTTTCTGCGCTAAATGAGCGAAATTTCCGTCAAAAGAAAATCCCAATCTATTTAGAAAAACGGAAATTTTAGGATAAAATTCGACAGTAAATGTTCTCATATATCCAGGCACCGTATTAATAAAATCAACGGTTTGCGAATACATCACTGGAAAGATCAAAAGTCCGGAACTGATCAAAGTGGCAAAAAATAATCCCAAAATCAGCGATGTAGCACGTAAACGATTAATGTGATATTTGCGATGAAAACGCTCGACCAGTGGATTAAGAAAATAAGCGATTACAATTGAGCAAATAAAAGGCGTAAGAACCGACTTCACCGAATAAAGCAGAAAGCAAAAAATCGCGAAAATGCCAGCAATGATTGCTATTTTTTCTCTTAGTTTCATTGAGCCAAAGATTTAATATTTTGAATAACCGACAATGTGACGATGTAAAAATTGTCAGATTTTTTATTCAAGCTTAAGCCTGCTTTAGCAAAAGCTGAAACCACGTCTGGATCAGTACCAACATAATCAACTGCGACTCTAACGTAATCTTTAGAGATCGCTTCAATATTCATCTTACTGATCAAATTGCTGCTCTCGATCTTGTTTTTCATCATAGTCCAATTGCCAAGACTGTTGATCTGAACTTCAAGTTTAATTGTGTTGGAAAGTTTAGCTGCCGAATCGCTTTGGCTGGTATTTAAATATTCGATGGTTTTATCAGCAACCTTATCTAGCAAGGCTTCGTAGTTTAAACGATTGATGTTAACAAAACCAAGTTTGACCTGTTTTTTCTGTAATTTTCTGATGTTTTTGACCGTAATGCTGACTTTGTTTTCAATATCATCGAAATAAAAGAATACTAAATAAGCACCAACAACTTTGTATCTAGCGAACAAGGGTTCAAGCTGCGAATATTCAAGCTTATCAGCATTTTCTTGATTGATGATTGAAACATTGCTGATGTCATTTTCTGGAATGATATATTTTCTCAGATTTTTTGATTTTAAATTTTTCTCAATTGCGTTTTTCCACTCGTTGTTGGATTCCCACAAAGTAAATTGCTGGTTGTTATCAATATTACCTTTTTGTTTAACGATCTTGATTGGAACTACTAAATAGGAATCCTGTACCGCTGTATCAGTCTTCACCGATTTTTCTTTTAAAATTGTCTCAACCGCACTTTTGGCAAAAAGAATATTGAAGTTTGCCGAGTAATTTCCGCCGGCAATTTTTTCGTCAGTAATTTGCTCAGAACGCACCATGTCGAAAATTTCATCGTTGCTGACGTTATTAGCGACCGAAGTTGAAACAGCAAGGCGCGACAGCAATGTAGTGAAAGCATCACGACGCGCATTGTTGGTTGCGATAACTTTAGAATCTCCAGCAGATTTGGCTGAACCGCTGGCAACTACATTGCTAATCATGTAGATATCTTGTGACTCAGCATGAGCTTGCGATAAGTTGGTAAATAAAAACAACAATACCAAAAATATTCCTGATAGCTTTGACATAATCTAAATTGACATTGGATTTGCGGCGGATAATAATGTTCTGACTCGATGGCCTTTGCTGCCACGTCCGACAACGCTTCGTACAAGTTAGTTGTTGTGAGAAAAAAATCCATTTAAATCTCTAAAATGTCTTTGAGCTATAAACAAGCAGGTGTTGATATTGATGCCGGTAATGAATTAGTAAATCGCATCAAACCCTTTGCCAAAGCGACTTCACGCATTGGCGCAAATTCTGATCTAGGCGGCTTCGGCGCACTTTTTGATCTTAAAAAGTGCAATTTCAAAGACCCTGTTTTGGTCTCTTCAACTGACGGAGTTGGCACTAAATTAAAAGTCGCGATCGATTCTAACAAACACGATACCATCGGAATTGATTTAGTTGCGATGTCAGTAAACGACCTTGTAGTTCAAGGCGCCGAACCACTTTTCTTCTTAGATTATTTTGCTTGTTCAAAACTTGAAGTTGAGGTTGCAACTGACGTTATCAAAGGAATTGCCGATGGTTGCAAACTCGCTGGCTGTGCTTTAATTGGCGGCGAAACCGCAGAAATGCCGGGAATGTACAAAGCAGGAGATTATGATTTAGCTGGTTTTGCTGTTGGCGCAGTTGAACGCGATCAAATTTTACCAAAAGAAACTGTTAAGGGCGATGTGCTTTTAGGCCTTAAGTCTAGCGGCCTACACTCGAATGGTTATTCTTTGGCGCGCTACATTTTATCACAAAATAACGTCAAGTTTTCTGACAAATATTCTGATGACAAAACCGTTGCCGATTTACTTTTAACACCAACAAAGATCTACGTAAAATCTTGTCTTGAAGCGATTAAAACCGGCAAAGTTAAAGCACTTTCACACATTACTGGTGGCGGTTTGACAGAAAATCTTCCACGCGTTTTAAGCAAAAATGTTACACCAAAAATCGATTATAATTCTTGGACTCGCCCAGAAATTTTCGATTATTTGCAAAAACTCGGAAACGTTAAAGACGAAGAAATGCACCGCACTTTCAACTGTGGAATTGGCATGGTTTTAGTTGTTGCTAAAGGTGATGAAGCAGAAGTTGCGGCGGTTTTAAAGCAAATGGGCGAAGAAGTTTCAGTAATCGGAGAACTAGTTTAATTATGATGATTGATCGCAAAATTTCAGTTCATCTTCAAAATTTCCCTGATGTTTCTTTTTTGTCTGATGAAAAAGAATTAGTCGCCGACATGGATTTAGTTAGAAGCATCGCTTCAACTGCACTTTCAATTCGCGACAATAAAAATTTACGCGTACGTTTGCCGCTAAAATCGCTCACAGTAATTGGCAAAAATGCCGTGCGCATCTTGCCTTTCAAAGAAGTTATCGCTGATGAGGTAAACGTAAAATCAATCGAAATCAAAGAAGAAATTTCCGAACTCGCCGAATTAAAATTGCAGATCAATTTCAAAAAAATTGGCGCAAAATATGGCGCAAAAATCAAAGAAATTACAGCAGCAAGCAAAAATGGTGAGTGGAAAAAAGTCGCAGAAAATGAAATCGAAATTGCTGGCGTAAAACTAGTTGATGATGAGTTTGAAATTAAACTCACCACCAAAAATTCTGATGAAAAAAAATTCGCCATCTTACCACTTCCAACCAATGATTATCTAGTTCAGCTTGATATTGAAGTTACCAAAGATTTGGAAGATGAAGGCATCGCTCGCGACATTGTGCGCGCTGTACAACAAAACCGCAAAGATGCTGATTTAAACATTTCTGATCACATCAATTTAAAAATTTTCGCTGCCAACTCACGCATTTTGGAAGTTGCCACATCTTTTGCCGATTATATTTGCGAACAAGTTTTGTCAGATTCACTTACCTGTGTTTCAGATGTGAAGGAAGTAAAAAATTCCACAAAATTTTCTTTCGAGAATAAACTTGATGATGGCGATCTAACTGTAGGATTTTAGTTAAAACGCAAAATGTGAACATGAATCAGTAAATGCTGAATCCTGTATTTAAATTTATCACCTTAATTAGCAGCTCTGTATCTTAGCTTTTTGTAATTATACCAGTTTTTATTGAGTATTTCTGGCCCAAATACTTCTCAATCGCTGTCATTTCTTCAATAGTTAAAGCACGATTGAACATGATTATTTCGGAGATATTCCCAACATAATAATAAGAACCACTAGCACCGATAGCGGGACTTGCGTAAGCAGAAACTGGAGTTTTTGCACTAGAAGTGTGCGCGGCATTCTGATAACTGGTTCCAGCATCATCAAACAACCAATAATGAGCTCCGTCAGTCTGAGAAAAATAAAAGGTGTGCATTCTAGTAACTCCTATTTTCTTGTTAGGTGATGTAGAGTCACCACAACAAGTATTATTTATTGCCACTCTATTGTGCATTTGATAAATGTTAGGGTTACCACTACCATACCACCCGAAAGCAATACCAGTCAAACCAGAACCCACAAAAGTCTGAGTTCCAAGAGTATCTGTAGTTCTCTGTTCGACTATAAATGCAGTGTAATTACTGCTAATAAAATCATCTCCTTGGAAACTAAGATATTGAGCACCACTAAATTTTAGAGTTGGTAACCCACCAAGTCCCTTCTCAACGAATGTTGGACAAGATGAACAACTGCTTGCAGAACTTTGCGTAGCGTTATTTTTAAATATCTTTTGAGGATTGAGATCCTTCCAAACTGAAATCTTATTACCATCAAAGTTTTGATCCTGATCGAAGCTAGAATCTAGAGAAGTTTCATACCACAAAACTAAATCTTTAATACCATTAACCGGAGAACTTCTGGTCAATGTTGCGGCTGTTTGTACTTTGAATTTATAATAAAGCTTTGAACTAGAAACAACACCTGCAATCAAAACTCCAATGATTAAAATTACGATCGAAAGCTCAATCAATGAAAAAGCAGTTTTGATAGAATTATTGCGCATTTCTTTAGAAAATGATTAATTATTTAATTTTTTCCGCATCAAGTTCAAAGGCAGTATGCAACACACGAACCGCTAACTCGCCATATTCTTTGGCAATCAAAACCGAAATTTTGATCTCAGAAGTAGAAATCAAAAGTAAGTTAATTCCTTTATCTGCCAAAGTTTTGAACATCGTGTGAGCAACGCCAGAATGGCTAATCATACCAACACCAATTACAGAGATTTTAGCGATATTTTCGTCAATCTTCATTTCTTCAAATTTCACTTCTTGATGTACTGACTGAATCGCGATTTTTGCTCTTTCCAACTCTTCTTTACCAGTTGTGAAAGTGATGTCGATTAATTTTCCGTCCGGGCTGATATTTTGCACAATCATATCAACATTGACTTCAGCTTGAGCCAATGCACCAAAAATTGCCGCTGATACACCGGGATGATCCGGCATTTTAGTGAGAGCAATTCTAACTTCATTTTTAGCGTAGCTGATTCCGGTGATTAAACGCTTTTCCATAACTTCCTCATTATTATTAACCAAGACAGTTCCTGAAGTTTCAGTAGTCTCAGCAAAAGTTGATAAAACACGAACACGCACATTATGTGCCATAGCCATTGCAACTGAGCGGGTTTGCAGAACTTTCGATCCACTATAAGCCATCTCAAGCATTTCTTCGTAAGTAACTTTGTCGAGCTTCTGCGCTTTGTCAGTAATGCGCGGATCAGTTGTGTAAACACCATCAACGTCAGTATAAATATCACAACGATCAGCCTTAATTGCTGCTGCAACTGCAACAGCCGAAGTGTCTGAACCGCCGCGTCCCAAGGTACTAACACGATTTGATTTAACATGAATTCCTTGGAAACCAGCAACCACAACTACATCGTATTTTTTCATCGCTTCTAAAATCGCCGTGCCGTCAATCTCATCAATACGCGCTTTGCTGTGAACGTCGTCAGTTGTAACTGGAACTTGCCAGCCCAAGAACGAACGCGCTTTGTAACCAATTGATTGCAACTCTAAAGCTAACAATCCACAAGTAACTTGCTCACCCGTTGCGGCGACAGAATCATATTCCGCCAACGCATCCTGCGTAGTTAATGAAGAAACTTGATTGCAATAATCAACCAGCTGATTGGTAACTCCAGACATTGCTGAAACCACAACCACAACTTTGTTTCCAAGATCGATTTCTTGTTTAACTTTTTTTGCAACATTTTTAATGCGAGCAATATCGCCAACAGACGTGCCGCCGAATTTTTGGACAACTAACATTTGTGAAATTTTTTTTAAAGGAGGAGCTTACAAGAGATGAGATTTTTCGCATCATTCATAATTTCTGTAACTGCTTTATTTCTACCAAAGCAGAAAATTTTTCAAGAAAAGAAATTTTCCTAATTGATTTATCAGTTGGGCGACTATTTACTAATTCGTATCAAATCTTTTTTCCTCCAACCAATTCCCATTCAAGAAATGCAACTGTTTAGAAAGCTTGCCGGCAATATTTTTTTCAAAATTATTTTAGCATTTATCGCTCTAAGTTTCGTACTTTTTGGTGTTAGCGGATTTGTTCTAAACGGCCCAAACACTTGGGTAGCCAAAGTTGGCAGCAAAACCATCGGATATGGCGAATTTAACAAAGAATTACAAAAAACTCGCGATCTAGTTTTGCAAAACAACAAAAGCGAAGAAGCCTTGAAATATCTTGATTCCGACCAATTCAAATCTGATGTTTTAGGACGCTTAGTAAACGGAATCATCGTTGAAAAACTGCGCGAAGATTTCGGAGTTGAAGCCAGCAGAAAATTAATTTTAGGAGCAATCGCTAAAGACAGTAATTTCAGAGGCAAAGACGGTAAATTTGATCGCAAAGCCTTCCAAACTTTTTTAGACAAAAACGGTATTGATGAAGAAAAATATTTGTCATTCATCGAAAGCGACGTTGTTGCAACAATGATCATACAAAGCATGTCTTTGGCTTCTCCAATCAACGAGTCATTTGTGGTTGATCGCGAAGAATTTAAACAAGAAAAACGTTTCGCTGATGTGATCAAAATCTCTGACAAAAATGTTGGAAAAGTTGCTACGCCAGATGCTGAGGCTTTAAATAAATTCTTCGAAGCAAACAAAAAGTCTTACACCGCACCAGAAATGCGTAAAGTTTCTTTCTTACGTTTTTCGCAACGTGATTTCGCCAAAGATTTACAAATCAAAGATGAGGAAATCTTGGCTGAATACGAAAAAAACAAAGACAAGATGCAAAGACCAGAAAGCCGCAGCGTTTATCACATTTTGTTTGATAAAGAAGAAGCTGCTAAAGACTTTATTCAAAAACTTGATGTCGCTGCTGGATCAGATAAATCAAAGCTTGGCTCTGCATTCTTAAAATTGGCAAAAGAATTACAAAATAAAGATGCCAAAGCTGTAACTTTGAAAAATGTTACTCAAAAAGATATGATCGCAGATTTGTCAGATCCAATCTTTAAATTGTCAGTTGGACAACATTCTGAAAGCTTGAAAAGCCCACTTGGATTTCACGTTTTCTTGTTAAACGACATCAAAAAAGCTGAAGCAATTCCTTTTGCTGAAGCTAAAGAACAAATCAAAAAATCACTTCTTCAAGGTCGCGAAGAAAAAGTTATGCAATCAAAAGTTTCAGAGATTGATGACGCAATCTTGGCTTCAAACTCTTTGTCAGAAACAGCTAAAAAATTCAATCTGAGCGCGAATTTAAACTCAGTTGAAATTAATCAAGCTGGTCAAAATCCTAAAGGTGATGCTTCTGCTGCCATCAATGGTTTGGATGAATTTCCGCAACATGCTTTCACTTTGAAAAAAGACGAAGCTTCAAAACTTTTCTTCTCAAAAACCACCAATGAATATTTCGCCATCAAAGTTGAAGAAATCACTCCAGCTCGCGAAAAAACTTTCGAAGAAGTTAAGGCGCAAGTTACTGCAGATTTGACCAAATTGAATCAAGCTAAAGCTGCAGAAAAATTGGCTAAAACTGTCGCTGAAGAGTTAAAAGCAAATCCACAAAACTTTGCTGCGATTGTTGCCAAATACAAACTCAACGTTGATAAAAATAAACAAATCGCTCGCGTTTCTTACATCAACTATCAAGGTCACCAAATTCCTTTCGTTGATAAATTTGCGACTACTTTATTCGGCCTAAAAGTTGGCGGCGTTACTGAAGAAATTCAAACTGGCGACAACAATTTTGTAATCGGAGTTTTGCGCTCAGTTCAAAAAGGCATTGTTGCCGGCCCAGTTCTTGAAGCAGCTAAGACAGAAGCTGTGAGCAGCTTCAAAAATGAAGTTTTACAAGGATATAATGCTTTCGTAATGAAAAAATATCCGGTTAAAGTTAACGAAAAAGTATTGGGTAAAAAAGAGCAGGAATAATGTATAATTTTAACAAAGATGAATTTGATCGCGCCCTGAAAAAATCGGGCGCGGCGTTACTTTACAAAAAAATCCCCGCCGACACAATCACGCCAGTTCTGGCCTCTCTCAAACTCTCGCAACATTTACCAGAAGAAAGCAGCCATAATTTTCTTTTTGAATCTGCTGAAAAAGGTAACAACAAAGGTCGCTTTTCGGTTATCGGTTTAATGCCGGATTTAGCTTGGAAATGCATTGGCGAAAAATCCTTTATCAACAAAAATTTTGCCAAAAATCCGCAAAATTTCAGCACTGAAAAAGGCAATCCAATTGAAAATTTACGCAATCTGATCAATAGCTGCAGAATCGAATGGTCAGAGTTGAATTACATTTCTGGTAGCCTGCCGTCAATTTGTGCCGGCATCTTCGGCTACATGACTTACGACATGGTGAGATTGATGGAAAAAATTCCCGATCGTAACTTGCCTGACGATCTAAAAATTCCTGACAGTATTTTTATTCGCCCACAAATTCTGTTGATTTTCGACAATCTTTTTGACTGCGTTTTAATCTGCGCACCAAATTTTGGTGGCGAAACTTTTGAGCAGCTTACCGCCAAAATCGCTTTGATCGAAAATGCTTTAGCAAAACCTTTTGAAGATAAGAAAACACAAGCAAAATCTGAGTTTAACTTCATCTCAAATTATTCTGAAGCTGAGTATTGTGCCGCTGTTGAGCAATCCAAAAAATACATCACCGATGGCGATATTTTTCAGGTTTTACCGTCACAAAGATTTACTTCCGATTTCGATTCACGAATTTCCGAGTTCACTTTTTATCGCGCTTTACGTTCAGTAAATCCGTCGCCATTTTTGTTTTATTTAAAATTCCCAGAATTTTGTTTGATCGGCTCAAGCCCAGAAATCATGGTTTCGGCGCGCAATCAGAAAATCACCATTCGACCTTTAGCCGGCACTCGCAAACGCGGCAAAAACGCCGAAGAAGATAAAAAAATCGCTGAAGGTTTATTAAAAGACGAAAAAGAAATCGCCGAACATTTGATGTTGATTGACCTTGGTCGCCACGATGTTGGTCGTGTTTCTAAACCAGGTTCGGTAGTTGTTACCGAGAAAATGGTCATCGAAAATTACTCCCACGTCATGCACATTTCTTCCAACGTTGAAGGAATTTTACGCGACGATGTTGATGGCTTAGATGCTCTAATTTCAGGCTTTCCCGCTGGTACAGTTTCAGGTGCGCCAAAAATTCGTGCCATGGAAATTATCGAAGAAATTGAAAAGGTACGTCGCAGTTTTTATGCCGGTTGCGTTGGCTATTTCGCTGCCAATGGCGATATGGAAACTTGCATTACACTTCGTTCAGCCTTACTTAAAGACGGTAAAATTCATCTACAATCTGGTGCTGGTGTAGTCTTCGATTCTGATCCAAAATCAGAATATCAAGAATGTATCAACAAAGCGATGGGCTTAGTTAAAGCCTGCGAAAAAATTAATGATTTTCTCTAAATGCGATTTTGTACTACATTAATTATTGGTCTTTTGCTTGCCAATAGTGCGTGGTGTAAAAATTACGAGATGTCGGAATTGCTAGAGATCGCCGAAAAAAATAGCATTGTCAAAGCCGCCGAATTTTCTGCATTAGCCCAAAAAAGTTTCGCCAATCAGCAAAAATATTGGGAAAATCCTACCATCAGCGCTAATCAAGACAGGAACCAAAAAACCTATAGCATCAGCCAAGCAATTCCTTTCTATGGCAAGCTCGACAGCAAATATAAAATTGAAGAAGCGCAGTACAAAATACTCGAGACTCGCAAAAATAATTTAGCCCTTTCGATCAAAGCCGAGACCTTCATTTTGCTTTATCAATATTATGCGTTGCAGCAAAAAATTGAATTAGCCCAAAAGCGTTTAGAGCGTTTGTCGTTAGTAGATAAATATCTCTCCAGCATTGTTTTAGCTTCTCCAACACAAAGCGCTCAAGGCCAAATCACCAAAGATCGTATCAAACTAATCAACCGCGATTTAGTGCGTTACAAAAACCAACTTTTCCAAACTTGGAATCGTGCTAACGTTTATCTTAATCTTGATGAACAACCACAAATTAAAGTCAGCTGGCTTGATACCAAAAGTTATCGTGGTCGCGAATTCTTCATCAACGAAGCGATCAACAATAACTTAACTTTGCGCGAACAAAAATTTCTGATCGAGAAATCTAAATCAGAATTATCTTTCGCTAAAATTGAAAAAATGCCTGATGTTAATGTTTCAGCAACACAAGATAATCCCTCGGCTTCAGCGGGTGGAAGCCGTACTAACGGAATCGGACTATCACTTTCGTTGCCGCTAATTAATCGTAATCAGGAAAAAATTTTAGGCGCGCAGTCACAAATAAAAGCGCAAGAAATGGCTTTTGAATTTGAGAAAAATCAGCTTATCCGCGCAATTGGCAACGATATAAATGAATTTGAAACTTCTTTAAAAATTGCCAAGAATTTTCCTACTTCTGAAGTCCCGCAGATTCTGAATCGCCTGACCAAAGCCAATAATAATTTCAAGAAAGGTATTTTAGATTTTATCACCTACATCGAACTTGATTCTCAAGAATATCAGATGATCGATACGATAATCGATACTCAGGTTGATGTAGCAGTTTCTTATGCGGCTTTGATGACTAAGGTGGGAAGTTTTACTTTGCCGAGCAACTAGGGAATCCTGAAACCCCCCGACCCCTGCGGGGCCACCCCCCTTGACAGGGGGGCGTGAGCCGAACTTGCCCCCCTGTCAAGGGGGGTGGC
>CAYUHG010000025.1:0-22280 GCA_964444545.1 uncultured Rhizobium sp.
CCTTGCGCAAGGAATGTCGCATTTTTGATTTTTGCAGATTCAGCGTCAAAAACTTCGATGAAAGTTTTGCCGATAATTTTACGTTTTTTTTCAGGATCGGTAACGCCTTTAAGCTTAGAAAGGAAAAGCTTGGAAGCATCAACATAAACCAAATTAGTTTTGAATTTTTTAGCAAAAACTTCCTTAACTTGTGCGCCCTCGCCTTTTCTCAAAAGGCCGTGATCAACAAAAATGCAGGTTAATTGTTTGCCGATTGCTTCGTTAATCAAAGCGGCAACAACTGATGAATCAACGCCACCAGAAAGTCCGCAGATTACGTGATTTGTACCAACAATTTTTTTGATCTGTTTAATTTCTTCAGATTTGAAATTTTTCATCGTCCAATCTGACTTACAACCAGCAATGTCGATCACGAAATTTTTCAAGATTTTGCGACCATCCAAAGAGTGCTCTACTTCAGGATGAAATTGTACGCCGTAGATTTTATTTTTTTCGTCAGCAATTGCGGCGTAAGGCGCTTTTGGCGTATTGGCGATAACTTTAAAACCAGCGGGAATTTTTGAAATGTGATCGCCATGGCTCATCCAAACTTGTTTCTTTTTTACGCCAGCGAAAAATTTTGATTTAGAAACAACTTCAACTTCGGCCTTACCAAATTCACGTTCGAAAGATTTACCAACTTTTCCGCCAAGCAAGTGGCAAATTAGCTGTTCACCATAACAAATTCCCAGAATCGGCGTTTTTAAATCGAAGATTTTTTTATCGATTGTCGGCGCATCTTTTTCGTAAACTGAATTTGGGCCACCAGAAAAAATAATCGCTTTTGGTGCGATTTTCTTAATCTCGTCAAGTTTGATGTCGGGATTTTTTACTTCACAGAAAACGCCAAATTCGCGGATTCTACGAGCGATTAATTGAGTGACTTGGCTACCGAAGTCGATAATTAGAACTTGATTGGACATAAAATATATTAAGTTTTTCTGTCATCCTGAGTGAAACGAAGGATCTCGTGATTCAAACTCAGAGCTTGTTGGACGAGATCCTTCGCTTTACTCGGGATGACAGTAAAATAATTAACTTAGAATCGATTTCGAAATGATGCTTCGAATCTTGTTTGGAGTGTGTTTACGAGTTAAAATTTGGTTTATTTCTTCGCACAAGTCTAGCTGCAATTTTAACTTTTTTGCAATTTGTGAAACCGCTTCAGCAGAAAATTCACCTTCGTAAGTTTGTTTGGTTTCTTTAACGATTTGGGCGTAAGATTTTCCTTGCGCCAACATTACACCAAGCGAGTTGTTGCGTGACTTTCTCGAAGAACAAGTAAGAAAAATATCACCAAATCCCGCAGCGTGAACTATGTCAGTCGAAGCTTTCATTTTTTTGCACAAAAGCTGAATTTCAGAAATTCCTTTCATTACGACTGCCGACTTAGCATTAACTCCCCAACCAAGCCCATCAACAATTCCACAACCGATAGCAATAATATTTTTCATCACGCCGCAAATTTCAGCGGTACGTGGATCTTTAAAATAATGCGCTTGGAAATTGTCGTTACTTAAAACTTCGATTACTTCTTTCGCTAATTTTTTGTTACGCGAAGCAATTGTAGTGACTGTTGGCTCTTGGTTTGCTACTTCAATTGCAAAGTTTGGACCAGAAAAAACTGCATAATTTTTTAGCTTAGTAATTTTTTCGAAAGCATCGCTCAGAAGCATTAAAGTTTCGTGTTCAAAACCTTTCGAACAAATGACAAAACCAATTTTTTTCTTTAGCTTAAGATTCTTAATTTTTTTAAAAACATCACTCGCCGCAGAGCTTGGCGTGACTACAAAAACCAAATCAGCATTTTTAATTTCGTCAGAAAAATCTTCGATCGCTTTGATATTGTTGCTTAGTTTTAAGTCCGGTAAAAATCTTTGGTTGGTATTTTTGTGGTTAATTTCGTCAACGATTTCTGGACGATTTGCTGCCAAAAAAACCTCGTTGGAATTTTGTGCTAACAAATTAGCAATAGCCGTACCCCAAGATCCGGCGCCGATTACAATAATTTTCTTCATGAAATTTTTTCGATTACAACAAACGCACTTGCCATGGTTTCTTCATCAGAGAGCGACAAGTGAATTGCAAATTTTTGGCAGTTAAAATGACTTTTTATGAACTCTTCTTTTTGATTGAGAATTCGAATAATCGGTTTTCCTAAGTCGTCATTTTCAATTTCAATATCTTTAAAATCAACACCTCTACCGATTCCAAGACCCAAGGCTTTAGAAAAGGCTTCTTTGGCGGCAAATCTTTTAGCATAGAATTTTGCCCGTGGTAAAAAATCATCACCAGAAACTTTTATTTTCCGGGCTTTAGAAATTTCGTTTTGAGTAAAAATTTTTTCCTCAAACTTTTCTTTGAATTTAAAAATCAGATTCTGGATTCTGCTGACAGAAATTAGATCAGTTCCGACACCAACTATCATTTTGATTAAAAAAAAATTGTATGTTTGAGTAAGGAAAGTTGGACTGTTATTTGTTCCCTCACAAGCTTAAGAGCGAGTAGAATAATTCCCTAAAATAAAAAGATGTTATCCAGTAAAAAAAGTTTTGTTATAACGATCGGAAACTATGGTGCAGTTGTTGCGCTGCACGATGGCAACGACATAAAAAGCAAAATATTTTTAGATGAACTTACCGACGAAGCAAAACCAGATTTAAAGAAATTATTCACCAAGAATGATTTCATTCCTATTTACATAATTCTCGACACCATCGACCAAAGCTACAAGAAAAAAACTTATCCACTTATAAAAAGAAGTGATTTGGAACATATCGTAAAACGCGATATGGCAAGCGATGGCGATAACGAAAGTTTTAAAGGATTCATCATCGCCAATAATAAAAAGAAAATCGGCAATAAAATTGTTAGCACTTCATCACGAAGTGAATGTCTTTTTGTTTCAGTTTCAAATTCGGAAATAGTTAACAACTGGATTGATTTCATTCTTGAAATGCCAAATCACCTTGTTGGCATCTACATGCTTCCAATCGAATCTTTCAAATTTTTTCAGCTTTTACAAAGCGATATTAAAGCAAATTCAAAAGCAAAAGATATTGGCAATGAAAGTGTCTATTTTTTGATTGTACAAAATAAAGTAAGTGGCGTGCGCCAGATTATATTTTCGGAACAGGGAATTATTTTTACTCGTTCGGTAAACTATAATTTCAAAGAGAAAGACTTTTTGGAAAAGTACGAACAAGACATCTACAGTACTTTCGAATATCTAAAACGTTTGATCCCAGATATCAGAATTTCCGAAATCGATATCGTGAATATTTTTTCTAGCGAGGTACTGGCACAAATAAAAACCATTACTTCTTCTGAGTTAAACTTTATCAACTATACGCCATTTGAAGCCGCTTCAAAAAGTGGGTTCAAGAAAGTTTTGCCTGAAAACTCTAACTATTGCGATTTACTAATTTCAAAAGTTTTCGCTAATAACAAAAAAATCTTAAAATTTACCACACCGCGAATCAAGGTTTTAGAAAAGTTTTTTACCACACTTAAAGTTACTTATTTCTTAAACGTCGCTCTTTCGTTTACAGTATTTGCCAGCATTTTGATTGTTTTCCTTTTCGGCGACAAAAATACCGATTTGCTATTTCAAGCCGAATCATCACGACTAAACGCGATGCGCGAATTCAGTAGCATAAAGCTCCCTACTTCCGCCGAAACTGGATTAACTGAAAATGGCAATCCTGTTGATATTGAAAGAGTAATTGATTTTGGAAAAGTACATGAATTTTTTTCAGGCATTGGAACTGACATCGTAAAATTTTATACTAATTTACGCTTCCTCAAATCCAACGACGTCAAGCTTTATAACTTTACCTATTCACTACAATCTTTCGATTACAAAAATCCCGCATCATCAAAATACCTTGTTTCTTTCAAAGGTGATTTGGCCAACAAAAGTGGCGATATTGATGATTTATTCAAAGGGTTTGACTCTCTTGCGGTGAAAACTAAAAAAAATTTCAGCGGCCAAACCGTACGTTACACCGAAATTCCTCGTAACATCGATTTCGTACAAAAGTATTATACCTTCCCTGTAGAATTCACCGTATCCCAATAGCAATGAAACTTTTAATACTACGGAAAAAGATCATCAGAAATTCTTCGATCTCTGCCGTATTGGTAATTGCCTTGGCGTTGGTTATCATGTACGATTCACACAAAAAAAAATCTGAACAAACCGAGGCGCAAAGACTACAAAACGAAACTGCCAGCATCAGAAGTAAATCGATCGAATTACAAAATAAAATCGCTGAGGCCAAAAAATATCAGGAAGTTTGGAAAACAATTAGCAGCAACAAAAAGTTTGTTGGCACTCTAAAAATCGATGATGTGATTGCTAAAATAGATCTTCTAGCTGAAAAATATTCGATCGAGAAACCAGCGATTAAAATGACAATTCCAGAAGAGCTAAGTAACGGGATCTTCAAACGCTCTACAATTCTAATTAACGTAAGTACTGCAACTCTAACTTTTGATGCCGTCAATGATGTTAAGGCTGTAGCTTTCGTATCAGAATTTATTGAATCAGTTCCGGGATATGTCGTGATCGCCAATTTCGATATTAAAAGAACTAAAAAATATACCGATCAGGATTTGATCCAACTCAGCTCTGGCAAGGGATCTGGAGCGATTACTGCAAAAGTCGATTTCTTCTGGTATCTTTATAAACAGAAAGCTGATGGCAAATCTCCAGATTCAAATACCCAAGCAGAACAACCTATTGAAAAAGATCGATCGTAATGAGAAAATTTTCCCTCACAAATCTGCTTCTAATCTCAGTACTTTTTCTTAGTACTACTGAATCTTTCGCTCAAAATAATCCAGATCAGAAAGATAACTCTGCAAGCGCCAATGCTAATGCGGTCAATAATCCATCACCAAATCAAAATCCTGACGTTCAAAATCCTAATAATGATCCAAACCTCACTAATAAAAAGTTCGATTTATTAGGTAAACCACTCGATAACTCTGCATTAGTTGAAAATATTCAAGGCGGAATGGCCAACCTTCTATTGGGTAATAAATCAACGTCATTGATGTTCGATGATCGCGAAACTGATAATATCGAACGTGCACTCGATTCTTTTAAAAATAACCAGGCTTATACTCCTGATGAAGGTGGTGAAGAGTCTATTCTAGACGGTGCTGAGGCTAAGAAAAAAAGAGAACAAGAAGCCGCCGAAAAAGCTAGAAAAGAACAAGATGAATTTAACGCTAAATCATACATTTATTTAGCATCAATCATGTATTCCACTCCGCAAGATTGGGTAGTTTGGGTTAACGATAAAAAAATTACTTCGGAAACTAATAAGAAAGGTAAAGAGCTATTTTTGAAATCCGTAGATCGAGATCACGTTTCAATTTTATGGAATGTGAGTCCAAGTAAATTAAAGGTTTTGCTTGGTGCAAAGGCTGATTCTTTGAAACTTAAAGTTAACGATTCTGGACAAATTGAAGTGAAATTTTCTCTACAGCCAAATCAAACCTTTGTACTTGGATCAAACACTGTAGTAGAAGGCAAGATCGTTACTAATCAGATTAAGAAAAGAAGTGATGACTTTTCTGCTCCAGATCCAAACGTAAGTAACAACATAGCTCCCGTTGATACTCCAGTAAGTAAGTATAAAACTCGGATTAATCAGAATTAGAAAATAAGATTGAGTTTGTGATTTGAAACCGCCCGGTATCTAACTCTTCAAAAATCGACTTCCCGGCTTCACCGCTGGAATATTTTTCAACTCTTCTGGAACGTTATTTTCGTCAAAAGTTTTTACATTAATCTTCAATAACGAAACCACTGGAACTCCCATTTTATCCTGCAAATCTTTTTCACCGCTTCTATCAACTAAGGAAGCTTCCGCTACAACTTTTCCACCGAACTTTTTGATTACTTCGTAAGTTTCAAGTGAAGATTTCCCTGTAGTAATCACGTCTTCGATCACCAAAACACGGGCATCTTGCGGCAATTCAAAACCACGGCGGAATTCAAAAACACCATTAACTCTTTCACAAAAAATTGTAGTTAGTCCAAGTTGACGCCCCATTTCGTAACCAACCACAACGCCACCCATTGCTGGTGCAACAACAATATCAGCAAAATTTTTACCCAGTTTTTCTTCAACTTTTTTTGCCAATTCAGCGCAAAGTTTTTCTGCTCTTTTTGGCTCCATCAAAACTCTGGCGCATTGCATGTAAGTATCAGAATGGAGACCAGAAGACAAAATAAAATGACCTTTCAAAATTGCTTTAGCAGCGACAAATTCTTGTAAAATTTCGTGTTCGTTCATGGAAGTAAAAAATGGGAAATTAGCAGGATAAAACTTTTGCAAAACTTTTAATTTCTTCACTTTATTTTTCTACCAAACAAATATTAAATTATCGCTCCCATTAAAGTTCCATTTTCTTAACTCTAAATATGAATAAATCCTACATCGATTCTGCCGTTGCGACTATCAAAACCGAGATTGAAGGTTTGCAGTCTTTGCTAGGATTTTTTGGTGAAAATTACGTCAAAGCCATCGATTTAATCTTAAATTGCAAAGGCCGCATAATCATTAGCGGCATGGGAAAATCTGGACATATCGGAAATAAAATCGCTGCAACTTTTGCTTCAACTGGCACCCCATCTTTTTTCATTCATCCCGGCGAAGCTAGTCACGGTGATTTAGGAATGATTACGCAAGATGACGTTGTAATTCTGCTGTCAAATTCTGGTGAGACTAAAGAACTCAAAGACATTATCTTTTACTGCAAAAGATTTGAAATTCCGATCATCGGAATTATTCGCCGCCAAGAATCTGAACTTACCAAAGCCAGCACAGTTCCACTCGTTTTACCGGCAATTCCTGAAGCAAATAAAGTCAACGCTCCAACAACTTCAACAACCATGATGCTTGCTTTGGGCGATGCTTTAGCAGTTAGCTTAATTGACGCTCGCGGCTTCAATCCTGAAAAATTCGGCACCTTTCACCCTGGTGGAAAATTGGGCTCAAACTTCCTCAAAGTCCGCGATTTAATGCGTACCGAAAAAGATATTCCTTTAGTCTCAGAAGATAAAAAAATGCCGGATGTTTTATTTGAGATGACCTCCAAACATTTAGGTTGCACCGGAGTTATTAACCCACAAAATGAACTGATCGGAATAATTACCGACGGTGACTTGCGCCGCCACATTGATGGCAATTTTTTAAATCACAGCGCTTGTGAAGTAATGACTAAAAATCCTATTACAACTTCAGCATTAACTCTTGCCGTAGAAGCGATTGCCGTGATGAATAAAAAATCAATCACCAGCCTTTTTGTTATTGAAGACAAAAAAGTTGTTGGAATTTTACATCTTCACGACTGCTTACGTAGCGGTGTTATTTAACTTACTACTTTAATTTATGAATTCCCTCGTCGCCTTTTCCTACTTGGTTTCTTCAGTTTTATTTATCTTGTCTCTTTACGGATTATCTTCGCCAAAAACTTCGCGTTTGGGAAATTATTTCGGCATGGCCGGCATGGGTTTAGCAATTTTAACCACTCTATTTTTGCCGCAAATTAAACATCATTTTTTGATCTTGATCGCCATCGCAATTGGCGGCAGCATTGGTTATTTCATCACAAAAAAAGTTAAGATGACAGCAATGCCACAACTGATCGCTGGCTTTCACTCTCTTGTCGGACTAGCTGCAGTTTTGATTGCAGCTAGCGCACTTTGGCTTCCAGAATCTTTCAAAATTCTTGACGGCGGAAAAATCAAAATCGCCAGCCTAATTGAAATGGGACTTGGAGTGGTAATCGGCGCCATCACTTTTACCGGCTCGATCGTTGCCTTCCTTAAGCTTAACGGCAACATGAAATCGAAAGTTACACTTTTCAAAGATACCCAAAAAGTTACCAAATACAGCGCTTATGCTCTTGGTGCAGTTTTACTTTTATTCTGCATTTTCGGATCAAAATTTTTCTTCGTAATTTTAACCGCCCTTTCTTTCTTCATCGGCTTTATGTTGATCGCACCCGTTGGCGGTGCCGACATGCCAGTCGTGGTTTCAATGCTTAACTCTTATTCTGGTTGGGCGGCAAGCGGCATCGGTTTTACTTTATCAAATCCACTTTTGGTGATCACCGGCGCTTTAGTTGGTGCTTCTGGTGCAATTCTCAGCTACATCATGTGCAAAGCGATGAACCGCTCTATCTTTAACGTAATTTTCAGCAGCTTCGGCGAAAATGCTGCTGCCGCAAGTTCAGATGCAAAAGAACAAAAACCGGTTAAGCAAGCAAGCGCTGAAGACGCCGCTTTTATGATGAAAGGCGCATCTTCTGTAATAATTGTTCCAGGTTACGGAATGGCAGTTGCCGGTGCGCAACACGCTGTTGCTGAAATGACTCACGCTTTGGAAAAAGCTGGGGTTGAAGTGAAATTCGCAATTCACCCAGTTGCGGGAAGAATGCCTGGTCACATGAACGTACTTCTGGCTGAAGCGAATATTGATTACGAAAAAGTTTTCGAGTTGGAAGAAATCAATTCCGAGTTCCGCTCAACTGACATCGTGTTTGTAATCGGCGCTAACGACGTTACAAACCCAGCTGCTAAAACTGATAAAACCAGCCCAATTTACGGCATGCCGATTTTAGATGTCGGTCACGCTAAAACCGTTTTCTTTGTAAAAAGATCAATGAATGCCGGCTACGCTGGTATTGAGAATGAGCTTTTCTACAACGATAATACTTTAATGATTTTCGGCGACGCCAAAAAAGTGTCAGAAGAAATTGTGAGAAACCTAAACTAAAAAATAACAAACATGGCTAAGACTAACGCAAACTCAATCAGAGTCGGAAACGTAATCGAATTTGAAAACCAACTTTGGAAAGTTGTAAAACGTGAACATGTAAAACCTGGTAAAGGCGGTGCTTACATTCAAGTTGAGATGAAAAACATAGTAACTGGCAACAAAACCAACACTCGCTTCAACTCTAGCGAAGATGTTGATGTGGCTTACGTTGAACAAAAAAATTATCAGTTCCAATATTTCGACCAAGATGAATTGGCGGCGATGGACATGGAATCTTTCGAAAGCTTCAACCTTTCTAAAGATTTAGTTGGCGAAGCTTTACCATTCTTGGTTGAAGGCATGGATATTCGTGTGGAATATTGTAACGACAAACCAATTTCAATTTTCTTACCAGAACACGTTAACTGCGTAATCGCACAAGCTGATGCTGTTGTTAAAGGTCAAACTGCTTCTGCATCTTACAAACCAGCGATTCTTGAAAATGGTGTTCGCGTTATGGTTCCACCTTTTGTTGAATCTGGCGAAGAAATTGTGGTTAGAACCGAAGATTGCACTTACGTCAGCCGAGTTAAAAATTAGCCACAACTTTCATGATAATTCCTTACGTAAAAATGTCTGGTGCTGGTAACGATTTCATCATTTTTGATGGTCGTAAAACCAGCATCGCACTTAGCCCTGAAAAAATTAAAGAAATTTCTGATCGCAAAAATATCGGCTGCGATCAAGTCATCGTTTTAAAAAATTCCTCTCAAGCTGATTGCTTGATGGAAATCCACAATTCTGACGGATCTTTAGCTGGAGCATGTGGTAACGCTACACGTTGTGTCGCTTCAATCTTGATGGATGAAAAAAAACATCGCGAAGCAAAAATTAAAACTGCTTCCGGCATTTTAAAATGTTGGAAAAGTGGCGACCTAATTTCTGTAGATATGGGAGTTCCATCTTTTGAATGGAAAAAAATTCCGCTCGATTCAGAAATCGAAACTCAAAAAATTTTCTTGCACGATTTCGAATTTGGCTGCGTCAACGTTGGTAATCCACATGCGGTAACATTTGTTGATCAAGCTTTAAGCGATACCAAATTTTTCGAAGTTGGCCCTAAGGTTGAATGCGATGCAACTTTTCCCGAAAAAACTAACGTCGAATTCGCCCAAATTATTTCTGACGATTTAATTGAAGTTAGAGTTTGGGAACGCGGTTCAGGAGAAACTTTAGCCTGCGGTTCTGGTGCTTGTGCTGTTGGAATTTTGGCAATCAAAAAAGGATTGATCAAAAAAAATAGAGTCACAACTCGCTTCAAAGGCGGCGATTTAGTTATTGAATGGAACGGAGTTGGATCAGCCGTAATTATGACTGGCGGCTTTGAAAAAATTGGTGCCGGCGAAATCAATAATTAGGATGAAACGCCATTTTCTAATCGCAGCTTTTTTTCTTTTTTCTCTCAACTCTTTTGCTTTGTCTCCTGAACCTCATCTAGAAAATGAAGCTCAGGAACAGCGCGCCATGAAATTATTTCTCGAAGTACGCTGCTTAGTTTGTCATGGACAAGTAATTGAAAATTCCGCTACTGAATTTGCTTTTGAAATGCGCAAATTAATCCGTCAAAAAATTTCCGACGGCAAAAGTGATGATGAAATTCGAGATGAATTAATTAAAGAATTCGGTTCCGATATTTTAGTTTATTCTGAGTTTGGGAAAAATAATTTTTTACTCTGGGTTTTACCGGCAATTCTTGCTCTCGCTATTCCTTCCTACATCTTCTTCTCGCGCAAAAAATCTTAGCCTAAAATCTTTTTAGATTACATCATGGTGACAAAGAATGGCTGTCATCCTGAACTAAGTGAATGATCTCGTGATTTTGATTTTATCATTTAAAAACTGAACTCACGAGATCCTTCACTTCGTTCAGGATGACAGCGGAAATAATTTCAAACAAAAAAGCCCGCCGCATCTGATGATACGACGGGCTTTTTACTGCCTGAATTTCCTTGGCTAAATTAATCTTTCAAAAGATTAGCTTCTTTGAAGTATCTTGAAGCACCAGGGTGAATTGGAGCAAGGTGACCTTCTCTAACCATATCTTCTTTTTTCAAAGATGAGAATACTGGGTGAAGAGTTTTGAAGTTGTCGAAGTTCTCAAACACAGCTTTAGTCATATTGTAAACTACATCAGCAGAAACTTTTTCTGAAGTAACAACTCCAGCTTTCACACCAAAAGTATCAATGTTGTTTTGGTTGCCAGCATACATTCCACCAGGAATCACTGCTCTAACGTAGAATGAGTTTAGCTTGATCAACTTGTCGATAGTTTCTTTATCAATGCTGATGATTCTAGTTTTGCAAGTTTGAGTAGCTTCTTGAAGAACACCGTTCGGGTTACCTGCCGCGTAGATCATTACGTCAATTTTACCGTCACAAAGAGCTTTTGGTTGCTCAGATGGTTGAAGGTAAGTGATTGCTGAAAAGCTAGATTTATTCCAACCTTTTACGCCCATCAAAACTTCCATTGTAGCATACATACCAGAACCTTGTGGTCCGATATTTACTCTTTTACCAACGATATCATCCAACTTTTTAATGTCAGATTTTTCTGAAACTGCCATTGTGAAAGTTTCGGTATAAAGAGAGAAAACAGATCTTAATTCTTTGAAAGGTTTTTGATCAGCGAAGAAACCAGTGCCGTTGTAGGCGTGATATTGCCAATCAGATTGCACGATACCGAAATCAATCGCACCGTTTCTGATTGCATTTAGGTTTGAAACTGAACCACCAGTAGATTCAACTGAACATCTGATGCCATGTTCTTTTCTACCACGGTTTAAAAGACGACAAATTGCGCCGCCAGCCGGATAATAAACACCGGTGATACTTCCCGTACCAACTGAAATATATTTAGTGGATGCAATCGAGTCTGTAGCAAACGTTGCAACAGATAAAACTACTAATGCCTGTAATAAACTTTTTTTCATTTTAAAGATGTCGGGAAATAGTTGAAAAGACTGGCTCGGCTGTAGGATAACCGGCAAGAAAGTATGGGTTTTGTCGGAACTGCAAAATTGGATTTTATTTTTAAAAGTCAAAATCTTTTTAAGAAATCTACTCAACCAGAATTAATCAAAAAGTTATGATGCTATCGCAAATCAACTTACTGTTACCTTAATTATAGTTTCTTACAAAACATCAGAATATTACCTACAATAAAACTTACATCTTGATCACACTCAAAATCCTAAAAAATATTTGCTTTTCGTTACACATTTTTCACAAAAAATTTATTGAATTCATGTGTCGGAAAATTTTAGACAGTTGCAAATATTGAGCTAAAGAACTTTTGAAAAAGTTAATTTGACATTAAAAAAGCCGGTCTGTAACTTGAAATCGAATTATGTAGGTCACGCTTACTCTCTAGGCTCTCCGCAGGCATCTTATCTTTTTAAGATCGCATCGATTCAACCACAAACAAAAATTACCCGAGTCACCGAACTCAGTTATATTAATCAATAAAATTAGTAAGTTATGAAACTTTGGCAACAAGTTCTTATTGGCCTTATTTTGGGTGTAGTCGCGGGTATTGTTCTGGGAGAAAAAGCAGCAGATCTGAAAATTTTCGGTACTATCTTCATCAGCTTGATTAAGATGGTTATTGTTCCTCTTATTTTCTTCGCATTACTTTCTGGCATTACCTCAATGCACGGTCAAGGTAACTTTACCAGAGTTGGTTTGAAAGGTTTTAGCGCCTACATTCTTACTGCGATTTTCGCAGTTTTGATCGGTCTTTCTGCCGGTATTTTATTCCACCCAGGAACTGGAGTTGACCTTCATTCTATTCTTTCAAGCTCTGATGTTGCTCAGCCTGCAGCCATTGCGAAAGCTCCTCCTACCGTTACTGAATTTTTGTTGAACTTGATCCCAGTTAACCCTCTTAACTCAATGGTTAACGATAACTTCTTACAAATTATCGTCTTCTCCATCTTCACTGGTATCACCATCAACTTGATCGGTGACAAAGCAAAACCACTTAAAGATGTAATTTATTCTGCATCTCAAATGGCTTTCAAAATGATCGAATTGATCATCAGACTTGCTCCTCTTGGTGTTTTTGGTTACATTTCTTGGGTCGTTGGAACTCAAGGTTTAGAAATATTGGAATCTTTAGCAAAACTTATCGTTGTTGTATTGGCAGCTTGTTCTTTCCAATATTTGGTATTTGGTTTGATGATCTTGGTTTTTGCCAGAATGTCTCCTTTGCCTTTCTACCGCAAAATTCTTTTCACCCAATCAATCGCGTTTGCAACCAGCAGCAGCAAAGCCACTCTTTCTACTGCAATGTCACAACTTCAAGAAAGACTTGGTGTTTCTAAAACCAACTCAAATTTCTTGATGCCACTTGGTGTTTGTATCAACATGGATGGTACTGCAATCTATCTTGGTATTTGCGCTTTGTTCTTTGCTCAAGCTTACGGAATTGATTTGACCACTCAAAATTATATGATGTTGGTTCTTACTTGCACTCTTGGTTCAATCGGCGCTGCCGGAATTCCAAGCGGATCAATCATCTTCATGAGCATGGTTCTTTCTTCAGTTGGCTTGCCAATCGAAGGCATCGGCATCATCCTTGGTGTTGACCGAGTTTTGGATATGGTAAGAACTACCGTTAATATCACCGGCGACAGCGCTATTACCCTGATCGTTGATAAATCCGAAGGTGCTTTGGATGAGAAACTTTATTACAAAAAAGACGTTTAATAATCCGATGAAAAAAAACCGAAATCAGCTACGTAAGTGTTTGTTCACTTGCGTAGCTTTTTTTGTGACTTTTTTAAGCTCACAAAATTTATCCGCCAAAGAAACTGACAAAAGCACAGCGCTTCTGGCTAAATATTCTAATGAGCTAGAGCAGATCGAAAGTTATCTCAACGGCATCACCAACCTCACCGCAAAATTCGTTCAAGAAACTGAAGAAGGAAATAACGCCGAAGGAAAATTCTATCTTTCTCGTCCGGGTAAAATGCGAGTTGAATATGATGGCACACAAAAAATTTTGATCATCGTTAATGGATCCGTTCTAGCTTACACCGATCTTGAATTGGAAGAAACTTCCTATCTTGGCACAAACACAACTCCGGCATCATTTTTAACTAGAGCCAATATTTCTTTTTCCGCGAAGGATGTTGAGATCACTTCGGTCAAAAAATCAGAAAACCAAATCAAAGTTTCTGTGATGAAAAAGAACCGCAAAGAAGCTGGAGAATTCAGCATAATTTTTGCGACCAATCCTTTGAAATTTATCAGAATGGAAGTCAAAAACGATCTTGACCAAATCACTTCAATCACTTTGAAAGATGCTGATTTTTCAAGCGCAATTTCCAGCAAACTTTTTGTTATAAAAAATAAAAATTTACCAAATTAATGGGTGCCAGTTTTTCAAATCACAAAGGAAATAACAAAAAACGCCGCATCATCAGCGAAATAAATATCACACCTTTCGTCGATATTTTATTGGTTTTGCTGATTATTTTCATGGTTGCTGCACCAATGATGAACAGCAGCATCAACGTCGATTTGCCAAAAGGCGCCACTGCCCCGGTCAATGAACAAATTCAACCCGTTGCAATTTCAATCAAATCCGACGGCACACTTTACGTTCAAGACGATGCAGTAAAACTAGGACTACTCCCAACAAAATTACTTGAAGTCACTGGCAATAATTTAAACAGCAAAATTCAAGTTCGCGCTGACAAAAAGATCGATTACGGCCGTGTCATGGACATCATCAGAACCGTTAATATGACCGGATTCACTCAGGTAGTTTTAGTCACCGAATTAGCTCAATGATTAAGAATATTCTCTACTCTTTATTCCTGCATTTCCTTTTGCTGCTGCTGGTCTACGCCAATTTTAATCTCAAAAATATTAACTCAAAAAGATCGAACGAAATTTCAGTTAGCTTGATTTCAATGTCCGGCAGTCAAACTCCTGACACCAATAAACCAACTGAAAATACCGAAAGCGAGAAAACCAAAGAAACTCCGAAAGAAGCGACTTCAAAAGAAGCAACATCGGAAAAAGAATCGAATAAAAATAAAGTTGCTTCTCTGCCTAAAAAAACTGCCAAACCAAAACCAGCTAAATCGGCACCCAAAACTGTAAGCGAAACTACTCAGCCAGCAAAAGAAGTTGAAAAGCCGCAAGACAAAGCACAAGAAACTGGCAAAGAAAAAGAAGAAGATATCCAAACTAAGGAAGACAAAAAAACCAATGATCCGAAGAAAGATCAAGATGTTGGAGCGGTGAAAAAATCAGCAGAAAAACAAGATTCTGACAATGAAAAAAATGTCAAAAATAATGCCGAAGCAAAACAAGTTCAGAACCTAGAAAATATAGATTTGTCAGCACGTGAAAAATTCAACATTCAATCACAACTAAAGAGATGTTATTCACGTGCCGTTTCTGAAACTAACTACAACAACAAAACCAAACTGATGGTTCAGGTTTCAATCAACGAAGATGGTGTAATTGATTCTGACATTGAAGATGTAATCGACATGGAAAGATACAACGATCCTAAAGAAGTAGCCTACAAAATCGCTGTTGATAACGCGCGTCGCGCGATTGATTTGTGCAGTCCAATCCGCAATTTGCCAGTCGAGAAATACGAAATCTGGAAAGAAGTTGTGTTAGAATTTGGTGATGAATCTTAGACATTTTTTATCATAATTTTCTGTCATTCTGAGCGTAGCGAAGGATCTCATGAATTCGGCTAAAGAGATCCTTCGCTACGCTCAGGATGACAACTATAACACACCAACCCAAAAAATATTTGACAGCTTGCTAGCACGAAAATAGTTTCCGCGCTCTTCCCTTCCCTCAACCCGAATTTAAAAAAAAATGAAAAACACAAATCAAAATATCCAAGAACAAGAATCTCAACTTCCAAAAGAAGCTGCTCACGTTTTAAAAGTTCTTGAGGAACTAGAAAACTTTACTGCTGAACTTAGAAAAAAAGTTATGGCTGAGCTTAAAACCAACAACAATTTGGTTCATCTGAAACTTAACGACATGTAAGTTTTATTCGGCGGCAATTTCTTCTTTGCCGCCGATTTCTTTGATTCTCTCCCTCTCTCCGGCGATATTCTTCGCAATTCCAATTCCAATCAAAAGATTCACCGCAAAAACCGCTAAAATACTCACCATTATAATCAGCGCTTCATTCATCTTATCGTTGCGCAGCGATAACATCACGATCAAAACCAAAAAGCTGGTGTAAGAAACTGAAAGACATGAAATCTTCCGAATATATTCCTCGAACAAAAACAGACCCAAAATTCCCGCCAACGAGCACAAAATCAGCAAGGTACAAATTGTTAAGAAACTGAAATCCATGTTTTTAAATTTATGAGTTAAGATTTAAGATTTAGTGATTTAATTTAGTCACGAGTTAAATCACAATCCAAAACCCAAAATCCTAATTTAATCTTAAATAAATATGACAATCCGCGTTGCCATCAATGGCCTGGGCAGAATTGGCCGCTGCGTTACTCGTGCAATTTTTGAAGATCCAAAATATTCCGACATCGAACTGGTCGCAGTTAATGGTCCAGCTCCGGTTGAAACTCACATTCATCTTTTGAAATACGATTCAATTCACGGACGCTTTTCAAAATCAGTTTCTGGCACTCAAGAAGAATTGGTGATCGATGGCAAAAAAGTTAAATTATTCGGCGAACGCGATCCGAAAAAATTGCCTTGGGCTGAATTAAAAATCGACGTAGTTTTAGAATGTACTGGCGCTTTCACAAAATATGATGACGCCTCACAACACATCACTGCTGGCGCGAAAAAAGTAATCATCTCTGCTCCAGCAAAAGAAGATTCGGTTAAAACCATCGTTTACGGTGTGAATGACGAAACTCTAACTTCAGAAGATAAAGTTTTCTCTGTTGGTTCTTGCACAACAAACTGCTTGGCTCCAGTTGCTAAAGCTTTGAACGATGCGATTGGAATTGAAAAAGGTTTCATGACAACAGTTCATGCTTACACTAATGACCAAAACGTGGTTGATAATTCTCACAAAGATTTACGTCGCGCTCGTGCTTGCGCCATGTCAATGATCCCAACTTCAACTGGTGCTGCAAAAGCAATCGGTTTGGTGTTGCCAGAATTAAACGGCAAACTCGCTGGCGGCGCAATCCGTGTTCCAACAGCAAACGTTTCAATGGTTGATTTGAACTTCATCGCTAAACGCGACACTACAAAAGAAGAAGTGAACGACATCATTAGAAAAGCTGCTTCAGGCAAGATGAAAGAAGTTTTGGAAATTGTTGACGAGCCTTTGGTTTCAATCGATTTCAACCACACTCGCTACAGCTCTTCTTTCGACTCTACTCAAACTAAAGTTTTGGGCGGCAACATGGTGAAAGTTGCTTCTTGGTACGACAACGAATGGGCGTTTTCGCTTAGAATGTTGGATGTAACTAAGCTAAGTAAGTAATTTTGTAAAAAAAATTTAGGCCTTGAGACCTTGATATTACTAGTCAAAACCAGATTAGTGCCCGCGGGCACTAATCTGGTTTTTGCGTTTTAAGACAATATTAAAATTAAGAATCCAAAAACTACCTAACTACAAAAAACCAAAATGACGTTGAGCCGTAACGTCTTGAATCCAACAACTCCAAACCATCAAACTGCAAATCTTCTTTAGCAGTTTGTGATTCAATCACCACCAATGATTTTTCGTTGATCCAATTTTTTGTGAGCAAATTTTTTACAATTTCAAAATAATCTTCAGCGTAAGGTGGATCAATAAAAACAAGGTCGAATGACTTTTTATTTTCCGACAATTTCTTCGCATCCAAACTCAAAATTTCACAAGAATTTTCCACACCCAAAAGCACAGAATTTTTTTTCACCACTTCTAAATGCGCTCGATTTAAATCAACGAAAGTTACCGATTGTGCTCCCCGAGACAACGCTTCAAACCCAACAGCACCAGTACCGCAACACATGTCTAAAACTTGCGCATCTAAAATTTCAAAACCCAATTTTCCCGAAGTTAAAATATTAAAAAGCGCTTCACGATTTTTGTCCGTCGTTGGACGCAATTTTAAATGATCAGATTTTGTTAAGTTTCTTCCGCGAAATTTTCCGGCAACAATACGCATCAACTAGCTCTCAAACCTTGATTTATCTGCGTAGTAAACCCCAAGAAGTTTTACACTTTTGGAGAAGAATCCCAACTCTTCCAAAGATTGTGCGACATGTTTTTGATTTGGATGACCTTCAATTGAGATAAAAAATTGCGCTTGTTTCGACACACCACCGGGAATGTAACTTTCTAATTTTACGATGCTGACATTGTTAGTTGCAAAGCCTCCCAAAGCTTTGTAGAGCGAACCGGGAATGTTGCGAATTGTAAACAAAAGCGCAGTATTTACCGGTGCAATTTCTGGATCGACATCTTTTGGTTCTTTGGCAATTACAATGAAAATTGTGATGTTGTCGTTGCCAGAATCTTGCATGTTTTCCTTGATGATTTTCAAACCGTAAAGATCTGCTGCCATTTTTGAACAAAGTGCCGCTTTAGATTTGTCACCTTGTGCCGCCACATATTTTGCAGCTTCAGCGGTGTTAGAAAATTCACCAATTTTCATGTTCAATTGACGCAAATTATTTTGACATTGCATCAAAGCTTGCGGATGTGACAAAACTTCTTTCACATCTTCAACCCTTGCTCCATCAACTCCGGCGAGATTGTGTGAGATTGAAAAAAAATGCTCTGCAACAATCGAAACATTGTACTTCTGCAACAAATTGTGAATTTCAGCAACACGTCCAGCGTAAGAGTTTTCTAGCGGAATCATGCCATATTCTACCTCACCTTGTTCTACCGCTTCAAAAACATCGTAAAAAGTTGGAAAAGCTTTGGCTTCGAAATCTTGGTAAAATCTTTGGCAAGCTAAGTTAGAGTTAGCTCCGAATGTTCCTTGAAAGGCGATTAATTTTTTCATGAATTAAGAAATTGACATTGATTCTGACGAAAAAGATAATCGCGCCCAATCCAACAAAATCAACATTTTCCAACCATATTTTACAATGGCATCTTCAAAAAACTGGACGGTAAATTCTTGGCGCAATTTGCCAATCAAACAACAACCGGAATACAAAAATCAAGACGCGTTAAGAGCTGCGGAACAGCAATTAAAAAGCTTCCCACCACTTGTTTCAATTGACGAAGTTGAAAGATTAAAGTCTGAACTTGCTGCCGTTTCACGCGGCGAAGCCTTCTTGCTACAAGGTGGCGACTGCGCTGAAAGCTTCCAAGAATTTTCACACGACAATTTAAAAAGTTTCTTCCGCACCGTCATGCAAATGACAATTGCCTTGATGTACGGCTTAAACAAACCGGTTGTAAAGGTTGGCAGAATCGCTGGACAATACGCTAAACCAAGATCTGATGGCAACGAAACTGTTGGCGAAGTTACTCTTCCAAGCTACCGCGGCGATATTGTTAACGCCATCGACTTCGAAGAAAATTCTCGCAAAGCTAATCCACAGCGTTTAATCGAATCTTATTTCTATTCTGCCGCATCGCTGAATTACTTACGCTCGCTTGCTTTGGGTGGTTACGGTAATTTAGAAAAAGTTAACAAATGGAATGAAGAATTTGCTCACTCATTAAGTAGCAAAAAACACACCGAAGAAGTTATTTCTGAAGTTAACAAAATCTTGAATTTCATGCGCGCTTGCGGCCTTGATTCCAAAACTTTACCGCAACTTACCACTGCAAGTTTTTTCACTTCCCATGAAGCTTTGCTGCTAAATTACGAAGAAGCTTTTACCCGTTTCAATAAAGATTCCGGCAAGTTTTACGACTTAAGCGCTCACATGTTGTGGATTGGAGATCGCACTCGCCATCCTGATGAAGCACATGTCGAATTCATGCGCGGCATCGCCAACCCAATCGCTTTCAAAGTTGGCCCTTCGATTAAAAAAGAAGAATTAATTCAACTACTCGAAGTATTAAATCCAAATAACGAAGCTGGTCGCATCACTTTAATTTCAAGAATGGGTGCTGGCAAAGTTAATGATTTATTGCCGCCTTTGGTCGAAGCAGTTAAAGCTTCTGGCCGTTCTGTTGTGTGGTCTTGTGACCCGATGCACGGCAACACCATCAAATCTTCAACTGGTTATAAAACTCGTAAATTTGATGAAATTTTAAGCGAAATTAAATCATTCTTCGCAGTTCACAAATCACTTGGAACTTACGCTGGCGGGGTACATTTCGAAATGACTGGCCAAGACGTAACCGAATGTTTAGGCGGCAATCAACAAATCTCAGAAATGAATTTACAAGATCGTTACCACACTCATTGCGACCCAAGATTGAACTCATCGCAAAGTGTTGAGCTTGCTTTCACAATCGCCAAAGATTTAGCTGCTAATGCCAAATAAAAAACACGGTCACATTGCAATTGTTGGGGCTCCAAACGCAGGAAAATCAACACTGACCAATGCTTTGTTGGGGCAAAAGCTCACAATCGTTTCGCCGAAAGTGCAAACCACACGCAACTCGATCAAAGCCATTGTGATTGAAGGCGAAACGCAGATGATTGTGATCGACACGCCGGGAATTTTTATTCCGCGCGAAGAAAGAATTTTAGAGCGCATCATCGTCAAATCAGCTTGGCAAGCATTGCGCGATGCCGATCACATTTGCTTGATGATCGATGCAACTGTCGGCATGACTGAAGAAAATATTCGCATCGCCAAAGATCTTAAAAAAGAAAATCCGCACATTACCGCAATCATCAACAAACTTGATTTGGTGAAAAAAGGTACAGTTTTGGAAATTATGGCGAAGCTGGTAGAACTTGGTTTCGAAGATATTTTTCCGATCTCCGCCGAAACAAAAGATGGCGTCGAAAAAATCAAAAAATTCTTGTGCGAAAAATGTTTGCATCCGCAGTGGATTTACGACGAAGAACAAATCACCGACGCGCCGATGCGTTTTATTGCATCAGAAATTACGCGCGAAAAATTGTTCGTGAAATTGAATCGCGAACTGCCCTACTCGCTCACAGTTAAAACTGACAAATACGAAGTTCTCAATAACGGCCAAGTTAAAATTCATCAAACAATTTTCGTTACTCGAGAAAGTCAGAAAAGTATTATTCTTGGTAAAAATGGTGTGATGATTAAAGAAATTGGTGAAGAAGCACGCCGCGATTTTTCTGAGATTGCCGGTACAAAAGTTCATCTGTTTTTGTTTGTGAAAGTGAAACCGAATTGGATGAATAGCGTTGAAAACTACGAGATGATTGATGTGGAGAAATTACCAAAGCAGTAAAAATCCCTGCCGAATGCTGGACTGGGTTTGTAACCTAGTCCAAATGTTCAGTCACAAATTTAACAAACATGAATGGTTAGACGGGGTTACAAACCCCATCCAGCGAAGAGTGTGCGATGGTGGCTAAAGAAATCCCCCGACCCGCTTTGCGGGCCACCCCCCTTGACAGGGGGGCAGGACTCGGATCATCGCCCCCCTGTCAAGGGGGGTGGCCCGCAAAGCGGGTCGGGGGGTTTCTTTAGATACCATTTAATTTTTATATTAGTTCAAAAAAACTAAAAATTATGACCTCAACAATCGACCAAAACGAAGTAGAAAAATTTTCACGCATTGCCGATGAATGGTGGGATGAGAACGGTAAATTCAAGCCTTTGCACAAATTTAATCCAATTCGTATTTCTTACATTCGTCAAAAAATCGAAGAGAAATTTTCCTTAAATTCTGATCTAAAAATTTTGGATATTGGTTGTGGTGGTGGATTGGTGTCAGAACCGTTTGCCAGCATGGGAGCTGATGTTAGCGCGATTGATGCTTCAGAAAAAAACATCGCCGTTGCCAAAATTCACGCCGAAAAATCTGAGTTAAAAATTAATTACCGAAATTGTGCTGCCGAAGATTTGGCACAAGAAAATCAAAAATTCGATGTGGTCCTTGCCCTTGAAATTATTGAGCATGTCGCTGATGTCGAAAGTTTTGTCAAAAACTGCGCCCAACTGGTAAAACCCAATGGTTTGCTTTTTGTTGCCACACTTAATCGCACAGTAAAATCTTTAGCTTTGGCGAAAATTGCTGTGGAATACGTGCTACGCTGGCTTCCAGCTGGAACTCATGATTGGAAAAAGTTTTTGAAACCTCATGAAATCAATAGCTGCGCACAAAAATATGATCTCGAATTAAAAGAGATTAGCGGCTTTAGTTACAATTTGTTGAATGATTCTTGGAAATTGAATTCACGTGATTTGGATGTGAATTACATGATGGTGTTTGTGAAGAAGTAGTGTGACGGTGGGTGGGTAAAGAAACCCCCCGACCCCTAGCGGGGCCACCCCCCTTGACAGGGGGGCAGGACTCGGATCATCGCCCCCCTGTCAAGG
>CAYUHG010000026.1:0-17777 GCA_964444545.1 uncultured Rhizobium sp.
GCGGGGCCACCCCCCTTGACAGGGGGGCAGGACTCGGACCATCGCCCCCCTGTCAAGGGGGGTGGCCCCGCTAGGGGTCGGGTGGTTCCTCGTCACAAACTCACTAAATCAGCTAAAGTGCCGATTTACCAACTTTGAAATTCCCCACAAAGTAAACAAAAACCGTCACAATACAAAAGAAGCTGTAGTACGAATGGCTAATCAGCGACCAGATTTCAACTTTGCAGATGCTGCTCGCCAAGATTAGTTGCGGCGCGTAGAACACTAGCGAATGAACGTAGCACGACGACATGTCGATGAAAGTGGCCATTTTGTTGCGGCTTAAATTTAACTTTTCGCTAAGTCCGCGTGCCAAATCACCGCACATGATGATTGAGACGGTGTTGTTGGCGGTGATGAAATTGGCAAGAACGACGAAGAAAAATAATACGAAATAAGAAGCGCCGCGGCCAAATTTTTGCGAAGTGTGTTTCAGCGCATTTTCCATTTTGTCCATCCAGCCGTGATACTTGATTGCCGAGTTGATGATTGAAACCAAAATCACGAAAGATGAAATTTCAAACATGCTGGCCATGCCTTTAACCATTGCGTTGGCAAGGTCGATTAGTTGCAGATTAATTGCGGTACCAATCAGAAATGAAATGAAAATGCTCAGCATTAAAACGAACAAAACGTGGTAACGTAAGCAGCCTAAAACAATTACTAAAATGTAGGGCGCAATAATCAGAAGATCTCGCAGGCTAGGTTGGTAAGAGTTTTCGATTGCGACGATTTGAAAATCTTGAGTGAAGTAAACCAAACAAGTCAGAATGATCGCTGGTGTGATTAATTTTAAATTGAGGAAAAACTTTTTGTCGTTTTCGGCATTTTGAGTTTTGACAGCGGCAATTGTGGTGTCGGAAATCATTGAAAGATTGTCGCCTAAATAAGCACCAGCAACGGCGGCAGAAGCGGCGATTACGGCGTTGGTGTGATTGTCGCCTGAAATTGCTAAGCAAATTGGTGCCATTGTGGCGACAGTTCCAACCGAAGTCCCGATTGCGGTGGCGATTAATCCTGAGACTAAAAATAATCCCGGCAAAATGAAACTTTCAGGAATGGCGTAATAAATTAGCGACTTCAAAACGGTGATCGAACCCATGCCAGCGAGGGTGTTAGCGAAAGCACCAGCAAGAATAAAAATAATAATCATCTGAATGATGCCGCTGTTGAGCGAATCTTCGATGATGGTGTCGATGCGATGTGTCAAACTTTGGCGGCTCTTGATTAAGAACAGCACGAAGATGATCGGGATGGTGTAAAAAATAATTGGGAGGGAGGACATTTTTTGAAATTTTGGGGAATTAAGTGGTTTTGTTCATTTTGTTATTCTTCCATCTTTCCTGTCATCATGCTTTCCTGTCATCCTGAGCGCAGCGAAGGATCTCAGGAGTTCTTCTCACGAGATTCTTCGCTGCGCTCAGAATGACAGGTGGAAGCTCAGGATCACAGTGGGGGAGAAGACGAAAAAATTAGTGTGCTAATCTCTGCGCCACCGCATCTAAAAATTCTTCGGTGTAAAGATAGTGTGTGCCGTGTTCAACTTTGTTGCCGTGAATACACACCGCTAAATCTTTAGTCATTTTGCCAGATTCAACAGTTTCAATGCAGACTTTTTCAAGGCGGTGACAGAAATCGATTAATTCCTGATTGCCGTCAAGTTTGCCGCGAAATTCTAAACCGCGAGTCCAGGCAAAAATTGAAGCCATTGGGTTGGTTGAAGTTGGAAGCCCTTTTTGGTGATCGCGATAATGGCGCGTCACAGTTCCGTGTGCAGCTTCAGCTTCCATAATTTTGCCGTCTGGTGTGATTAAAACAGAAGTCATCAAACCAAGAGAACCAAAGCCTTGTGCGACTGAATCACTCTGCACGTCGCCGTCGTAATTTTTACACGCCCAAATAAATTCACCTTTCCATTTTAAAGCCGATGCAACCATGTCGTCGATCAAACGATGTTCGTAAACAATTTTGGCAGCGGCGAATTTTTCTTTGAAATCTTTCTCGTAAATTTCAGCGAAGATGTCTTTGAAGCGACCATCGTATTTTTTTAGAATTGTGTTCTTGGTTGAAAGATAAAGTGGCCAGCCTTTTTGCAAAGCGAGGTTGAAGCAAGAATAAGCAAAACCGCGAATTGATTCTTCGGTGTTGTACATTGCTAGCGCAACGCCAGCGCCTTTGAATTTGAAAACTTCGTGCTCGATTACTTCGCCATTTTCGCCTTCGAATTTAACGGTGAGTTTACCTTTTCCGGGAACAACAAAATCAGTTGCTTTGTATTGATCGCCAAAAGCGTGACGACCAACGATGATCGGCGCAGTCCAGTTTGAAACGATGCGGGGCACGTTTTGGCAAACAATCGGTTCACGAAAAACTGTGCCGTCCAAAATATTTCTGATCGTACCGTTGGGTGATTTCCAAATTTCTTTTAAGTTAAATTCTTTTTTGCGTGCTTCGTCAGGAGTGATTGTGGCGCACTTGATGCCAACGCCGCAAGCTTTGATAGCATTGGCTGAATCGATTGTAACTTGATCGTTAGTTGCGTCGCGATTTTGTACCGACAAATCGAAATATTGAATTGGGGCGTCAATGTAAGGCGTGATTAATTTGTCTTTAATCATCTTCCAAATGATGCGCGTCATTTCGTCGCCATCAATTTCAACAACAGGATTTTTTACGACGATTTTTTTCATATTAAGCCAAAGTTTCGAAAGTTAGATTTTCAGGATTGAAACCAATGATTTCACCAGTTTCGATGTTGAAATGCAGACCGTGAACGTTGAGTTTATTTTTCTTCATGCGTTCAACGATGTAAGGGTAAGTCAGCAAGTTGCGCATTGAAATTACCAAAGATTCTTGTTCGCAATAAGCGTGACGTTCAGTTTCACTTCTGCCTGCCATGTTTTTTTCTGTGGCATCATTTGCTTCCTGAGCAACTGACATCCAAGTTTTCATCGATTCTGACATTTTTTTGTTAGTCTTTTCCGACATCATCATCTTGATGCTTTCACATTTGGCGTGGCCTAGCACTACAATGTTTTCAACTTCTAAAACTGTAACGGCGTATTCAATTGCTGACAACATACCGTGAATTCCATCAGTAGAATATTTTGGTACAAGTCCGCCCATGTTGTTGAGAATGTAAAGCTCACCCGGATTGGTGGCAAAAATTTCTGTAGGGCTAACTCGAATATCAACGCACGAGATCACCATTGTTGTAGGCTTTTGACCTTGTTCAATTAGGTGTTCAATGATGTCTTTTTTATTTTTGTACGTTGTGACTTTGAAGATGTTGAAGCCGCTAATAAGTTTTGCGATATTTGACATGTGAAAATTATTTTTTACCGATTCGAATTTGAGGAAATCTTTGAATATTGCCTTGAATTGCTAAATCAAGATTTGAAAAAGTTTTTTTTAATTTTGTAAAAAAGTGAGGCAGGGTGGTGGTACAAAAAATTGATTTCGATTTGCGATTTGACCTCAGTAATTTAGTAAATAATTAGTAAAAACAGCAATTATCCTTAATAAAAAAACGGCACAAATTATGAAAAAACATCATCTGCTTTTTGACCTTTTCTTATTTGCAATCGTGCCATTTTGTTTTGGCATTGGCTTCTTTGCGGTGAAAGAAAAAATCATGACTTACGCTGGGCCAATTACGGGAGATGCGGTTGATCCACTTGTGTTGCTTCGTGTTGGTGCATTCCTTTTGGTTGTTGGAATAATTAATTTTCTTTCCCTTGCTGCTCGTCAAAAAGTTGAAGTAAAATTCTTTCTAATTGTTGGTGTGGGTTGTGTTGTTTGCGGTAATTTTGGACCGTGGACTAAATCGTTTCCATTTGTGATTACTGGAACTTTGGCGATTATCGTTGGAGCTTTCAACTCGCTGTCTTTGTTGATGAATGGCAAACGTGAACCAGTTGAGAAGGTGGTCGAAGTTAAGAAAATAGTTTCTGAGTAGTAGTGCTTTGTCATCCTGAGCGCAGCGAAGGACCTCATGAGCTGAGGGTGATATAACGTAAAATTACCCTCGGCTCATGAGGTCCTTCGCTTACGCTCAGGATGACAGGAAGTCCCATTTGCATATTAGCTGCAGCAGGTTTAATTTCTACGCCCGCAATCCCCCCAAGTTTTCAACTCAAGCTAATCAGAAAATGACCAAAGTTATCCTTCTCGAAAATATCAGCGAAGCTGCGATTTCTACTTTCAAAAAATTCGGAATTACCGACATCAAAATTCTCAAAACCAGTATTGAAGAAGCACCGGCAGAAGTGTTTGAAGCCAATATTCTTGGCATTCGCTCGCGCAGCAAATTAACTCACGAAGTTTTATCTAAATTTAAAAATCTTTCCTGCGTTGGTTGTTTTTGTATTGGGACAGATCAAGTTGATTTAAAAGCAGCGAAAAAACTCGGAATTCCAGTTTTCAACGCGCCATTTTCAAATACTCGTTCAGTTGCTGAGTTGGTGATTGGCGAAATTATTTCGCTTTATCGCCGTCTGCACATCGTCAATGTTGAAATGCACAAAGGTGTGTGGAGCAAGAACGCTGCCGGTTGCAACGAAATTAAAAATAAAAATCTCGGAATTATCGGATACGGCAACATCGGCGCCCAAGTTGGAATTATTGCCGACGCTTTGGGTATGAATGTTTATTATTACGACATCGAAAACAAATTGCCTTTTGGTTCAAATCACCAAGTTAATTCACTTGATGAGCTACTGCAAATTTCTGACGTAATCACACTTCACGTGCCGCAAAGCAAAAGCACCGACAATATCATCAACCGTGGCACAATCGCCAAAATGAAAAAAGGTGTGTTCATCATCAACAACTCTCGTGGCAATGTGGTTGATGTTGATGCGTTGGCGGAAGCTTTGGAATCTAAACATGTTGCCGGCGCGGCAGTTGACGTGTTCCCAGTTGAACCTTCAAGCAATGCCGAAGAATTTGTTTCGCCACTTCGTAAATTCGACAATGTCTTGTTAACGCCGCACATCGGTGGCAGCACGCAAGAAGCGCAGGAAAATATCGCGGTCGAAGTGTCGAATAAATTAGCGCAAAATCATTTGATCGGCTCAACTGCAATGGCGGTGAACTTCCCGAATTTGGCGTTGCAAAAACCTAATGATGGTTGCGTCCGTATCTCGCACGTTCACAAAAATACGCCAGGTATGTTGCAAGCGATCAACCACGAAATCAGTAAACACGCGCTTAACATCCAAGCACAAATTTTATCGACTGATTCTGAAATTGGTTACGTAGTTTTAGACGTTGAAGCGGCGTCAGTTCCTTCTGGATTAGAATCTGATCTCAAATCAATCGCCGGAACTTTGTCGGTAAGAGTTTCACAGTAGTTTTGAGGTTGTGACGGAAACCCCGCGACCCGACTACGCTCTTCGAGCTACGGCGGGCCACCCCCCTTAACAGGGGGGCTTAGACGCACTTGCCCCCCTGTCAAGGGGGGTGGCCCGCAAAGCGGGTCGGGGGGTTCCTTTTCCATAAAAAAAACTCCTTCGAAAAAATTCTAAGGAGTTTTTTTATGTTTAAGTTTCGGGCGATATTGCTACCGCCCGAAGTTGGCGACACACGCTAAAGATTAAATCTTCTGGTGTTTTGCGGGTGGTGGAACTCGTGATCTTCACTAGCTAGATTGCAAATTTGATTGCAGATTTTTTTTCACCAAATTCTCAAAGATTTTATTCACTTCAAAGACAGCATCAGAAATTTCTTTGGCGTAATCAGCGTAATCTTCGAACTCAGAAGTATTTCTTACGGAAATATTACTCGTCTTAATCTGCTTTTTTCTCTCAATCTCAAACTTCAATAACTCCGAAAAACTAAAGATAGTGTTAAGAGGAGTCCTCAGATCTTGCATGATTTCTGGAAGAAAGTTTAAAGAACTTAAATTGTCGTTAGAATTTTTCATGTTTCTAGGTGATTGTGTTAATAAGCAGATTCCAAAACTTTTAATGATGATTATTAAAAAAGTGGCGAGCAGTTTGTTGTTGAGTTTCTAAGAAAGAATCCGAATTATCTTAACTAAAACTAATTACTATATTAATAAAACTCAGAGTGAATGCCAAAAACTTCTCAACAATTTCATTATAAGAACAATCGTTTCCAACAGTTACGAGGTTTTTGTTATACGGTTCAAACAGGCAGCATGTCATCTGCTGCAAAAAAAATGAAATTGAGTCAAGGTGCGGTTAGTCTGCAGATTAAAGCATTAGAACGTGATTTGGGTGTCATCTTATTTTCTCGGGGAAAAAACAAAGCCGACCTGACAAAAGAAGGAAAAATGTTTTACGCTTATGCAGCTCCTCATATTTATGGAACTGATGAGATGTTTGAAGATTTCATCGCTGCAATAAAAAAAGAAAAATCAAAAACAATTAACATCGCGGCAAATAGCGTGAGCATTACTCACATACTTCCGAAATATATAAGACAGTTTGAGACATCAAATCCAGATGCGAATTTTGAAATAAGAAATATCACAAAATTGGAGGCTATGTCTCGATTGATGAATAACGAGGTAGATATGTTGTTATATTCTATGCAAGTAAATGAAATTCCTGATGAGTTGGATTTCATTCCAGTAGCTGAGTATAAGCCAGTATTATTGATGAGCAAAAGACATCCTTTATCTAAGAAAAGAGAGATAGATATGCAAGATATCAAGCGTTACAAACTCCTAAAATTGGATAATAAATTTGTTACTATCCCAAATTTTGAACAGGTAATTCGACATTACGGATTACAGACAAAAATAGATTTTGAGATGGGAAATTATGAAATACTAAAAAGCTTTATTCGTGAAGAAATAGGTATTGCTGCTCTATCAAGCATTTGCTTAGAAGGAGACAGCAATAAAAATGATTATTGTGCTAAATCTTTGGAGAAATATTTCCCAAATATTCTTTATGGAATTTTGGTTAAGAAAGGAAAAAAACACCACGGTCTGCTAAGTGATTTTATAAAAATGTTAAAGACCGATAGCTTGATTGACGCTCATATTGGTCTTAATCAAAGTAAGAAATAAAAATGACCAGAAGAGTTATCGCGGCGACTAGATTACCAGTATTAAGAGCTTTCCAACATGATCCAAAATTGAGTGGATACCATGAGTGGTCAAGATCTTACTCTGCAATTAGTGATTATAATGGTTTGGAAACTATTCATTCTCGAGTTGTTGAATTACGAGAACGCTTGGCCAAAGAAGATAAATTATCTTTAGGTGGAACTTCACATGTTTTTAGTATTTCTGAAAATGGAAAATCTTTCTTACGTGATGTTAATTCTCAGCATTTGAATAAAAGATATTCTAGAGGTGGTAAGGGTGGAGAAGGGTTTGTTGGTGTGGAAGAAGTTGTTAAAATGTTATCGGACAAATACTACAGTCAGGAAAGTATGAATGAAGTTTTATCATATGCTGGATCTATTCAAGATCGTATGCGTGTGAAGGTTTCTGATAGTTTTTTGCAGCATGTATTTAATGTACCATCAATTGCCAAAGAACCAAATCCAATTCTAAAAATTGTGATGCCTGATGCCAGAGAGATTGCTGATCTTGCCGGTGAAATTGACCCTTCTAATCAGAATCGTTATTCGCCACTTCCGGGTTTGTTGCATAAGTATGAGATGTTGCTTGCTTATACTTCGATTAATTGTTCTTCGCATTGTCGATATTGCTACAGACTGGATTTATTTGATGGATCATCAAATAAATCGAAAGCTGATATGAATGTTGTTGCAGCTTACATCAAGACTTACAACGACATGGTTGATAGGGCAATTGTTGAATATGGTTCTTGGGATGAGAAACAAGGATTATACTTACATCGTGAAACCAAAGAACCTCTAATTAACATAAGAGAAATTTTATTTTCTGGTGGCGATCCGATGACTTTGCCAAATGCGACGTTGGCCAGATATATGACTTTGATGGCTGAAGCAGGAATTACTTCTCTTAGGATTGGTACAAAAGAATTATCATTTAACCCTTCGAGATTTGATCAGGATTTCTGGAAGATGATGGATATGTTTAATAAGAATTATCCCGAAACAAGAATTGAATTTGTTGGTCACTATACTCATCCTTATGAATTGGTTGATCCTAAAGTTGATAGAAGAGGTAATTATCTCTACGATTTAAGGGAGAGGTACAGCGTTAGGAAAGATTTGGTTTATCCTCTTCATGCGATGAAGGAGAGGGATTGGATTGGTCATCATAACCAGTTTCCAATCATTGCGGGAGTTAATGATTCTGTGCCAGTTCTGAGATTGTTGATGTATCAGTCAAATCGTTTAGGAATTGCGATGCACAATGTTTATGCGTGTAGAGAGATAAGAGGAAGTTCACACTTTAGAGAAAATAATACTTTAGAAAGGCAGTATAATTTACTTGAAGATGCTAAAAATGGTCTTTCCGGAATTGAGAATCATGCTCGTTTGGTGATGTCTACCGAATATGGGAAAGTGGAAATAGTTGGTATTGAGAGTGATGATATTTTGTTACGATTGAACCGATATGTTAATTCTAATAAACAAGATAGAACGATAGTAAAAATAGATCACACCAAGCTTAGTCATGATGAGAAAGTTTATTGGTTAACTAAAGATTTAGCACAAAGAGCAGTTTCGGAAGAGGGTAGACAAATTCTTGATGAGATAGAAAAAGAGAGTGGTTCATTTATTAAACATCTTAGAAAAGCAGCGGCTTCTGCAGTTATGAAAGGTGGTATTAGTAATGATAATAGTCAGATCTCTACTCCATGTGGTAAAGTTGTAATCAAGATTATTGATAGACAAGGTGGAGAAAAAGTTATAGAGGTAGATCTTTCTGACGAGAGATACAGAGTTTCAAATCCTACTTTAGCAACGGTTCTTAAAGAGGGAGGTGAAATAGAAGCCGCGTGCGATGAAAAGTTGTCTTGCAGTACTTGTGTTGGAGAGGTACAATCAAACGCAGAATTACCTAAAATGAAAGAAGATGAAATGGATTTAATTGATTCAGCTTCAAGTGAAATTCCATCTCCAATATTGCGGGCATCATGTCAAATTCCTTTAGTTGCTGGTGCCAAATATCTCTTTAAAAAATAGAATTATAACTTTCTTTAGATCTAAAAATGACCAAACCAAACGCAAAACCAACCTCAAACAAATTTAGCAGCGGCCCTTGCGCTAAGCGTCCAAATTGGAATGCTGAGTTTTTGAATAAAACAGAATTGCTGGGACGTTCACATCGCAGCAAAGAAGTTTTGAAATTAATCAACGATGTCAACGCGTTGAGTGCTGAATTACTCAACCTTCCAAGTGATTACAAAATCGCCATTATCGCTGCATCAGATACTGGAGCTTTTGAAGCGGCAATGTGGAACATGCTTGGTGCGCGCGGTGTTGATGTGGTTTATTTCGAAGCTTTCGGAGCCGAGTGGTACAAGGCAATTACTGAACAATTACGCCTTACAGACGTACGAAAATTTGCCGCCGATTTTGGAAAAGTTCCCGACATTTCCAAAGTTGATTTTGATCGTGATGTTGTTTTCACACTTAACGGAACTACGTCTGGCGTGTGTTTCAATGATTTAGATTTTATCCCATCTGATCGAAAAGGCCTGACTTTTTGCGACGCAACTTCCGCTGCATTTTCGATACCGATCGATTTTTCTAAACTCGATGTAACTACTTATTCGTGGCAAAAATCACTTGGTGGTGAAGCACAACACGGCGTTTTGATTCTAAGTCCACGCGCTGTTGCAAGAATCGAAGAATACACCCCAACTTGGCCACTACCAAAAATTTATCAGCTTAAGAAAAAAGGTGTTTTCAGCTCTGCAGTTTTTGAAGGATCAGTGATTAACACCACTTCCACAATGTGTATTTTAGACGCTTTTGATGCCTTGTCTTGGATCAAACAAATGGGCGGTGCATCAGCAGCTTATTCTCGCGTCAATGCTAATTTTGCCGCGATTTCAGATTTCTTAAATTCTTCACCAAATTTTGAAAATCTCTGTGCCGACAAAAAATTTCAATCACGCACTTCGGTGTGTTTCAGACCTTCACAAGAAGAGTTTAAAAAATTAGATGAAGCTGGTCAGCGCAAATTTATCGATCAAGTCGCCAAAATTTTACAAGACGAAAAAGTCGCTTTCGACATAAAAGGTTATAACTCCGCCCCGCCATCATTTCGTGTTTGGTGCGGTGTTACAGCTGAAGCACAAGACATTAAAATTTTGTGCGAATGGTTTGAGTGCGTCTTTCAAAACATTATCTCATCCTAAGATTCCCTCTTGTCATCCTGAGGCGGAGCCGAAGGATCTCGTGAGACAGGCTTTGAATAAATCTCTCGAGATCCTTCACTGCGTTCAGGATGACAAGAAAATAATAAACAACCTCAAAAATGGTTTTAGAAAATAAATTAAATATCACCAACCAGCTTGAACTCAACAAAGCCGAAGAAAAAATAAGTAAACAAAAAGCCAAACAACTTTTTGAAAGTGGAGATATTAACCGTATCGAAGTTGGTACGTTCAAAGGTTTGGCGCAAATTCACCAATTTTTGTTCGGCGATATTTATGAATTTGCTGGATGTTTACGTGAGGTGAATATTGCCAAAGGTAACTTCCGTTTTGCACCTTTAATGTATTTGCCACAAGCTCTTGAGCAGATTGATAAAATGCCCCAAAATAATTTTGAGAAAATTATCGAAAAATATGTCGAGATGAATATCGCTCATCCATTCCGCGAAGGCAATGGACGTGCTACCAGAATTTGGCTTGATCTGATTCTCAAACAAGAACTCAAACAGGTGATTGATTGGAACGCAGTCGATAAAAACGATTATCTTTCTGCGATGCAACGTAGCACGGTTAAGGATTTAGAAATAAAACATTTGTTGCGCGGTGCTTTAACTGACAAAATTAATGATCGTGAACTGTTTATGAAAGGCATCGACATCAGCTATTACTACGAAGGCTACAGCGAATTTAGAACTGAGGATTTATAAAAATGAAAAATAAATGCGCGATTTTTGATTTTGATTCGACGTTGGTCTCGATTGAGACTTTGGATTTTTTAATTGCTAAAACTGCTTCTGAACAAAAAGACGAAATCGAAAAAATCACGCAGGCGGCGATGGGTGGTAAGATGAGTTTTGCGGATTCGCTGCGCACGCGTTTTGCTCACATTAAATTGACAAAATCGGATGTGGAAAATTTGAAAGTGGAAATCTGCAACTACATCACAAAAGGCTTTGTTGTTGGTTTGGATTCGCTGAAAAATGATTTTGATTTTTACATTATTTCCGGCGGATTTTTAGAAATTATTTATCCGGCAGCCGATGCTCTTGGAATCAATCGCGACAACTGTTTCGCCAATAATTTTGTTTACGATGGTGAACGTGTAATAGCTTTTGAAGAACAAAATATTTTAGCCCAAAATGGCGGAAAACCAAAAATTGTGGCGCAAATTTTAGCTAAAAAATCCTACGAAAAAATTTTTATGGTGGGCGATGGTTACACCGATTTGGAAGTAGCGAAAGCGAATTCAAGCGTGATTTTCTGTGGCTTCGGCGAACATGCAGCACGTGAAGCCGTAATCAAAGAAGCGCAGAACTTTTTTTACAGCGTGAATGATTTAATTTCGTTTCTACATTCCTTTTGTCATCCTGAGGCGAAGCCGAAGGATCTCGTGAAACAAACTGGGAATTCTGCTGATGAGATCCTTCGCTACGCTCAGGATGACAAGGAGTGAAAATGAACCTAAATCAGATCTTCCTCTCAGACTTACGAAACATTGGCTTTAGCGGCGACATCGCTACGCAAAAATCTGTTACTGTAACTTACGCAACCGACAATTCGATTTACGAAGTTGAACCTGATGGCGTGATTTTTCCACGCAGCGAAAACGATGTTGAGCTGATTTTTAATTTGCTGCGCCAAGAAAAATTTCGCGAAATAAAAATCACGGCAAGGGGCGGTGGAACTAGTACCAACGGCCAATCGATCAACTCTGGCTTTATTGTTGATTATTCGCGCTACATGAATCGCATTTTAAAAATTGATGAAAAAGCGATGACTGCCGAAGTTGAGCCAGGTGTGATTTTGGATGTTTTGAACCGCGAACTTGAAAAATTTAATCTCTATTTTCCGCCCAACATTTCGCCAAGCAATCGCGCTACAATCGGTGGAATGGTCAATACTGACGCCTGTGGAAAAGGTTCGTGTACGCATGGTCGAACGTCAGATAATATCGAAAATTTGACGCTGCATTTGCTAGCAGATGAAAACGTAATTGTAGAAAAAACTGCTGAAATTTTAAGTCGGGCGCAAAATCTTTATTCGTCAAAACACTTGGCGCGCACCGCTACGGGTTACAATATCGAGAAGTCTTTCGCGCAGCAAAAAGTTGATCTCAATTATTTGATTTCTGGATCGGAAGGAACTCTGGCTTTAGTTAGCAAAATTACGGTGAAACTAAAAAAACTTCCGGCGAAAAAACGAGTGGTATTACTTCGTTACCAAAATTTTGATGCGGCGTTGCAAGATGCGCGAAACGTGATTGCACTTTGCCCAACAGCGATTGAAACCATTGACGAAAATGTAATTCGATTGGCGCGAAACGATATTATTTGGCAAGATGTTGGTCATTTAATTGGCGATGGCGTTGATACTTCGGTAAATATTTTAGAATTTTCTTACGACAGCGTAGCAGAATTTGAACAGCATGAAGATTTTCTGAACCGCCGGTTGAGCGAAGGCAGGACGGAGTTTGTAACTCCGTCCTCACGTTCATTTCAAAACGACATGAACGTGGAGAATGGGTTACAAACCCATTCCCGCCAAGAGGGTGATTTCCTTTTCGAAAATTATTTCCTCATCAACGACAAAACCGAAATCGCCAACATTTGGAACCTACGCAAACAAGGTGTTGGTTTGCTTGGTGCCATGAAAGGTAAACGTCGCCCGCTGCCATTTGTTGAAGATACCATTGTGCCGCCGGAAGAATTAGCGGCTTACATTTCTGGCTTTCGCGCCATCTTGAAAAAATACGGTGTGGTTTATGGAATGTTCGGTCACGTTGATGCTGGATGTTTGCACGTCCGTCCAGCGCTTAACATGCGTCAGAAAAGTGATCGCGAATTAATTCGTAAAATTTCTGATGAAGTTTGCGAACTACTTTTAAAACATCGCGGCATCATTTGGGGCGAACATGGTAAAGGTTTTAGAAGTGAGTACAGCGAGAAATTTTTGGGCGTGGAAGTTACCAAAATTTTCAAAGAAATTAAAAAAACTTTTGATCCATTCGATCAATTAAACAGCGGTAAAATTGCCAGCGCGAATGGTGAAATTGCCGCGCTTGATGCTATTTCAACTCGCGGAAAATTTGACGAAAATATTTCGCCAAAAATGCACGATGAGTTTGAAAATATTCTCAGCTGCAACGGCAATGCGCTGTGTTTTAATTTAGACAAATCTTCGGCGATGTGCCCGTCTTATAAGGCTTCAGGAGATCGCCGCTTTTCGCCAAAGGGTAGGGCGATGTTGTTTAAAGAATGGGTGCGCAAACCAGCAAATAAAATTTTGGAAAAAGAAATTTACGAATCTTTTTCTAAATGTTTGGGGTGCAAAGCTTGTAATACTCAATGTCCGATCAAGGTTAGTATTCCTGATGCCAAAGCTTATTTTTTATCGCATTATTTCAAAAATAATTGGCGTAAACCACAGGATTATTTGATCGGAAATATTGAATTTTTGTTGCTGATTTTTGGTCGCGTTCCGTTGTTGTTCAATTTATTAACGCAGAATTTTTTGACGAAATTTTTCGTGCGTAGAATTTTTGGGGTGATGGATGTTCCTGTCATCCTGAACGAAGTGAAGGATCTCGTAAGCCAAACTCCCATTGGCAGGACGGAGTTTGTAACTCCGTCCTCACGTTCATTTCAAGATGACATGAACGTGGGGAATGGGTTACAAACCCATTCCCGCCATGAGAATATAATTTATCTTCTCCGCGACGCTTACACCAATTATTTCCACGGCGAAGAATTGCAAAATACTTACGAACTTTTGACAAAACTTGGTTTTGATGTGCGCTTCACTAAAGTTTTTGAAAACGGTAAAGCTTTACACGCTAAAGGTTTTTTGAATCGTTTTCGTAAAGTTGTGGCAGCCAATATTTCTTACTTAAAGCAACTTGATGGAATTTTAATCAGCGTTGATCCAAGTGTGGCATTGTCTTATCGCGATGAATATCGCCGCTTTAATGATGACAAAATTGAAGTGTTTTATCTGCCAGAATTTTTGCAAAAAATCTCGCCGCAAAAATCCGCCAGTAGCGATAAAAAATATCACCTAATTCTGCATTGTTCTGAGCAAACAAATGTTGGTCGAATTGCTGAAATTTGGAGTGAAATTTTTGCTAAATTTGGAGTGAAATTAAACACCATCAAAACTGGTTGTTGCGGCATGAGTGGTAGCTTTGGCATGGAAGAGCAAAACTTTGAAACTTCGAAAAAACTTTTTGAAATGAATTGGCAGGAGCAAGTTGAGAAACTTGGGCAGGATTCAAATAATGTGATTATGGTTAGTGGTTCTTCGTGTAAGTCTCAGATGGAGAGATTTGGTGAGGTTGTGGTGAGTAGTCCGGTGGCGGTTTTGAATCGGATTTAATTCTGATCCAAAAACCCCCCGACCCCTAGCGGGGTCACCCCCCTTGACAGGGGGGCAGGACTCGGACCAAAGCCCCCCTGTCAAGGGGGGTGGCCCCGCAGGGGTCGGGGGGTTTCTATATTCGACTCGATTAACCGATTATTTTCTCATCGATTAACCGATTATTTTCTCAGATCAAAACGATCGTTATTCATAACCTTTACCCAAGCTTTGACAAAATCTTTTACAAATTTTTCTTTAGCATCATCAGCCGCATAAACTTCAGCAACAGCGCGAAGTTCAGAACTTGATCCAAATACTAAATCAACCGGAGTTGCCTGCCATTTGACTTCGCCGCTCTTGCGATCAACGCCTTCAAATACTCCTTCTAACTTCGCTGATTTTTTCCACTCAACTGACATGTCGAGCAAATTGACGAAAAAGTCGTTGGTTAAAACTCCGGATTTTTTGGTGAAGACACCAAGTTTTGAATCGGCAGAATTTGCGCCAAGAACACGTAAACCGCCAACCAAAGCTGTCATTTCCGGAACACTTAAATGCAGTAAATAAGCGCGATCGATCATCGCATTTACAGGTGAAATGTCATTTTGTTCAGAGAAATAATTTCTAAATCCGTCAGCTTTCGGCTCAAGCAAGGCAAAAGATTTTACATCAGTTTGCTCTTGTGTTGCATCTCCGCGACCTACAGCAAAAGGAACTTTAACTTTCACTCCCGCATCAGCAGCAGCTTTTTCAATTGCTGTTGATCCGCCAAGAACGATTACGTCAGCAAGTGAAACTTGTTTGCCGTTTGTCAGAGTTTTGTTGAAATTTTTCTGAACTTTTTCGAGTACAGACAAAGTTTGTGCCAATTCTTTTGGATCATTTACTGCCCAATTTTTTTGTGGCTCTAAACGAATTCTTGCGCCATTGGCACCGCCGCGCATGTCAGTTTCGCGATAGCTGGCTGCAGAAGCCCAAGCGGTTTTGACCAACTCGGAAATGCTTAAACCAGATTTCAAAATCTCGACTTTCAATTTTTCCACATCAGCAGAATCGATTGCTTTGTATTTCACTTGTGGGATTGGATCTTGCCATGACAAAACTTCGCTCGGAATTTCTTTGCCAACGTAACGAGATTTTGGTCCCATGTCGCGATGAGTTAGCTTGAACCAAGCGCGGGCAAAAGCTTTTTCGAACTCTTGCGGATTCTTCATAAATCTTTGTGAGATTTCGCGATATTTCGGATCTTCTTTTAAAGACAAATCAGTTGTTAGCATAACTGGCGAGTGTTTCTTGCTTGCGTCGTGGGCATCGACAACAGTATCGGCAGCTTGGTTATTTTCAGGAACCCATTGAATTGCACCGCCAGCACTTTTGGTTTTCACCCAATTGTAAGCGAACAAGTTATTCAAATATCCCATGGTCCAAGCAGTTGGATTAGCTGTCCACGCGCCTTCCAATCCGCTGGTTACGGTATCAACACCTTTGCCGCTGCCGCATTTGTTTTTCCAGCCCATTCCTTGAGCTTCGATTGCAGCTCCAGCTGTTTCAACACCAACGCAATCTGCTGGTTTATGGGCACCGTGAGTTTTGCCGAAAGTGTGACCACCAGCGATTAAGGCGACAGTTTCTTCGTCATTCATCGCCATGCGGCCGAAAGTTTCGCGAATTTGTGCAGCGGCTGCGATTGGATCACCGCTGCCGTTCGGGCCTTCAGGATTGACGTAAATCAAACCCATTGTTGTAGCGCCGAGATTTTTTTGTAATTTGCCGTTTTTATCAAAACGATCGGATCCCATAAATTTATTTTCCGGGCCCCAGTAAACTAAATCTGGTTCGAAGTCATCAGCTCGTCCTCCCGCAAATCCCAAGGTTTTAAAGCCCATTGATTCCATCGCGACATTGCCAGAAAGAATCATCAAATCTGCCCAAGAAACTTGGCTGCCATATTTCTTTTTGACTGGCCAAAGTAGGCGACGTGCTTTGTCCAAGTTGGCGTTGTCTGGCCAGCTGTTAAGAGGTTCAAAGCGTTGTTGTCCGCCACCAGCGCCGCCGCGTCCGTCTTCAGCTCGATAAGTTCCGGCGCTGTGCCACGCCATGCGAATAAAGAATGGGCCGTAATTTCCATAATCAGCTGGCCACCAATCTTGCGAAGTCATCATTACTTTTTTGATGTCGGCTTTCAAAGCTTTGATATCAACTTTTTCAAATTCTTTGGCGTAGTTATAGTTGCCGCCGTAAGGGTTAGATTCTGCTGCTTGTTGGCGAAGTGGTGAAAGGTTGACTTTATTTGGCCACCAAAATTCGTTGGGTTTCACGTCGTGATTTGCAACGCTATTGTGATTCATCGAACATCCCATCAAAGCCAGAGATGTTACTAAAAGTAGTTTGTTAATTTTCATAAATCGCTTCTAAAAATTATTAATAAAATTTACATCCGGTAATCATTTCTTGGTTTCTTGGTTAATAAGTAAAATATAAATTAATTATTGGGTTGATCGATTTTATTTATGATAAAAGTGAAACGTTACTAATGGATATAATCTTTTAAGTTATGATAAAAATTTACGGCATTAAAAATTGTGACACGGTAAAGAAAGCCTTGAATTGGCTAATTGCAAACCGCATCGAATTTCAATTTCATGATTACAAAAAAGATGGAGTTGATCAGAAAAAATTATTGGAGTTCGTCGAAAAATTTGGTTTCGAAAAAATTCTTAATCGCAAAGGCATAACTTGGAAAAAACTTGATAAGACAGAACAGGATAGAGTTCATGATAATAAATCAGCGATCCAATTGATGTTAGAAAAACCGTCAATTATCAAACGTCCGATTCTAGATGGTGGGGAAAAACAATTGATCGGGTTTGATGCGGAGGAATATAAAAATTTTCTGAAATAATTGGTGAGTTAGATTTTTTGCCAACGTCGTTTTCGCATTGCTGATTTGGTAAGTAACGCGCAGCCAAAATAATCGAGTTGTGTTAAAACCTATTTTGAAAGTGTGAGGAAAATTTTGTGAAGTCTTTAAGTGGTGGGTGATGACAGGCTCGAACTGCCGACCCTCTCCTTGTAAGGGAGATG
>CAYUHG010000027.1:0-12846 GCA_964444545.1 uncultured Rhizobium sp.
GATTGGTTAAATCTAAAGTAAGAGCTGCGCCAGATTTGATTACGGCGTTGCTGACGTTTTCGTTGGTGAGATTGGTGGCGGAAATTTTTAAATCACCAAGCGCAGAAATTTCGCCAGAGTTAGAAACTTCGGAAGTGTTGGTGATAGTAAGTTTTGCGTAAGAAGAAAAATATGCACCAGTTGAGTTGGTCAACTTAGCCTTCAAATCTGCAGTTAAGTTTCCCGCTGAAAGAATCTGATTGTTGTTGGTTAAACTGCCGCCGATTAATTGTAGAGTTGATGCGGAAATTATATTGCCGGAGTTGGTTAATGAAGTGTCAGCGGTGATTTTAGTCGCGGAATTGCCGAAGATTAAACCTGTAGATTGGTTAGTAATCGCCGCAATATTAATTGTTGCTTTGGCGATAGATTTGATTGTGCCAGAATTTGTAAGAGAAGCAGCGGTAATTTCAGAATCAGAGATTGATTGTAGCGTTCCGGAGTTGGTGATTGAGTTGGTGATTGTGGCGTTAAGTTTGGCGCTTGAAAGAACATCACTATAGTTTGTGAAACTGTTCGCAGAAATTGTTAAATCAGAAACTGAGCTGAGTTGTCCGTTGTTGGTAAGATTTCCAGAAATCGTTAAAGTTAAAATATCAGCAAGTGAGGCGATCGCAGAATCAGAATTATTCGTCAAAGAAGTCGCCAAAATTGTCAGAGAATTATTCGCTAAAACCGCACCAGAATTTGTAAAGGCAGCAGCGTTAAAAGTTGCAGAATCAAGCGCAGAAATTGCGCCAGAGTTGGTGAAGTCTGCAGTTGAAGTTAGGTGAAGTTGATCGCCGTAAATTATGGTGTTGTTGGTGAGAGAAGATGCGGAAATTGTCAGATTTGTTATAGAGCTTAATCCGCCGTCATTTTGTAAATCTCCGCTAAGAGAAATTGTGAGTGATTTAACAAGTGATGAGATCAGCGAGTCAGAATTATTGGTTAAAGATTTCGCGGTGATGTTGATGTCGGAGTTTGATAGAATCTGACTTGAATTGGTGATGGTGGAAGTTCCGGTAATTGTTAAATCATCTTGTGAAGAAACTGTTCCTGAATTTGTCAGTGAGGAAGAGAGATTTAGTGTAAGAGAAGTGTCGGAATAAATTGAGGAACTTTGGTTGTTGGTTAGAGTTGTTAAGTTGAAGGTTGAAGTTCCTGAGCTTTGAGTTGAGCCGGAGTTGGTTAGAGAATCTGCGGTGATATTGAGATCTTTGGTAGCAATTAAGTTGCCTGAATTAGTTGCTGAAGTTGTGATTGTTAAAGTCAGATTATTTTTTGCTGAGATTTCGGAATAATTTGTCAGTTGGTTGGCAGTTATCGTTAAATTATTTCCCGAAGTAATCAGAGATGAATTGGTTAGAAGTCCGGTTAGAGTTATGGTGTAATCAACTGGTGAATAGATTGTTGCTCCTGAGTTATTGGTTAAATTTGTGCCAGAAATGCTCAGAGAATCTTGGCCATAAATTGTGCCAGAGTTGTTGAGATTGGTGATGTTAGATAAATTAAGATCTAAAGCGGTGATAGTGTTGTAGTTGTTCAGAGTTGCGGTGTTTTGAATGTTTAAATTATCTGCAGTTGTTGTGCCGTAATTGTTAAATTGATTGGCTTGAATTGTTAAAGTTGGTGCGGAAATCGTCGAGGAATCGCTTGAGTTTGAAGATGAGTTAAGTTGTGAAGTGGAAGCAATTGTTTGAGTTGAAGTCAGAGTTGCGCTGTCGCCTGCAGAAAGTTTTGAGTAATAAATATCGCCATTGGCATCGATGTTCAAAGTTGATGATGCTAGAATCTCGCTTTCCATTTTTACGCCAACGCCGGCTTTGGTGGCGATTAGGTAAATATTGCCAGCTTGGATCTTGGCTAAACTTGATGCGTCGATGGCAAAGACTGGTGAAGTTGGAGTGGTTGAAGATGAGGAGGATGAACTAGTAATTGCCTTCGAATTGTAATCGTAACTGCCCTCGCCGGTTTTAATTGTAACTGTATTCGAATCTGATCCGTAAATTGTGGAAAGAAGTTTTACGCTGGAAGCGATGATATCGGTAGAAGTTGTGGTTGAAGCGTCAAGACCCAAACCGTCAATTGTAATTAGAGGAACGTAAAGATTGGGATTGCTCTGCTCTTTTAAATTGAATCCTAAATTGCCAGAACCATCGAAATTACTCGATCCAGCAATCATCAGAAGTTTTGAAGTATTGATGAAGCCACAGCCAGAACAAGCGATCCCGTTCGGATTCGCCAAAATTAAATCGGCCTTCGTGCCGGCAATCTCAGTATAACCTAAAAGTTGTGAAGTATTACCTGAAGTTACTTCGTTGAGAATAACCTTAGCTGAACCTGAAGAAGTTAAGTTCGAATTAACCGTAACCAACCCGCCAATCTGAGTCGAAGTTACCGCAGTCGACCCAGAACCTCCAGCAACCTCCGCAGCATTAAGACCAGAAAAATTATTAATAATCTGACCAGAACTATTAACGTTGTAATCCGTAAACTTATTATGTGAAAGACCAGCAGAATTCGGTGCAGCAATATTTATCTGATCTACACCAGAAGCAGTTTTAGTAACAGAAGTATTCGTTGATCCATCAACAACAATCGGCAAATCCGCAGCACGCGCCGTACCAACAAAAACAAATAAAAACTGCTCAACAACTAAACAAACCATAGCCAAAAAGACTAAAGCTCGTCTAACAAAATAAAAAAGAAGGGAAAAATACCTTGAGAAAATACAAGGCTTCGTGGTGAGAAGCTTCATAAAGTGGGTTTGGAATTTGAATGGAAATGTTTATGGGCAAAACCATAAACCACGAACTTCTTAAAGCAAAAGTTTTTTACCAGACCCCATCGCATGACGGGGTCCATTTTAGAAAACTGCTAAGCCAAAAACTCTGTAGCGGTTTGTAGAATCATTGAATTTGGTTTTACGACTTTTGCATTGGCCAAATCTTCTTTAGCACGGGTCATTAATTTTTCGTACTGGCTGAGTGCAATGCGTTTGATTTCATTAGCCAGATTTTCGGAATATCGTCCATAAATCATGCGTGACAAGAAGCTGACACATAAAATTGCGTTGCCCTGAAAATTATTTCCCGACCAATGATATTGTTCTGAACGGCTTAGAGCACATCTTTGAGCTAATTCTTCGAAAGTCATCGGACGTTTCTCTTCTCTCATTTGTTCTAATTCATAATGATCGCCGCAATGGGTTAGAATTTTTTTCGCAACAATATTAGAAGTTACAACATTGAGAGATTCGTTGTACTTTAGTTTATCGGCAAAAGATTGAACGATTTCTGGAGTATCAACACCGTTATGTTCAAAAACGATACTCTGTAAGGTTGTGTTGGTATCAAGTAGTTCGAGAAAAATTTTACATCCGACTTCGGTCAATTCAGCATTAGCAACATTTAGAACCCTTAAACCGAAATTCTTTTTCAAAGCATCAGACAAAATTTGTGCACCTTGGTCACCAACGTGATTATTGCGCAAATAAATAGTTTGAAGAGTTGAGTTTTGTGTAAATGCGTCAGCAAAAGCTTTCACACCTTCAATGCCAATTCCATTACCACCAAGGTAAAGATGTTCTAAACAATCATTCACTTTTAGTGCTTTTGATAATGCGATTGCCCCAGCATCACCAATGTGATTTCCTCGCAAATAAAGAGTTTTAAGAGCGCTAGATTTCATAAGGACTGAAGCAAGAGCTGTAGCACCTTCACCGCCAATGTTGCTGTTTCCAAGTTCAAGGCTTTGTAGCATTGTATTGCTTTCGAGGGCTTTGGCGAGAATTTTTGCGCCTTCATCTCCAATAGCGCTGCCGCTGATTCCAAGATCAACTAAACTTTTGTCATTTGCTCGCAATTTCTCAAGCGTATGTTCCGAAATAGACATTAAAACTAACTTTATTGATTGATATAAACGCCATTTTCTTCTTCTGCCAAAAAGCTGAATTGTTCATTCTTTTTGTCCAAAACAAGATCAGAGGTGATTTTTCCTGAAGCAGCCGCCATTGTCCAACCAAGTGAACCATGACCAGAATTTATTATAAGATTTCCGTATTTTTTTATTTGGCAAATAAGTGGAATTGAATTTGGACGGAATGGTCTAAAACCGCACCAATCCGAGACTTCATTTAAATTGCCAAAATCAGAGAAAGTTGATCGGGCAATATTTTGTAAGAAGTTGATGTGTTTATCATTTTTATCGGATTTATTACCACAAATTTCTATGGTTCCGGCCGCTCTAAACGTGTCGCCAAGACGGCTATAAACTATCTTGTTTTCGCTGTCAGTTAAAGCAGTTTTTGGAGCTAAAAATTCGGCATTAGATGGAATTGAAAGACTATATCCTTTCAGTGGATAAATTTTTGGATCGACTCCAATTCCTTTCAGAAGTTTGGTTCCGGAGGCCCCTAGAGCGTAAATATACTTGTCAGCAACAAAAACTCCGTTGCTAGTGTTAATTCCGGTAATTTTTTCGTAATTGGTAAAAAGATTTCTGATATCAGCGCCATATTCAAATTTAACGCCATATTTTTCGCGGCAGATTTTTTCTAAATTTTTGGTAAAGATCATAGCGTTTCCACTGGCATCTTCAGAGTAGAAAATGCCGCCAGCTAAATTATTTTCGTCAGCAATTTTAGACAAAGTTGGCTCTTTTTTTACGCATTCTTCTTTGTTTAAAATTTGCGCTGCACAGCCCAAAGAAATTGCAAACTCAGCTTCTTTTACTGCTTTTTCAAAAGATTTTTGGGTTCTAAAAAAATGCAAAATCCCTTCATTTTTGTAATCGAATTTTAAGTCAGCTTCTTCCGTCATCATCTCTTGCAGAAGTTTTTTGCTGTAGCGGTTAATATTGAAAATTTTTTTGCTGATTTCGTGAGATTTTTCCGCCGAAGAATTTTTGATAAATTCAATCGCCCATTTCAAAAATTCGCGATTCCATAAATCAGAAATCGATAAAAACGAAGGCGAAAGAAAACAAGCCTTCACCATAAAAGATAGTGAGGTTTTAGAAGCCCAAGGCTCGATGTGAGAATAGCTTAATTGCCCGCCATTAGCGTAAGAACAGCCCAAAGCAGATGCGGAGTTTTTTTCTAGCACAGTAACTTCATGTCCCTGACGCGCTAAAAAATAAGCGGTTGTTGTACCGACAACTCCGGCACCTAAAACTATTACTTTCATCGCAAAAATTATTTTTTAAGTTGGGCAAAGAATGGCGCAAAATATGAGCGCATCAGCAAATTTCAAGACTTTAAAATGACGCAGCACGGCCAGACCAACATTTTCAATATTCCTGCCAATTACCACTTTTTCGAATCACTTTTTTGTTTTTTATCAAAAAATTTTTTCGACTCGCTTGCGCAAACAAAAATATTTCTTCCTAACCAAAGAAGCTGTAGAGAACTTCGCCAAGTTTTTTTGCAAAAAGTTCCGCAAAATTCGACTCTAATCTTGCCAAAAATTAAGGCGATTTCAGATCTTTCTTTTGAAGATTTTTTTGATTTTTTACCACAAAAAGAGATTGAAGAAATCATTAATGAAATTCTACAGATCAAGGTAATTTCTGGTATTGATCATCTATTTTTTCTCAGCAGTGAAGTGCAAAAACTAGCGATCTTTGGCGAAAATATTGATACGGTACAAGCTTTGAGAATCTCGCTTCATCTCAAAGATCTTTTTGAAGAAATTGAGCGCGAGGAAATCGATTTTAAAAAATTAAATGACATTGACGATTCTAACCTGTCGCAACATCGCCAGATTACTTTGGAATTTTTGCGAAATTTTCACGTTCATTTAAAAAATTCTTTGATCAAAAACGATATTTTTTTCGCTTCTTCTTACCAAAATTTTATCGCTAAAAAATTTAATGAGGCGTTACAGAAATATGGTTCAAAATTCCCGCTAATTATCGCCGGATCAACCGGCAGCGTTCCCGCTAGTAAAGAGTTGATAAAAGCAATTAGTAGCCAAGAAAATGGTTATGTGATTTTGCACGGAGTGGAAGAATCGACGCAAAATTTTAGCAGCGAAAATCATCCGCAATTTTTCTTAAATAATTTAATCAACTTTTTGGAAGTTGATAAAAAACAAATCGTAAAAATTGCTCATCCTGATTTTTGCTTGAGTTCGGAGAGCATGCAGCAGCTGCTTTCTAATTTGATGTTGCCGGCTGAACAAACGCAAAAATGGCAATCTCTTGACCAAATAAATCGAATTAATTTATCAACAATTTCAGCCAAAGACGAGTTGGAAGAAGCACGAATTATTGCACTTATTTTGGCGGAAAAATTTGTCGATCAAAAAAAATATGCAGTAATCACCAATAATAAAAAACTTGCCACACTGCTTAAATACGAACTGCAAAACCTTAACTTACCATTTAACGATAGTCGAGATATTGGAATTTTTAATTCAAAATTAGTGAATTTTATTTTGCTGATTTTGCATTTAATCGAAGATGATTTTTCATCACCAACTCTTCTAGCTGTAATGCAAAACTCGTTGTGTTACACTTCTTCGCAAGAACAAACTGTACAGGATTTTGAAAATAAAATCTTACGTCAAAATCGTACCAAACTTGGATTATTAGGCATTAAAGATGCTTTAAACGGAGATTTAAAAACATTTTTTGACGATTTTTACCATCAACTTTCACCTCTTCTTAAACAAAAAGAATCCAGCGATATTGCAGGTTACACCATTGCGATAATTGAAACTGTGACAAATCTCAGCGGCAGAAAATTCGAAGCATCATTAAATGATGAAGATGCCAAAACTGAACTTTTTGAATTTTTTGAAAAGCTAAAACGCAATCACGATTTTGCGATAAACTCCAAAAATGCCTTGGCGATTTTTGAAGTGTTATTTTCTCAAATTAGCTTCTTTGATAAATCAGATGCGGCAGCACCAATCCAGATTTTATCAACGATTGAAGCTCGTTTACTAAATTACGATTTAGTAATTGTCGCTTCCTTAAATGAAGGCGATTTTCCAACTATTGAAGCGGAAAATTGGCTGGGTAAAAAAATCAAAAAAGATTTGGGAATCGATAAAAAGCTTAAAAAAGTTGGCCAAAATGCTTACGACTTTTGCAACTATTTATCTAACAAAGAAGTTATTCTTACTCGTTCTTTAAGCAGTAATGGAGCTACTTCTTCGCCCTCGCCTTTTTTGCTAAAATTACAAACATTATGTCAAAAATTAGATATAAAACTTGATGAAGGTGAAAAATATTTTGAGATACTAAAAAATCTAAATCAGGTTGAAGCTTGTAAGATTCAGCGTCCACAACCAAAGCCAGAAATAAAATTTCGTCCGCAAGAATTAGCAATTACCGATATTTCTAAATTAATTTCTGATCCTTATTCGATTTACGCTAAAAGAATTTTGAATTTACGCGAGCTACAGAAAATCGATTTTGAACCAGGATATTCTGAGTTCGGAAGCTTTGTCCATAAAGCCCTAGAAGAGTTTGTAAAAAACCCACAAACTCTTGAAAAATCTTTGGAAAACTCACGAGAAATTTTTGCTAAATATTTTATCAATGAAGATGCCCAGCTGATTTGGTGGCCCAAATTTGAAAATATTTTTCGCGGATTTTTTGCTCGAGAATCAGAATTAAAAACCATCCGTAATCTTACGGAATTCGAAGTAAAAGCCGTTATCGAAGGAATTAGAATTAAGGGAAAAATCGATCGCATTGCTTTTACAAAAGAAAATTCAGCGGCAATTTTTGATTATAAAACTGGATCAGTTCCAGCACCAAAAGATGTTATTTCTGGAAATGAACCACAGCTTACTATTGCAGCTTTATTATTACTTGAGAGTGGTTTTGGAGATGAAATTTTAGCGCTCAATTATTGGAAATTATCTTTTTCGACTGATGACGAAATCAAAACAATTTCGACTAATTCAGAGGAGATAAAAATTTTAGCTCATGCCGCAAAAGTAGGACTATCAAAACTTCTTATTCATTTCGCTGATGAAAATAACGGCTATATCGCTGCTCCCGATTTGGAAAATTATTACGAAAATGAATATTCACATTTAAGTCGCGTCAAAGAATGGCAATAATTCGCTACAAAATCACATTTGAATATGACGGCACCAACTATTGCGGATTGCAGAAGCAACCTGATATGCCTAATAAATCGGTTGAAGAAAATTTAGAAAATGCCGTTTTTAAATTGTCACAACAACGCGTAAAAATTAACGCTTCTGGGCGTACCGATGCTGGAGTTCACGCTATTGCACAAGTAGCTCACTTTGATTTGGAAAAAAAATTCGATCCGCAAAAAATCATTAGCGGACTTAATAATTATTTACGCGAAGAAGCCATTGCAGTACTTGCTTGTGAAATTGTTGATGAAAATTTTCACGCGCGTTTTAACGCCAAAATGCGCTACTATCGTTATCTAATCATCAATCGCCCTGCTCCGCCAATTTTACAAAAAAATCGTGTGATGCATGTTGCCAATAAATTAAACATCGAAGAGATGCGAAAAGCCGCGGAATTTCTGATTGGTCAGCACGATTTTTCATCATTTCGCGATGCTGAATGCCAGGCGCCATCACCGATAAAAACCATTCACAAAATTGATATTCGTCAAAATGCAGAAGAAGTTGTAATTGAAGTTAGTGCTGGTTCTTTTTTGCATCACATGGTGCGCAATATTGTTGGCACACTGGTTTGGGTTGGGATTGGCAAAATAAAAACTGCGGAAGTGAAAAATATTTTAGAACAGCGCGACCGCACCAAATCTGGCCCGAATGCACCTGCTTGTGGGTTATATTTTTTGAAGGTGGATTATTAAAGTTACATTTTCTGTCATCCTGAGCGTAAGCGAAGGATCTCGTAAGATTGCCTGAGATCCTTCGCTACGCTCAGGATGACAGGATGTAACATACTAAGAATTACAATATCGATTTTCACAAAATTTTGAAAAAGTTAATCACCCTCACATCATTATTTTTTCTAGCGCCAAACCTAGCCTTTGCTGCTGGCGCTTACTTAGTCGATGATGGTGGAATTGCCGATGCTAACAGAGTTCAAGTCGAAAGTTGGTATTCACGTAGCAATAGCGGTGAAGATATTTTTGTTACTAATCCAGCCTATCAAATTCTTCCCAACATCGAATTTGCTGTGCAAGAAAGTTACAGCGATACAGCTTCAACCGGTAATAGTTTATGGCCGCAGATAAAATATTTATGGCATAAAAATGAAGATGTTTCTTCTTCAGCAACTTTTGGAGTAAACTATTCTTCAACCAATCAAGAAACTTACGGTAAATATTTTTATAGTTCTACAACGCTTAAAGCCTCAGATTCATTCGATCTGCATCTTTATTTAGGATGGCAAAATTGGCGTCACACTTTCCGTAATGACAAAAGCATCGATTTTTTAAATTACGGAATTGGCGGTGAATTTAAGTTGAGTGAAAAGTTACTTTTTGTTCCGGAAATTTTTCAAAGTAATGGAACTTACAAAACTGGCCCAAATCGTCCAGCGACACAATTTGGTTTACGCTACAACGCCTATGAACATCTGATTCTCGACCTAATTTATGGCTACAATATTAACGGTAACAACATGAATTGGATGACGTTCGGAATTACTTTGGCTTTTTAATTATTGGTAATCGAAAGCGCTTTCACTGTGTTTTTTGATGTGATTTTCTTCTTTTTTTGCTATCTCTAAATTCTTTTTCGGAGCCTGAAAACATGAGATTCCAGCGTTGTTTTTTCCTTCAAGAGTAACACAAATATATCCGGTTTCACCCACTTCACAAATATCGTAATTTTTATATCCCATCGGATTTTTTTGTTGATAGCATTCAGCATCAGCAAAAGCATTAGTCGAAATCAGCAGCAATAAAAAAAATAATTTTCTCATGACTATCCTTTTTGGATTTAAAAATCCCACGTTCAAGGAGTGAGTCCGACGTGGTCAATCCAAGTTCTTAAGTTAAAGATTCTGGATTGCCACATTGTGCTCGCAACATTCTCAAAATGACTAAGGCGATGCCCTAAGAGATAAATTCAATTTTATCGTTTACCGCTATCACCTTGATTTGTTTACCTTCGAGCACTTCACCGCGGAGAATTTTTTCAGCAAAAACATTTTCGATTTCATGCTGAATTAAACGTTTCAAAGGACGGGCACCATAAGCTGGATCGTAACCTTTTTGAGCTAAATAATTCTTAGCTGATTCATCCAAAACAGCGCTGATATTGCGCAGAGCCAATCTTTTTGAAAATCTAGCAAATTGAATCTCAGCAATATTTTTCATATTTTTGCGGCTCAATTTGTTGAACAGAATTATTTCGTCCAAACGATTCAAAAATTCTGGACGGAAATTTTTACGTACAATTTCCATGATACTGTCAAAAGCCAATGACTTCTTGGCATCAATCAGAGCTTGATCTTCTGAAGAGTCATCATCTGCTTCTGTTTTCTCCAAAACTTGCGATCCTAAATTCGAAGTCAGAATAATTATCGTATTAGTGAAGTTTACGACATGACCTTGATTGTCGCTCAAACGGCCATCATCAAGCACTTGCAACAAAATATTAAAAACATCTTGATGTGCTTTTTCAACTTCATCGAACAAAATAACTTGGTAAGGACGACGGCGTACAGCTTCGGTTAGAACTCCACCTTGTTCAAAACCAACGTAACCCGGAGGAGCGCCAATCAAACGCGCGACCGAATGTTTTTCCATAAATTCACTCATGTCGATACGCAGCATTGCAGTTTCATCGTCGAAAATAAATTCTGCCAACGCTTTGCAAAGTTGAGTTTTTCCAACACCAGTTGGTCCTAAAAATAAGAAAGATCCAATCGGACGATTGGCATCTTGAAGTCCAGCTCGCGATCTACGAACTGCGTTACTTACAGCTTTCAGCGCTTCATCTTGACCAACAACATGTGAACGTAAGAAATCTTCCATCTTGAGAAGTTTTTCTTTTTCACCTGACATAATTTTATCAACTGGAATGCCAGTAGATTTAGCGATGATTGATGCGATATCGTCTTCCGTAATCCATTCACGCATCATTTTTTGTGTCGTGGAATTTTCCAGCGAGCTTAATTCTTTTTGCAAAGCTGGAATAGTTCCATAGCTGATTTCACCGGCTTTAGCAAGATTTCCTTCGCGCTGGGCAACTTCTAATTCGTAACGTGATTGCTCAATTTTTGTTTTCAGTTCAGTAATTTTATTGCGCTTATTTTTTTCAGCTTGCCATAAAGAAGTCATTTCTGCTGATTTTTGTTCAACTTGCGCAAGCTCTTTGACTATTGATTCTAGACGTTTTTTTGAGCCTTCGTCATCTTCTTTTTTCAGCGCTTCTTGTTCAATTTTTAGCTGAATAATTTTGCGATCTAACTCATCGAGTTCGCGCGGTTTGCTTTCAACTTCGATTTTTAAACTGCTCGCCGCTTCATCAATCAAATCGATAGCTTTATCAGGCAAGAAACGATCAGAAATGTAGCGATTCGACAAAGTTGCCGCAGCAATCAAAGCGGCATCTTTTATTTTTACACCGTGATGAACTTCGTATTTTTCTTTGATTCCACGCAAAATTGAAATCGTATCTTCAACTGTTGGTTCTTCAGTAAAAATTGCCTGAAAACGACGCGCTAAAGCTGCATCTTTTTCAACATATTGGCGATATTCGTTAAGAGTTGTCGCGCCAATACAGTGAAGAGTTCCGCGCGCTAAAGCCGGTTTCAATAAGTTGGAAGCATCCATCGCACCGTCAGTTTTTCCGGCGCCGACCAAAAGATGCAATTCATCAATAAAAAGAATGATGTTGTGATTGCCTTCAACTTCGTTCAAGACTGCTTTCAAACGCTCTTCAAATTCGCCACGGAATTTTGCACCAGCAATTAAAGCGCCCATATCAAGCGCCATCAATCTTTTGTTACGCAAACTTTCTGGCACATCGCCATTGATGATTCTCTGAGCTAAACCTTCAACGATTGCAGTTTTACCAACACCAGGTTCGCCAATTAAAACTGGGTTATTTTTAACACGGCGCGCCAGAACTTGCATAGCTCGGCGAATTTCTTCATCACGACCAATTACTGGATCAATTTTTCCATCTTTGGCTTTAGCCGTTAAATCTTGTGAATATTTTTCGAGTGCTTGGTAAGTATTTTCCGACTCAGCTGAGTTAGCTTTCTTGCCGCCGCGAATTTTTTCAATTGAGTCACGCAACAAGTTTGAAGTAAGTCCGCCAACTTTTAGAGCTTTGGCGGCTTCGTTCTTTTCGTCTTCTAAAATTGCCTGTAAAATTCTTTCAAGCGTGACAAATTGATCGCGATTTTGATCGGATAATTTTTCAGCCAGAACCAAAACTCGTGCCAATTCTTGTGAAATTGTGATGCCTGAAACTCCACTACCTTCAACGACTGGAATACGACTTAATGTGAGTTTGTTTTCAGCTTGGATCAGATCAAAATTAGCACCGCAATTGCTGATTAATTTTTCTGCTAAATCATCAGGATCACCGAGTAAACAACTTAAAAGATGTTCCGGTAAAAGTTTTTGATGGCCTGAGCTTAAAGCTAAAGTTTGCGCATTTTGTAAAAGTTGGCGCGACTTTTCGGTGTAGCGTTCGATGTTCATAAAATTAAAGAATTATTAAATGAGTGACGCTAGCGAGATAGTTAGAGATAGCAGAAATTCAAGATGAAGTGGGAAAGATGAAGCAAAGTGGGAAGTAGATTGGGAGATAAAAACCCCCCGACCCCTACGGGGCCACCCCCCTTGACAGGGGGGCTAAGTTCGGCAAAAGCCCCCCTGTCAAGGGGGGTGGC
>CAYUHG010000028.1:0-12224 GCA_964444545.1 uncultured Rhizobium sp.
GGGGGGCTAAGTTCGGCAAAAGCCCCCCTGTCAAGGGGGGTGGCCCCGTAGGGGTCGGGGGGTTTGTGTTACTAATTACTTTTTACGATCTCAAAGCGCAGTCAGCTTCAACAATATATTTATAAGTCACCAACTGTTCTAAACCAACCGGACCACGGGCGTGTAGTTTTCCAGTAGCAATGCCAACTTCAGCACCAAGACCAAATTCGCCACCATCGGCAAATTGTGTTGAAGCGTTGTGCATAACGATTGCGGAATTGACTTTAGCCAAGAAATGTTGTGCCGCTTTCTTGTCTTCAGTAATAATACTTTCAGTGTGCGAAGAGCCGTAATTATTGATGTGTCTAATCGCATCATCAATATCACGAACAATTTTTAACGACAAAATTTTGTCGAGATATTCGGTGTAATAATCTTTCTCTTCAGCTTTTTTAACGCGTGAATCAATTTCAATTGCAGCTTCATCACCGCGAATTTCGCAATCAACTGCATCAAGATCATCAACGATTAAAGGCAGGATTTTTTTGGCGATTTTTTTATCAATCAAAAGCGATTCTGTCGCACCGCAGATCCCTACTCTTCTCATTTTGGCGTTCATCAAAATTTTGCGAGCTTTATCAAAATCAGCTTTTTCATTAATATAGGTGTGGCAATTACCATCAAGATGGCGGAAAACTGGAATTTTGGTATGATCCATCACCGCTTTGATCAACGATTTGCCGCCGCGAGGAACGACAACGTCAATGTGATTTTCCATCTTCAATAATTCAGTTACATATTCGCGAGCAGTGTCGGTAACCAAAATTACCGCATCTTTATCTAGTGAAAAGCGATCCAACGCTTCGCGGTAAATATCAGCCAAAACTTTAGCAGAATTAATGCAGTCAGAACCGCAACGTAAAATCACCGCGTTGCCTGATTTCAAAGACAAAGCTGCAATGTCTGAAGTAACATTTGGACGCGATTCAAAAATCGCCAACATTACACCGATTGGCGTGGTAATTCTTTTAACATGAATGCCGCTTTCTCTTTTAACATCGTAGAGAATTTTTCCTACCGGATCAGCCAGTTTAGTGATTTCTTTCACTGAAGAAGCCAAAGCAGCAACGCGCTTTTCATCAAGAGTTAGGCGATCAATTCTAGCGGCATCGAGGTTATTTTCTTTCGCAACTTTTATATCTTTTTGATTGGCTTTAATGATTTTTTCAGCGTTTTTTTTGATCAGTTTTACAACTTCAAGAAGTACTTGATCTTTCATCGTCGAATCAAGATTAGCAATATTCGCACTCGCCTTTTTGGCATCAGAACAAATTTTTTCGACTTTGGCTTTTACTTCGTTCATACGCTAAAGAAGTTGGTTAATAGTGGGTAAAATATAATCGCCAGAAACATGATTATTGCAGTGATAAGAGCAGTTAAAATCAGGCTAGAATCGAAATCAATAACTTTGGCTAAGGCAGAATCAGATTCTGATTGCTGCGATTCTGGTTTATAAAGCAACAAAAATACCAAACGACAAGCAAACAAAATCAATATAGCGCTGTTGGTGAGAAAAATTAAGCCACCCAATATTAATTTTTTCTTAAGCAGAATTTTCAGTAAGAAAAATTTCTCTAGAATTCCAATTGCCGGTACAACTCCAATCAAATTTGCTAAAGCAAAAATCAACAGAATTGAAGTTATTTTTAATTTATAGAATAAGCCTTTGATGCTTTTATCCTCTGCTTTCTCAACATATAAAATCATGTTAGATAAGCATAGAAAAACCAAGGTTATCGATAATAAGAATGAGAATAGTGACAGATAAATTTTGCTTTCGTCAAACATCGCAAAACAAAAAATCGCGAATAAAGCAAAGATGAATTGGTTAAAAAATAAGTAGAAGAATGACGATTTTAGATTTTTACTGATGAGTAACAAAACCCCTGAAATTAAGAGATTGCTTAAGAAAACAAGTTCAAAATAACGAAATCCAATCGACAACACTGATTGGGAAAAATAATCCAAACCAAAAATGAAGATCACGATTTTGATAAAAATGTAAAAACTGCTGAAGGCATAAGAAACAAAAAACAGTGCGTAAATTATCAGTGGATTGATGTTAGAGTTACGATAAAGCAAGTAAGATGGCACTGACATCGATAAAAATAATCCGCCTAAATAAAGTGCCAAAAGAATCAAAAGTTTGGAATGATTTAAGCGATCTGAAAAAACTCCGCTATCAATAAAATCAATACGTCCACCAAATTTATAAGTAGCAACGATTGCCAAGAAAAAAAGCAACGATTCCAGATAAAGTAAGAAGGTGAAAATGTAAGAAAATTTGGTTTCTTTTTTGTGTAAAAATTTGATGGCAAAAAAGTGGCAAAGTAGTACCAAGCAATTGTAGAAAAACAAAGTTGAGAGCAGATTTTGCGCAATCAAAATCAAGTTAACCAAAGCAACAGCAATGGCGAAAAATACTTTGAACTGACTGATTAATTTATCTTCAGTAAGACGTAAAAAACGATGAGAATAAAAGACGAAAACTATCCAAATAAAATTGAGCAAAAATAAAAATTTCAGAGTCACTTGATTAACCATGAAGCTTAGGGAGATACCGCGGACAGTCTCGATAAATTGAATATAAACTTCACCACGATCTAAATTATTTGCCAAACCAACTAAATGTAAAAAAAACAAAATCGGCAAAAATTTGCTGACGATATTCACTAATTTGTATGAATCTTTACACAAGCTTAAGACCACGTAATTAGTGATTGGAATGACGCTGATTAAAAATAATAAAAACTGCGCCTGAGTCATGATTTTTAAATCGAATTAGAAAGCAGGAATGTAGCAAACCTTAAAGAAAGGCTGCTGGTAAGATTTGAAGCAATTGATGCTAGATAAATTGTCGCAATCAGAAACCAAAATGAGGCGAGATAAAAGCCGTATTCTTTGGCGTTAAGAACAACCATATTTTCAAATGGATGTGAACCTCTTTTGAAAAATGAAGCGATTAATTTGATCGCTAAAGTAACGTGAACAAAATTTGATATTATCAACCCAACCAACAAGAAAGCGGCAAAATCAATGGTAAAGCTTGCGTAAGCTAAATACCAATTGGCGAAAAATAAAATTGTCAGCGGAAAAGCAGCGATGAAGAAGATCAACATTTTCAAAGGTAAAACCAACATAAAATGATTCTGACGAATCAGCCAAATTTTGTTGATTGAGGAAGTTTTGAAATAGCGTTTTAGAAAAGTTGCAAAGATAAAAAGCATCAAATTCACCAAGCTAAAATTCAGAATGTAAAAAAATGCCGCTTGCAAAGATTCAATATTTTGCAGCGCCATACAGGCAATAACGAAACCAATATTATTTAAACACAGATATACTGTGATACTTTTCAAATGCCTTTGTTGGTAAAGCTTGATGGCGCTGTAAAAAATTAGTAAGAGAGAAAAGAAAATGAATAAAGGCGCGAAGTCGAATCGCGTAAACAACAAATTACTGCCGAAGAAAAAATATAAAAATTTCAGAATAATAAAAATTCCGACATTGGTTTTAATGAACAGCGAATCAATCGAGATATAATTGGAGACTAGATTGATACTTTTGAGATTTTCGAAATAGAGCCAAAATGGAAAAAATTTTACGATAAAGGCCAACATCAGTAATAAAAATATGGCGTACAAAAACCATTTATTGACGTTTTCGGTAAGCGCGAAAGCTTCACCGATTTTGTTAAAATTGATTTCGCCGAAAGCTAAATAAATTGCCAAGAAGCAGAATAAAATCACCAACGAGGAAACAGCATTTAAACAGAAATAGCGGAAAGAAAGTTTGGAAATTTTGAGGTTTTTTGAAATTGAAGAAGTAGCAAAAAATGAGAAGCTATAAATTTCAAAAAATAGGAAAAGATTGAGTAAATTATTCGTGGTAAAAATTCCAGTCAGCGCAAAAAGATGCATCAAATAAACTGAGTAGAAAACCTTGCGACCCTTGTGATCTAGAAGTCTGTCGATATCCAAGCGATAATAAATCAAAATGACGATTTTAAGAAAAGTCAGCAGCAGCAGAAAGATTATTCCCAAGACGTCGAGGCGAAACTCTAGCGCAATTGAAAGCGGCGATAGTTCAAAATCGTTGGTGATTTTTTCGTAAATCAAAACATCGGGAAGAACTTTGAGCGTCAAAAAAAGCAGTAGAACTGATGACGATAAAGCAATCCAAAATGGTAACGATTTTTTACTTATTAGTTGGCACAGAAGCGAAGAAAGCAGCGGAAGAAAAATTATCAGATAAATGTTACTGACGGCGCTCATTTCTTGTTTTTCATTAAGGAAACGAATTCTTCAAATAGGTAAAAACTATCGTCTGGTCCCGGAGAACTTTCAGGGTGATATTGCACTGAAAATGCGGAGCCATCTTTAAGACGCAAACCTTCAACTGTACGATCAAAAAGTGAGATATGAGTTACTTCAGCAGTATCTGGTATTGATTTTTCGTCAACACAGAAGCCGTGATTTTGGCTGGTTATTTCAACTTTTTTGTTTTTCAGATTTTGCACTGGGTGATTTGCACCGCGGTGTCCTTGCGCCATTTTGCTGGTTTTAGCACCAATCGCCAAACCAAGTAATTGATGACCTAAACAAATTCCGAAAAGTGGAACTTTATTTTTCAAAAGTTCCTGAATCATCGGAATCGCGTATTTACCAGTTTCAGCGGGATCTCCTGGACCGTTCGACAAAAATACGCCGTCAGGATTATGTGCCATAATTTCTTGGTAAGTTGCTTTGGCACGAACAACCGTAACATCACATCCAGCTTCAGTTAAGCAGCGTAATATGTTTAGTTTTGCGCCGAAATCTACCGCCACAACTTTGAATTTCTTCTTCTCAACTTGATTGTAAGAATTTTTTGGCTGTTGCCATTTTCCTTCGGATTCCCAGTTATATTGCTTATTCAGACTAGCTTCAGCAGCAAGTTCCATACCGTCTAAATCTTTAGCGGTTTTTAATTCATTGGCAATTTTTTGGATAAGATTTTTATCGATTAAATCTTGATAAACTATGGCTACGACCTTAGCACCTTTTGCTTTAATCAGTTTTGTAACTTGTCTGGTATCAACACCACAAATGCCGGTAAGATCATTTTTTATCAACCAATCATTTAAATGAGATTCGCTGCGGTAGTTTGAAGGAGAAGTTATCGGCTCACGAATGATAAGACCAGAAGCTTTTGGATCTTTTGATTCGATATCAGATTCATTAGTTCCAACATTTCCGATATGAGGAAAAGTAAAATTGATGATTTGCCCTGAGTAAGAAGGATCAGTAAGAATTTCTTGATATCCGGTGATTGCAGTATTGAAACATATTTCACCGCGGGTGATTGATTTTTTTCCAATTCCATATCCATAAAAACATGTGCCATCTGGGAAAATTAGCGCAGCATTTTTGGATGACTGATAGAAATTATTAGCGTCTTTCATTGGGATAATTTTACGAGATTTTGGAAGGCTTTTGACTTTGTTTACAAATTAATTTTCCTCAAATAAATCTTCAACAAGCAAACTGCAGAATTTTCAAGATTGTGCATTAATTCAGTTTTTTCGCGATTTCTTGTATCACTTTAACAAATCTCATGATTGATCTAAACAACATTACCAAAGAAAAGCCGGAAATTGTTCTCCGCGGAGAATATGGTATTGTAGTTGGCGATTCTTTAATCATCGCTCCAAATGCCAAAAACGGTAAAATCGTAATTTTATTTGATACTACCAAACATATTGCCGCCATCGCACATTTTGATAATGCTGATAAGGTCGAAGAGAATTTGGGTAATATTTTGGGTGAAATGTCGGAGCTGGGGTCTGAAGCTAAAGATACAAAATGCAGCATCATGGAAAAGGAATCTGGAAATTCTCTTAAAGAAAAAATTCAGAAAAGTTTTAAAGATAAGGTCGAAGATTTTTTGCAAAAAAACGGCAACAATAAAGAAGTAGCTCACACTTCATGGAGTGGTAATGATTTTTGTAACGTAGTCTTAAAAGGAAATGGCGAGATATTGATCGATAACACTCCAGAGCTTATGCGAGCAGCTCTGAACTTGCTTATTTTTACTCTTGAAGGCGACGAGAGATTAAATAATGCACTTAATCCAGCGTTAATTACTGAATTAAAAAAAATTAAAGGCTCGGCTTCAAGACAAGCAGCGATGGAAAGTTTAAAACTTTTAAAACAAACACCTTCAACAATTTTTGTAAAATTGGGAGTCAAACAACTAGACGAAAAAAGTCAGGATCACAGCGACTCTAGATAGTTTTTTATTCGCATTTTTGCTTCTGTGTACTTCAAAATTTTAGTTTAAAATGATGAAGTACGACTGCTAAAGCACAATGTTTACCAGCTTATCCGGCACGATAATCACTTTTTTGATCTCTTTGCCTTCGATGAATTTTTTGACGTTATCATTTTCGAAAGCCAATTTTTCCATTTGCTCTTTCGAAGTTCCTTTCGCCATTTGAATTACAGCGCGTAGTTTTCCTAAAACTTGAACGGCAATGCCAACTTCATCTTCAGCAATTAATTTTGCGTCAAATTCAGGGAAGTTTTCCTGCGAAACTAAAGTGCTAAAACCAAGTTGTTGCCAACATTCTTCTGCCAAATGCGGCATGATTGGTGCGAATAAAATCACTAGATTTTTCAACGCAAAATTCATTGTCGCAGCGTCTTGTGCCGACTTAACTTCGAATTTTTCTAGAGCGTTGGAAAACTCGCGAATCTTGGCAATCGCGCGATTAAAGCCCATTTTCTCAAATTCTTCTTTAACTGCCGCGATAGTTTTGTGGGTTAATTTGGTGATCGCGTGATTTTGATCTTCTGCGCCCTCACCTTTATTTTCAGCGTTTGCCGCTACTAATTTCCACAAGCGATTGGCATATTTCCAGCAACCATCTATACCGCTTTCCGACCATTCTAAATCGCGTGAAGCTGGTGAATCGGAAAGCATAAATAAACGCGCCGTATCAGCACCATAGCTTTCAACAATTCTTGCAGGCTCAACGGTATTTTTCTTTGATTTACTCATTTTTTCAGAGCGGCCGACAATCACTTCTTCAGGATTGCGCGACAAAGCTTCAGCAGGAAATAACCATTTTCCAGTTGCTTTATCTTTGTAAGTTGCGTGGCAAACCATACCTTGAGTAAGTAGGTTTTTGAACGGTTCAGCAACATCCAAATAACCACATTTTTTCAAAGCTTTGGTGAAAAATCTGGCATACAATAAATGTAGAACCGCGTGCTCAACACCGCCGATATATTGATCGACCGGCATTAATTTATTGGCCAAATCGCGGTCGAAAGCTTTGTCTTCGTTGAGTGAAGTGTAGCGCAAGAAATACCACGAACTCTCGAAGAAAGTGTCGAAAGTATCAGTTTCGCGAATGGCTTTTTGACCATTATAAGTTGTGTATTTCCAAGTTGGATGAAGTGCTAACGGATTTCCCGCACCAGTAAATTCAACGTCTTTTGGAAGTTCAACTGGCAACTGATCTTCTGGAACTGGCACAACTGAACCATCTTCCAAATAAAGCATTGGAATCGGACAACCCCAGTAACGTTGGCGTGAAATACCCCAATCGCGCAAACGGTAATTAATTTTTTTAGTCGATTTGCCTTGAGCTGACAAAATTTCAAAAACTTTTTCTTTGGCTTCTGCTGAAGTTAAGCCATCTAAAAATTGTGAGTTGATCATTTTGCCATCCTCGGTGTAAGGCGCATTGATCGCATCACCAGCTGCGAAAAGATTGTCGATTATTTCAGCGTTAGTTTTGCTGATTTGATGTAAATTAATCGCCGCTTTTTCCACTTCAGCGTAAATTCCTAAATTATCAATTTCACCAAATTCAGCGCGCGCTGGATAAGCTAATTTTTCTTCATCAACGCTAAATTCTGCCGCAACTTCGTCAGGATGATTGCCGCGCGCATCAACTCTGATCCACTTTTGCAGGCTTTTCAAATAAATCGCGTTAACGGTGTGAATAATTCTGCGATCAGAAATTGCTTCATCAAACATCAAAACTTGATTAGAAAATCCGCACGGAATTTTCATGCCACGCAAAATGGCGCACAGCAAAATTGATTTACCAAAACAAAAAGCATTTTGATTTTTTACGACATCGCTTGCTTTCAGATTTGGCGATTTGTCAGCGTAGATTTTGTCATCCATCGCATGCGGAATTTTATCGCAGACAAAATTGAAAGCGAGACGCGCTAATTCAACTTCATCACCTTGTTTGGCTTGCGATTTTATGTCGGCAATAATTGCTTGAATTTCGGCAGATGAGAAATCGATCAAATCAGTTTCAGCTAGGAATTTGCTGTAATCTTCCACAACTCTTTTGATTGGCAGATTGTATTTTTTAGCAAATTCAAAATCGCGTTCATCATGTGCTGGACAGCCGAAAACCGCGCCAGTTCCGTATTCCATCAAAACGAAATTGGCGATGTAAATATCGAGTTTCCAATTTGAATCTAACGGATGAACTGCTTGTAAACCAGTTTTGAAACCTTTCTTTTCTTGCTTCTCGATTGTTTGTTCATCAACCGCGCTGCGATTACATTCTTCAATAAAATTTTTGGCTTCAGAATTATTTTTCGCCAGTTCCAAAGCAATTGGATGATGCGGAGAAATCGCAATAAATGACGCACCGAAAAGTGTGTCGGGACGGGTTGTGTAAACCTTCACCACGTCTTTTGAATCATCGATGGCAAACTCAACAATCTGCCCTTCACTTTTGCCAATCCATTTTTCTTGCATGGTCAAAACGCGTTCGTCCCAACCTGGAAGATTTTTTAATTCAGACAAAAGTTCTTCCGAGAAATCAGAAACTTTCAAAAACCATTGCTTCAATTTTTTCTTTTCAACCAAAGCACCGGAACGCCAGCCGCGGCCGTCAATCACTTGTTCGTTGGCCAAAACTGTTTGGTCAATTGGATCCCAGTTAACGTAAGATTCTTTTTGGTAAGCCAAACCATTTTTAACAAAATCGAGGAAAATTTTTTGCTCGTGCTTGTAATAATTTGGTAAACAAGTGGCAACTTCGCGACTCCAATCAATCGACAATCCGATTGTTTTCAACTCGGCACGCATAGTCTCGATATTAGAAAGCGTCCAATTTTCAGGATGAACTTTATGCTCTAAAGCCGCGTTTTCAGCGGGCAAACCAAAAGCATCAAAACCCATCGGATGTAAAACGTTGAAACCTTGAAGTTTTTTGATACGAGCAATGGCATCACCAATTGTATAGTTACGTAAATGTCCCATGTGAATTTTTCCCGACGGATACGGAAACATTTCAAGAACGTAATATTTCTCGCGCGAAGAATTTTCATCAAATTTAAAGATGTTTTTTTCATCCCAAATTTTTTGCCATTTTTTTTCAGCAAGTTTGTGGTTGTAGTTAGCTATTGCGGTAGTCATAAGTGTTAAATCTGATTTTGCGGAAATTTATTGCAGAACTCTCGGAGAAGATTTGATCATTTGCTGAGGCATCGCACCTTCAGAAGCAGGAGGAACAGCAAAGCTATTCGGTGATACAGGACCACCCAAAGATCGTGTCGTAGATATTGATTTACCATTGCTATACATTGTCGAATTATAAACACAGACAATATCAGCACCACTACGCAAAGTAAATTGCGGCGCAACTCGTTCCACAATGATGTATTGACCAGCTGATCTGAAGTTAACAAGAGATTCAAATCCGGCAGCATCAACTGTGAAAATTGCCGGAATCTCAGCGCTTTTTTTCGGGAATTGGAAATAAGTAAATTCACCATTATCAAAAACCTTTAATGGGGCAATTGAAGGCTCTCCGGTGTATTGATAACTAAAATTATAAATCGACAAATCATGCATATCTGGCTCATCAGATTTGTCAGCCTTGGGAAATTCTACGATATTTTTATCTTTTTCATCAGGATAAACAAACTTAGCAACGAAGATTAAATCCTTGTCATTAATGCCCTTTGCTTCTTTGGCCATCAACTCAAAGTGATAAATCTTTTTATTGGTAATAACCGTCATGTTGGTTTCAGAATTATCTTCACCAACTGGTTTCAAGAAAAGACGATTTCCTAGATGCTCAAACATCCATAGAGATGGATCACCCATCGAAATTGTACTGATAGTTTCTCCCGCCTCAAACTCGATAAAGCCTTGGTAAGTATAGTGTCCAAGGTAAAGATAAACATCGTTAGGATTGTAAACGTAACTTCTAAATTTTTTTTCCGTTCCAAGAAAGCGTGGTTGCTGAGATGCTTCTGATACTAAAGGCATCAGACACAAAAACATCAAAAATATAATTCTGAAAAATCTCATTAATTTACCTTATACAATTTATAATTTTTGACTACGAAGTTAAGTGTTTCAAGCTTCTGAACAGCATTAGGATCTTTTTTCTGATTATCTTTAACAGCTCCTGAAAAGGCAAAATTGATTTTGGCAATGTAATTTTGTTTCTCAGTTTTGACCACTCCATTATCGTCAGTTGTAGTGGTTATGGCTGTAAATCTAACGTCTGCATCAGTTGGAATTTTAGTCGCGATAAAGTTTTTCGCTTTATTAGCAAAGCCGACTTCTTCTTTTTTAATGAATGTAATGGAATTCAGTTGAGTTTTTCTCACAACATTACGACCGAAATTCAAAATTGGGCTATCAGGATTATCCTTACTCATATAAAGCTGGAACTCACGATATTGTGAATCTGAAGAAGTATTTTTGATGTGATTAAACTTCACGTTAACATCTTCAATTTCAGCCTTGCTGTAGTCGTAACCTTCACGATCAGAAATATAATTTGAGATTAAATATTTCAAAATCGCTTCATCAACTGTAGTGATTGTAGGATCATATTTGTCAGAACCTGGACCTTTTGCATGAGGTTTCAACGGAATTAGATTTGGGAAATATTGCGACTGATCAACTGATCTTATGATGATAGGCCTTTTTTCAACCAAAGGAAAAGCGCCCTCAATCATCACATACAGACAGTAAGTAATGATGCAGGCAACGATTGCACAGCATGAAAGAATTGTTCTTTCACAAAATGGATTTACGTAACGAAAAAAATACCAATTAAGACCATCTTTGAAGTAGCTTCCATCCTTTACAGACGCCCTAACAAATTCGAAGTGCTGTTGCAATTCTTCGGGATTTTCTTTTTTAAATGCTTCGAATTTTTGTTCCATTATTATAGGCTAAGGAAGTAGGAGGGGATTAAGTTACCGAGATTATTGAAGAGCTTTTTATTCTTTCAAGAATTTCAATCATTTCTGTAACAGATTTTTCCAAAGTCTCATATTGGTTGCTACGAAAAACTAAAGATGTGCCCCCTTCAAATGGATAGCTTCCCATCGAAACTTGCGGATATTTTTTTTGCAAATCTTCTAAATCTTTCGCGATAACACTTTCGGTCAAAGAAATTTTTATCTCTTTTGAACGCACTTTTTTTCCACCAATCAATTCTTTCGAAGCTGCAGCAAACATAGCTTGGAAGATCTTTGGAACTCCTGCCATCACAAAAACATTTTCAATTCTAAATCCTGGTGCCGAAGAAACTGGATTATCCAAAAGATTTGCACCACGCGGCACGAAAGCCATTTTTAAACGGGCTTCGTTTAGATTTTCTTTACCGTAATAATGCTCTAAAATTTTTGTCGCTTCCTCGTTTTGGACAAGCTCATCATCGAATGCTCTAGCGATCGCAAGTGAAGTAATATCGTCGTGAGTTGGCCCTATTCCACCGCTGGTGAAAACATAATCGAATCTTTTTCTAACTTCATTTACCGCAAAAATAATTTCATCTTCAACGTCCGGAACAATGCGCACTTCGCGTAAAGCGATTCCCATTTCTGTGAGATTTTTAGCGAGGAAATTAAGATTTTTATCTTCAGTGCGACCAGACAAAATTTCGTCTCCGATCATTACAAATGCTGCTGTGACGTTTGTTTTTTGAGTCATAAAAAGATATTCATTATTTTTCCCTGCTGTCGGTTGAGCTTGTCGAAACCTCGTGAGATTCTTGCTGCCAGACTATAGCGGAAAGAAACTTACGAGGTTTCGACAAGCTCAACCGACAGCGGGGTTTAATTTATTTGGTGCGCTCGAGAGGATTTGAACCTCCAACCTTTGCCTTCGGAAAGCAACACTCTATCCAGTTGAGCTACGAACGC
>CAYUHG010000029.1:0-11276 GCA_964444545.1 uncultured Rhizobium sp.
CCCCGACCCCTGCGGGGCCACCCCCCTTGACAGGGGGGCGATGGTCCGAGTCCTGTCCCCCTGTCAAGGGGGGTGGCCCCGCTAGGGGTCGGGGGGTTTAAAGTCCCGAAAAATTCCTCAAATCACCGTCAAAAACAATCCCAATTCGTTGGCCTTTGCGATAACTTCATCTTTCTGCAAAACCAATGTAGAATTGGCTTGAATCGCAATCCCACAAATTCCAGCAGCCGCACAATTTTTGATGGTTTCAACACCAATCGTTGGCAAATCAGCTTTCATGCTTTGTTTAGCTTTTTTCATTTTCACCAAAACCGCATTCTGGCGATAATCAACTTTCAAACCACCACATCTTTTTATCATTTCGTCAGTTCCTTCCAGTGCTTCAACCGCAATGATTTGCTTTTGTGCAATCACCAAAGATTGACCAACATCAAATTGCGAAAAATTTTTGATCGCTTTCACGCCAAGTGCAATATCTTCTAAATTTTCTTTGCTCGGCTTAATGCTGGTAAGCGTTGATTTTTCTGACACTACACAATCAAGAAGCTGATCAATGCGCAAAATTCTAAAACCTTCTTTTTCGAAAAATTTAATAACCGTACTTAAAACAGCATCATCACCAAGAATTTTATTGGCCAAAATTTTTGCCAACAAACCAGCGCCACGTTTGTCGACTTTCAATGATGAGAAATTCGGCTTAGTAACTCCACCGATAAAAACGATATTTTTTATTTGGTTCTTTTGTAGCTCACCCAAAAATCTTTCGAGCTCGCCATAAGCTATTTTTACTGGGTTAAAAGCTGAGTAATCAATTGTGTAATCTTCACCAACAAGCAAAAAAACCATGAAACGGCGATTATTTTTTTGACAATCCTCAATCAACATCATCGGCAAAGAACCACGTCCTGCAAAGATCGCGAGCGGCTCATTTAAGAATTGCTGTGCTGATTTCATGAGTTTTTAAGATTAATTTTTTTCCGCCAATCTTCTATTTCTTTCATCGCGCATTTTGGCAAAATCATCACCAGCATGGTAAGATGAACGTGTCAAAGGACTTGATGAAACCATCAAGAAGCCTTTGTTGTAGGCCATTTTTTTGTAAAATTCGAACTCATCAGGATGAACGTAGCGATCAACTGGCGCGTGGCGCAAAGTTGGACGCAAATATTGGCCAATTGTCAAAAAATCAATGTCAGCGCAACGCATGTCATCCATAACTTGCAACACTTGTTCTTTAGTTTCGCCAAGACCAACCATCAAACCAGATTTGGTAAACATTGATGGATCAATTTCCTTAACACGTTTTAAAAGATGAAGTGAATGGAAATATCTCGCACCGGGACGGATCGTACCATAAAGACCCGGAACGGTTTCAATATTGTGATTAAAAACGTCAGGCTTGGCAGCGACAACCTTTTCTAACGCGCCATTTTTACGTAAGAAATCTGGCGTTAAAATTTCAATCGTAGTGCTAGGAGATTTGCGGCGCACATTTTCAATACATTTTACAAATTGATCAGCACCGCCGTCAGCTAAATCATCGCGATCAACTGAAGTAATTACGATGTGTTTTAATCCAGAAACTTTCGCTACATCGCCAACATTTTCTGGCTCATGTGGATTTACCATGTCTGGCTTGCCAGTTTCGATGTTACAAAACGAACATGCCCTTGTACAAACCGATCCCAAAATCATCACAGTTGCATGCTTCTGCGCCCAGCATTCGCCAATATTAGGACAAGCTGCCTCTTCACAAACGGTGTGTAATTTTTTTTCGTTTAGAAGTTCTTTGGTTTCAAAATAACCTTTTGATTGTGGCGCTTTAACTCTGATCCAATCTGGTTTACGCTCCATTTTCTCTTTGGGAAAATTTGTCGCAAATCCCATTAAATCTTTGTTATCTTTTTTTGCGATCTGTCCCGATTCGCGTTTTTCTTCTCTGCTTTGCATCTCTATTTAGTTTCTCCGGTTACAACGTATTTAGTGATTTCAGCGATGTTAGTTGAATGATCAGCTAAACGCTCAAAACTTTTTGCGATAAACAAAATGTTAATGATTTTTTCAGCTTGTTCTTTGCTGAAAGAATCAGCTTCAAGAATTCTAAACAAACTGCTGTAAATCGCGTCAATGGTATCGTCTTGTCTTAAAACTTGATCAGCCATTTCAACAGCTTGATCGTTGAAGGCGATTATGGAATCGCGTACCATAGCTTTTGAAAGCTCAACCATTTTAAGCAATGATTGTTTAACATCGCCTTCAAAAGATTTTACACCGATACGATCAATTTTTTTGATAATACTTTTAGCCTGATCGCCAACGCGTTCAAGGTTTGATGACACTTTTAATGAAGAGACAATATAACGTAAATCAACCGCCATTGGCTGACGCAGAGCCAGCAAAGTTGTGATCTTGCGTTCAATCAAAAAGTCTAACGAATTAATTTTGTAATCATGAGCAGTGATTTTTTCTAAGTAATTTTCTCCACCATCGCGGATCATTTCCGCCACCATTTCAACTGAAGTCGAAACTAATTCCATCATTTCATCAAGCGTTGCTGCGATTGATTGTAACTCTTTATCGTAAGATTTAACGGTATGTTCTTTGAGGCTCATTTTTACAGGAATTTTATTGGGAGAAATTTGTCGCCGGAATTAGATTTAACAACGCACAAATATCAACCGCAAATTTGACTTCTTTCCGGTAATTAAAATGCTCACCTAATTTTGCAGTTTTAGATTAAAGTTACGGGTTGTAAGTTATAGCAACAACTTACTTCAAAAAATAAAAATCAACAATGAAAAGAATTTTAGTTATCGGCTCTGGAGGCAGAGAACACGCGATTTGTGAACAGTTTAAAAAATCACCAAAATTAGAGAAACTTTTTTGCTTACCGGGAAATGCCGGAATTGCCGAGATCGCTGAAATAGTTGATAATATTAAGATTGATGAACATCAAAAAATTATCGATTTTTGTCAGGCACAAGAAATCGATTTTGTTTTCGTTGGCCCTGAGCAACCTTTAGTTGCAGGACTTGTAGACGACTTACAAAAAGCTAAAATTCGCGCTTTCGGGCCTTCAAAAAAAGCAGCTCAGCTTGAAGGTTCAAAAGTTTTCATGAAAAAAATTGCAATCGATAACGGTATCCCAACCGCTGCTTACGAAGTTTTTTTCGACAAAACTTTAGCACTAGAATTTGCCAAAAAACTAGGCTTTCCATGCGTTATAAAAGCTGATGGATTGGCTGCTGGCAAAGGTGTAATCATCGCCCAGAATTTGAGAGAAGCAGACGATGCAATCAGCGAAATTTTGTTAGGAAAATTCGGCGAAGCTGGCAATCAAATTATTGTCGAAGAATTTCTAGATGGTTTTGAAGCCAGCTATTTCGTGCTTTGCGATGGTAAAAATTTTGTACCACTTGGTTTTGCTCACGATCATAAAAAAGTCGGTGAAAATGATACCGGCCCTAACACTGGCGGAATGGGAACTTTTTCACCCTCGCCTTTAGTCGATAAAAAAATTGAAGAGGAGATTATCGCCAGCACAATCAAGCCAACTTTGCGTGGCCTTGAAAAGATTGGCCGACCATTTTGCGGAATTTTATTTGCTGGCTTAATGATTGGCAGCAAAGGCCCAAAACTTTTGGAGTTTAACGCAAGATTTGGTGACCCTGAAACACAAGTTATTTTGCCAAGAATAAAAACTGATTTTATCGATTTAATCGAAGCCGCAATCGACGGAAAACTTGATCAAATAGCTGTTGAATTTGACGAAACTAAAAAACTAGTTTGTGTGGTAATGTGTGCTAATGGCTATCCTGAAGGCTATCAAAAAGGAACTGAAATCAAAAACTTAGCAGAAGCAGCAAAAGTTTCTAACGTGAAAATTCTTCATGCCGGAACTGCTAAAAAAGACGGAAAAGTTGTTGCCAATGGCGGTCGAGTTTTGAATATCGTTGCTGAAGCAGAATCTTTCAGAAACGCTCGCAGTAAAGCTTACGAGGCAGTTTCTAAAATCGATTGGGTTGATGGTTTTGTTAGAAAAGATATTGCAGCAAAGGCGGAATAATTTCGGTAATCCGTAAACTTAGATTTAACTAAAAAGAAATCTGCTTCGATCCAACATCTTCATTAGATGCAACTTCGCGCGACTCAATTTTATGATAGTTCGCTAAGTAATAGCTTTCCAACTTATCAACATCTTTAACTTGGCTGGCAAGAGTATAGCCATTGTCCTGCAAATAATGTGAGGCCAAATTGCGCAGTCTTTCCGGTCTAGTCAAATAAACCCACTCAACTTCAAGAAGCTGAATTTTATCGCGATAAGCCACAATATCAGTCTCAGTTTTGGCGATTTCGTCTTGCAGCAGTTCAACTTTAAACTGCACTACAAACATTAAAACAATGCTCAAAAAAATCGCAGAGATCAGCGCGGTATTTGCCAGATAAAAATTATTAATTTCTCCGTGAGTTCCTGGTCTCATTATAAAATTACAATTTTACCGCAACACGCATCTTCGAAGAGCGTGAACGCGGATTGGCAGCAATTTCTTCCGCTGAAGGAGAAACTGCCGACTTGGTTATTACATGAAAGTTTTTAACGGAATTATTCGCAGAATTTTCGGGCTGATAGCGCGAAAATGTTTGATCCAAACCGGCTTCTTTTTTTAAGAAATTTTTAACGATCGAATCTTCTAAAGAGTGAAAAGATACTACCACAAGTCGTCCACCTTTTTTCAGCAAAGTGACGCTTGAAGCCAGGGCTAACTTGAGTTCTTCTAATTCTTGATTTACGAAAATTCTTAAAGCTTGAAAGGTTCTAGTTGCCGGATCTGTTTTTGAATAACCGCGATAGAGAGATCGAACTATCTCGGCCAGATCGCGGCAACTAGTAACTGGGGCGCTCTTGCGAGCCATCACAATTTTTTTGGCAATTTGCCTAGCTTTTGGTTCTTCACCAAATTCTTTAATAATTTTTGCTAGTTCAGCTTCACTAAATTCGTTTACTAATTCGTAAGCGCTGAATGGATTTTGTTGATCCATTCTCATGTCTAATCTGGCATCAGAATCGAAAGAAAATCCGCGCGATTTATCATCAAGTTGCATTGATGAAACACCGATGTCGAAAACCATTCCGTCTAATTCGGTGACATTTTTTTCAGCTAATAATTTTGCGCTATCCGAAAATTTACCGCGCAAAAATGTAAAATTTTTTGGGAAAGATTTTTCTAAAACTGCAGCGAATTTTTTTGCTGATTCATCACGGTCAACCGCGTAAAGACTGCATTTAGCGGCTTTCAAAATTGCTTTGCTATAGCCACCAGCTCCAAAAGTCGCATCTAAATAAACCTCACCATCCTTTGGTGCTAAGGATTTCAGTACTTCATCAATCATTACTGGTTTGTGAAATTTGAGGTTATCCATTCTTCTTCAACCTCACTAAATTCAACTTACCTTTAGCATCATTGCGCGATTTATTCATGTAGTCTTCAAACTTCTTCGGATTCCAAATTTCGAAAGTAGCACCTTTACCTACAAACACCGCTTGATCTTTAATTCCAGCTTTTTTGAGCAAAGCCTCCGGCATAATAACACGGCCTTCATTATCTATGGTAAGCTGTATTGAACCACCAAGCAAAGCAGTTGCCAGCGCATCACGATCTTCAGAAAATGGATCCAAACTATCGATCGATTCAGATATTTGCTTGATGCGCTCAATGTCACAACCCTCGATACATTCATTTACGAACGATTCGTAAACCACCACTCCAGAAAATTCCTTATTCACTAAAGACGAGCGAAACTGAGCCGGTATTGATACGCGGCTTTTGCTGTCGATTTTGTTTGTGAAGGTTGAAAGGAATAATGCCATTTCGCTTTATGGAAAAATTTTGGATTTTATGGGTTATCATGGAATTTTTTGAAAAATTATGGGGAAAATTGGTGTTGTCAACCACGATGTAGGATTTTTTTTGGCAGACGCATTTTTTTACCAAAAACCTGTGGAAAAAAATTACGACGCACCTAGCTTGCGAAGCCTCGTATTTCCTATTCATTTTCAACTTTCTCAAATGACAAATTATCAAGCGGATAAGAACGGTAAGTTTGGTCAATTCGGTGGACGCTATGTAGCTGAAACCTTGATGCCAGCCATATTGGAACTTTCCGAAGCCTACGAAAAGGCCAAAAAAGACAAAAAATTTCAGGAAGAATTAAACTATTACTTAGAACATTATGTTGGTCGTCCAAGCCCGCTATATCTGGCCGAAAGACTTACTAAAGAAATTGGTGGCGCAAAAATTTACTTAAAAAGGGACGAGCTCAACCACACCGGATCACACAAAATCAACAACTGTTTAGGTCAAATTTTACTGGCGAAGAGAATGGGCAAAAAGCGCATCATTGCTGAAACAGGAGCTGGCCAACATGGTGTTGCAACCGCTACTGTTTGCGCCCTTTTCAAACTTCCCTGCACTATCTACATGGGTGCAAAAGATGTTGAAAGACAGGCGCAGAATGTTTTTCGCATGAAACTTCTAGGAGCTACAGTAGTGCCAGTTACAACTGGTTCTCAAAGTTTAAAAAATGCCATCAATGAAGCGATGCGTGACTGGATTTCTAACGCTCACGACACTTATTATTTGCTTGGCACAGTTTCTGGGCCACACCCTTACCCATCAATGGTTCGCGACTTCCACGCCATTATTGGAAAAGAAGCTAAAGCGCAATTTAAAAAGGCTGAAGGTAGACTTCCAGATGCCTTAGTTGCATGTATTGGCGGCGGATCAAACTCGATTGGTTTGTTTCATCATTTTCTAAAAGATGATGTAAAAATGTATGGTGTCGAAGCCGCTGGCAGAGGTTTAAATACCAAGGATCACTCCGCATCGATTACCGGCGGAAGCGTTGCAGTTTTGCACGGTAATAAAACCTATTTCCTACAAAATGATGATGGTCAAATCCAAGATGCGCACTCTATTTCCGCTGGTTTAGACTATCCAGGAATTGGCCCAGAACACGCATTCTTACACGAACAAAAACGTGTTGAATATGTCAGCGCAACTGATGAAGAAGCCGTGCAGGCCTTCCAATTACTGTGTCAAACCGAAGGAATTATTCCAGCACTTGAATCTTCACACGCCATTGCTTTTGTAACAAAGCTAGCCAAAAAAATGAAGAAGACTCAAAGCATTATTGTAAATCTTTCTGGCCGTGGCGACAAAGATATAAACACCATCGCCAACTATTTGGGAGCTAAACTGTGAAAAGAATTGAAAGAAAATTTGCCGAATTAAAGGCCAAAAAAAAATCCGCCTTCGTGTCATACATTTGTGGAGGTGATCCTGATTACAAAACATCTCTTGAGATCTTGAAATCACTACCTCAATCAGGAAGCGACATTATTGAGATTGGCGTACCTTTTCTTGATCCATCAGGTGATGGCCCAGTAATTGAAAACGCTTCAAAGCGCGCTATTGCTAACGGCATGACACTGAAAAAAATTCTACAAATGGCAGTTGATTTCAGAAAATCTGACTCAACGACACCTTTGATTTTGATGAGCTATTACAATCCAATTCTGAAATATGGTTTGGATAAAATCTTCCTTGATGCAGAAAAATCAGGGTTTGACGGTATCTTGATTGTTGATTTACCTTTAGAAGAACATGCCGAAATTACCGCAGAATTAGGACGTACAAACCTAGATTTAATTAATCTCATAGCTCCAACCACTGACAAGGAACGCATTAAAGAAATTGCAAGAAGTGGTAGCGGATTTATCTATTTAATCTCGATGCTCGGAATCACAGGAACTAAGCTAGCCGACTTCGCCGAGAACAAAAAAAACTTGCAAAATCTACGCAAAATTTCTGACTTGCCAGTGGTAATTGGGTTTGGCATTCAAACTCCAAATCAAGCCGCTGAATTTGCACAAGCAGGTTTTGACGGTGTAGTTGTTGGCTCTACAATAGTAAAAGAAATTAATGAAAAATTTAAAGCGCAAAAATCTGCCAAAGAAATTTGTGATGCTGTAAGAAAAATTGTCAGTGAGTTTTCTAAAAAAATCGGAGGATAAAATGATCAAAGGTATAAAAATCGCGACCACCAACTGTGGTATCAAATATAAAAACAGAGATGATTTATTGTTAGTAGCATTCGACTCTGAAGCTAATGTTGCCGGCGTTTTTACTCAATCCTCAATGCCAGCAGCTCCTATTGTTTGGTGTAAAAAAAGCATCAGCAATGGCAAAGCTAGAGCTCTGATAGTCAACGCTGGAAACGCCAATGCCTTCACTGGAAAAATTGGAGAAGAAACAGTTACTAAAACAACTCACAGCATAGCAAAAGCTATTCACTGTAGCGATGAAGACGTGTTTGTTTCTTCAACTGGCGTGATTGGTGAAATACTTGATGCCTCACTAATCACCAACGCAATTCCACAAATGGTCGAAAGTTTATCAAAGGATGAAAACATGTGGGAAAAAGCTTCAAGAGCTATTATGACCACCGATACCAAACCAAAATTGATCAGAAAAACTTGTTTGATTGCTGGTAAAGAAGTGTCCTTAGTTGGCTTTGCCAAAGGCTCTGGAATGATTGCTCCTAATATGGCAACTATGCTTGGTTACATTTTTACTGATGCCAACATCTGCCACGACACCCTACAAATCTTGCTTCAAGAAGTTACCGAAGAAACTTTTAACGCCATCACAGTTGATTCCGATCAATCAACTAATGACACCGTTTTACTCTTCGCCACTAAAACTGCTGGCAATGTTGAGATCACCGATTCACATCACGAAGATATTAGAGATTTCAAAATCGCTTTGCATGAGCTTGCTCTTGGCCTTGCAAAAATGATTGTGATTGATGGTGAAGGTGCAAAAAAACTGATTGAGATCGAAGTTGACGGCGCAGTTGATTATCCACAAGCCAAGACAGTTGCTTTTGCAATCGCCAACTCACCTTTAGTTAAAACTGCAATTGCCGGCTGCGATCCAAACTGGGGACGTATTGTTATGGCTGTTGGCAAATCTTGCAGCGAAACCAGCCCAGAAAAAATCATAGTAAAAATCGGTGACTATATTCTAACCAAAGATGGCGCCAAGCATCCCGAATATATTGAAAAATTGGTTCACGAATATCTAAAAAATTCTGAAGTTAAAATTACTGTTGATCTTGGAATTGGCGGCGTCAGAGCCACGGTGTGGACTTGCGACCTCAACGAAGAATACATCAAAATTAACAAAGATTATCGCAGCTAATGTCTAGACCAGACTTTGAAATCAGATTTGATAAAGCACGCAGTCGTCTGAACTCTGCATTAAAAGAGTTGGAAAAAACTGCCACCGATAAACTTCATGAAACCGCTACACATTCAAGAATGTTGCAAGTTTCAGCTGATGAAAATTCACTCAACGCTAAAGTTAGCGAACAATTTGTTACGATTCAAAACCTCAGCGCTGAAATAAACAAATTGCATGAAAACCTTGCGGCTCTTGGCGATGAGAATGATTCTTTAATTGAAGAAAATGCAACTCTAAGCGCCAATTTAAATAAATTTTATAATCAAGGCACAACCTTAGTAAGTGCTATAGAATCAGATCTAGCAAAGATTGAAGAAATAATTTCAGGAGAAAAAAATGGCTGAAGTTGAAATTGCCATTGGCAGATCAAAATACAAAATTCAGTGCCAAGAATCAGAGAAAGCCAAACTTCTTGCTACCGCTGAAAAGCTAAATGAGCGCGTCAACAACTTATCATTTTCATTTCGCAATATTGATGAAAAAACTTTGCTGGTAATTTCAGCACTCACTTTAGAAGAAGAATTAGAAAGTGTTTCAGGCAACAAAAAAAATATACAAAGCTCTGAATCTCAAGTGAGTGATCGTGATATTTACGATGCTGTCAGCGAGAATATGGAAAATATTTCTGACTATTTGGAGAAACTGACCAAAAAAATTCGCGATTATTAATGCTCGATATTATACAACAAAAACAAGCTCTCAGAAAGATATTCAAAGAGCGCAGAGCATCACTAACAAAGGAAGAAGCACTACTAAGATCACAACAAATCAATAAAAATTTTATCGATAATCTGCTTCCTAAAATCTACCAAATAAATTCAAAAAAAGTTTTTTCACTTTACCTTGCGTCTTACAAAGAAGTATCGACAGAGGTGATCACACAGTATTTTTATCAAAATAATATTAGCTTTTCTTACCCTAAAATAGTTGCTCAGAATCATCAGCTTGATTTCGTGCTAGCTCAACAAAATCAAGCTTTTGTGGCGAATAAGTTTTTTACAAAAATTATCGAACCACAAGATGGCATTATAGTATTTCCCAACATTATTATTTTGCCGCTTCTGGCCTTTGATGCTGATTTATCAAGGCTTGGAATGGGTGGAGGATTTTTTGACCGCACGATTGAATTTCTAAAAAATCGTAATTCTGAAATTATTACGATTGGTCTGGCATATGAATTTCAAAGGTCTGAGAGGCCATTACCAATTGACAATACCGATCAGAAGCTTGATTTTATTGTAACGGAAAAGTCGATTTTTTCGGCAAGCTAACTGTGCGTTAATCTGACACAATGCAGATTTTTATAAATTAGTAGTTGCTTTCAAATTTTCTAAATATAATTTCCGCCACCGACATTGTTGTAGAAGCAGCCTGTCAGCGGCTTCGCAGCATGTTTCAATTTCTAATTATTAATTTAAAAGAGATCTAACAATGCACAAAACAGACTTAATTAAAGAAATCGCTAACCAAACTGGCCTATCTCAAAAAGATGCTGGCGCTGCTTTGGAAGCTTTCTTGAAAGCTACTGCTAAAGCTTTGAAAAAAGGTGATGTAGTAACTTTGATCGGTTTCGGTACTTTTAAAGTAGTTAAAACTGCTGCTAGAAAAGGTCGTAACCCTCAAACTGGAAAAGAAATCCAAATCAAAGCTTCAAAAAGAGTTAAATTCTCTGCTGGTAAAGCTTTGAAAGATTCTGTAAAATAGTTTCTTAGAAGAACCCTTACGCGAAAACGTGTAAGGGTTTTTTCTTTGTCTATTCTTAAATTGTTTCCTTAAAAAATTTTTAAAAAAACTGTTTCGATTTAAAAATTTCTTAAGAAAATAAGCTTCAACAAATTCCCAGAAAAATTTAGGTTTTGCGACATGCAGAATTAATATTTTGCATGAAGGGATTTTGTTTCTGTTATTTCTTACGGGGGGGTGTAGCTCAGTTGGTTAGAGCGCATGCCTGTCACGCATGAGGCCGCGGGT
>CAYUHG010000030.1:0-9926 GCA_964444545.1 uncultured Rhizobium sp.
AGCTTCGATCTATCAATCATATAGTTGCCGCCATAGCTTTTTACTAGCGTTGCCATCTGGTTTTTATGTCCGTCATTTTCTGCCAATGCTATCAAAAGCTGTGTTGCATAAGGCTCTTTTTCCATCGCCCTTTCGATTGAATGCCTGAAAGAATGAACTCTGTAAAATTCCAAATTATTGTCTTTGAAAGCTCTTCTAAAAACGCTTGAGCCAATCCAAGAAGATGAGCCAAGAATGTTATGAGTTAGCTCACAAACTGACTTTCCTTCGCTGTCAAAGCTTGAATCTATTCTTGGAAACAAGTAATCATCACCTTTGAACCCCTTTTCTTTTAGCAAATTCCACCATCTTAAAACATTGTCGATAATGTCTTGGGATTGCCCTATGAAAAAAGAGGTGATGTGTCTTTTATATTTGGTATCAACAAGCCTTGGGTGCTGGTCAAAAGCCCACGCTTCATATTCTTCAAAATATCTAATACTGCTAATTCTGGCGGTTTTTAATGCTGAAATTCTTGGTGTTGTAAGTAAGCATAAACTCATCATCGCCTTATTTCTTATCTCTAAAAGCGTTGTTTCTGGCATGTTGCGGATTACTGCAAGAATCACACTTATTGGGTGAGATGGTTGATGAGCAGTTGCAAGAGCGGTGTTTTTATCGTTCTTATTGGTTCTAAGAAAATTAATATCTTTTTGGGTAATTTTTGAATATTCCTGATTTTCTGCCTTTAACCATTCAATAAATTCTTTAACAAATTTTAGGTAGTGAACATAGAGAGATTTTGAAATATTTTTATCCGTTCTCTGATTTTTTTTATCTTCCAAATAGCTTTTAAACTCCAAGGCAAACTCTGAATCATACTTCTTAAAATCCTTGAAGTTGGTAGCAATTTCAAACTCGTGAATTGCGTTCATATATTGCAGAACAGTTTTCTCACTTTTTGGGTCGTTACCTTTAATTCCTGAATGCTCCAACTCTTTTAAGAATTGATATTTAGCAATTTCGTTGGCTTCGTTATATTTTGCGTTGGTCATATTTTAGTTAGAAAAATCAAAAAGGGTTAATTGCTTAATTTCAGCAACGGGGGGTGAGACATTTTTTACATCATGGGGGTGGTTTCCTAATGGCTCACTACTACCTACTTTTTGACCATCATCTATGTTAGTCTTGTTAGTGCTATTTGAAGAATTACATAATGCCGACACTTCGTCTAACTTGATTTGAAAAATTTCTTTAATTTCAGCCAATTCTGAGCGTTTATAATTGCGCTTTATTTGATGGTTGCACTTACCACAAACTCCAAAAGCTTTTATAGAGCCATTAAATCCTGTGGCTAATCTATTGACGATATTATCAAGAGGGGGTTGCTTAGATTTGCATTTACCACATCTAAATTGATTAAACTCTAGCTGGTTTTTTTCTTTGTGTTGTTGATTGCGATTAGACAGAAATTCTTTAAAGACCGCACCATAGATATAAAAATCTCTCTCGTGCAAAAAGGCTTTTAAACCCTGCTGATTTATCCATTTTCTGATGGTTTGAGGGTGCAAATCTTGAGCCTTATAAATTCTGCAAAGATCAGATATTTTATAGGATTTGTAGCTATGAATAGGCTTAGGATTGTATTTCTTGAACATCTCTTTTCACCTTATTCATTACATCTTTTAGCTTCCCAAAAACTGCTGACTCAACTTGTGAGCTAGTTTGCTTGTTTATAGGATGAAAAATCGTGAACTGACCTTTGTTTGGATAAGTTAAGCGATAGCCATCTGCATTCAGCTTCTTGTGAATCGCTATGCCTGAAAGGTAGAAATTGTCATCAATGACCAGGCTGGCAAAACCAACCAGACCATTAGTTGGCTTTATTAGCTCTATTTGAACTTCTGAGATTTTCATAAGATTTTATTACTTCATTATTCACATTCTGAGTAATATTTATCTTATGCTGGCTCTGCCTTGCCTCGATCTTCTGCAAAGCGCAAAAAAAGCCCACAAGATTACACTTGGCAATTTCTGCCTCGTCTTGCGAGATTTTGTCTCTGTATAGATTTTGGATTGATTTTGTTAAATCCGACACTTTCCAACATAAAATTAATATTATGTTGGTAGTTATATTGGATTGGTCTTGGGATAAGCTAACTAGGCACTAGAGACTATTTATAACCACTAGAGGTTATAAATCTTTCTGATTTACTGATTGGCACAACTGGCAAAGCATTTCTATTCACAAAATCTTCCACATATTCAATGAGCCTTGGTGTCTTTTCACCATCATCATTTTTCTTCAAGAAATCTAAAATTTTTATCAAGGCAGGTCGCATACTATTGTTGGAATAATAATCCTGCGGAAATAATGAAAGGAAGTTCAACCTATATATTTCATAGTGCTTCCCATCTTTTTTTGAGATCTCGCTCTGCAACTCGAAATAATCATCTCGAAAATTCTTGGCTTCTGCAACTTGGTTAAAGAAATCTTTATCAACACCAATAAAGGGGAAGATTATTTTTTTATCTTCTACCTCATAAGCATCTATTAATGCTCGACCATAAACCACATTATTTCTGTGAAAGATTTTCCCATAAGAAAGCCCCCCTCTTATCATAATACCATTTAGCAAAAGGGTAAATTGCAGATTTGCACAAAACCGAAAAACATAATATATGCTTGAAAAGCCTTTTGGATCAATACTTACAACCACAGAGTCAGAGAAGAAGGTATAACTTACTTCGTTACCCATGATTTTTCCGACTCTTAAATCACCAGATTCAAAACCAATGTCATATATGCCATCTTCACTACAACTAACCAATATATCCTTAGCGTTTTGTTTTAAAGACTCCTCCTGTATATTATCCAGAATATCAAATATCTCCTGACAATCTCTATCCCCAACAATTTTCTTAAATCCAATAATATCAAAGAATAAAACTATTCTGTCATCATACTCTGCTTTCATCTTAACTTACCTTAAAAACCTTATTACACCACCCATAAAAAGTTGGTTTTAACCAATCACCACCATCTTTTAGAACTAATTGATACGGTTCAAAATTATCTAATAAAGAAGAATGCTGATCTTCAATTATCTTGGCTACTTTCTTACAAAGTTGTTCTGCTGACGAATATTTTTTCTTTTTTAGCTCCGATTCACAAAGCTCAAAAACCTTATCTCTCAAAGGTTTATATTTCTGATAAGAGTTAAGACCACCTTTCCTTTTTTCTTCGCTGTATTTGTCTTTTATTTTTGATACCCCTTCATATTCCGTAAACATATTATCCAACTCAAAGTCTGTCTCTAAATCCATCTCCATTGAGCCAAACTCGAATATATCTGTCTGCTTGTTTTCCTGATCCACAACATCAATTTCTAATATTTTGAAACCTTCTTTCGCTGACTTCTTGATTGCAGTTAATTGCTTGCTTGGATCTTCGCTAAAATTCATCACGAGATAAAAATCTCTTTCCTTTGATCTGCTTATTTTCTGTTCAACTGTCTTATCATAACCTTTCTTCAAACCATTGTAATTGTCTGAGTGTTTGATTTGAACATTAACAGCATATTTGCCAGAAACATAAAACCTAAAATCAATGAGCTTAGTTTCTCTATTGATTAAACGAACCATGTTAAGGTTATTATCTTTTGAATTTACCCAACTGCTGGCAACCGCATAGAAAAGCATTTGTGAGTAAAACTCTTTCACATGAACTAGCTCTGAATATTGAGCAGTCCAAAATATCCGCCAAAGTTCTTCTTTCTCGATTGAGTGCTTGAAGCGATCTACAATTTCACCAACTGCCAAAAAGATTTCTTCTAAATCATCATTTAAGAAACCAACTTTGCTCGCTGGTTTGAACTTAACGAATTTCTCAGCATCTTTAAGCCATCTATGCAAACCTTGCCAATCTTCTTCTATGTCATAATGGCTGAAATCATGGTTTTTGAGAGCCTCTAAAACCTCTACAAAGAAAGCTTTATCGCTTTTCAACAAATCTAATAAACTTTCTTTTCTCTTTTTCTTGGTTTCTTCAAAGAAGCCACCACCCAAATGCTTGTTAATCGAATCTCGCAAATCACTATTATGATCCGCCATTTCTGATAACCACTCTTCAAAAATATCTGCGAGCGGCAGGTCTAGCAATATGTCATTTGGCAATAGCTTGATAGGACAATTTTTATTGCTCTTGGTGGTAATAAATGGATTTCCCAATAAATCATAAACCACACCATTTCTTGCCTTATGCCTACAATTAGGCTCTAAGTCCAATTTCTTCATAACATCAACCGTAAAATCGCAAATATGCTGATCTATGATGTTTTGAGTCATATCGCTTATGATGTCCGCTCCAATCCCTTCCTCAAGCAATGGTAAAATCAGGAAAATCTTTGGATCATCTTTGGCAAAACTAACTATGTCTTTTGCACTTTTAAGAATCTTGTCATTTAACCAAGCACCAGAACCACTGCCATTTATTGAATCCGCACCATAACCAATGCAGGTGTATTTATATTCAGGAAATTTGACTCTTCTTTTAGCTTCTCGCCAAGGCTTATCATCTTCACTTTGCGAAAGCTTAACCAAATTTAAGAGGGTAATGAAAAAATCATCGAAGGTCTTAGCTGCGTTTCTAATAATTTCGCTGGAGCTTTTTTTGAGTAATAGAGGATCAACAAATACTTTGGTGTCAAAGTTTAGGATGGGGTCAAATACGCCGAGTTCTTTAAGTTTTGATTTGTCTATTTTGAAGTGGTCTGAGAAATATTGAGGTTGGTTTCGCTTCATTACATCTTTTATTAATTCAATCTTTATCCTCTATTTTCTGTTAATAAAGGTTGATCAAAAAATGATAAAAGGCTATAAGATGATGGTTTAGATTTGCCACGCTTATCGCTAGAACCAAAAACATCTTCTAGAGTATCTTCATCGTAGGTATTTATAATAGCCTCTTTGAATAAATCTAAAGAATTACCATGATTTTGCAGAAACCACTTTTGGTGATTTTTAAGATAATCGACTCGAATATCTTTTTGTCTTAGATCTAGAGGAACCCTACACATACGTGGATCTATGCTATCAAAGCCATTAAAACTTTTCTCTAGCCTATCTTTTGCCATCTTAACATAATCTGGATTCAATTCTATACCAATACCCTTACGATCTAACTGCTGACAAACTCTTAAGGTAGTGCCGCTACCGAGAAATGGGTCCAAAACAATATCATTCTTATTCGAGCTAGCTAGCACCATTCTTTCAACTATTCCCTCCGGCTTTTGTGTTGGGTGGTTGAATCTATTCTCATTGCAGTAATGAATGTGAGAAAATTGCCAAACGTCACCAGGATTAGCGCCCCTCATATTATTTCTAGCTCTGTAATACTTCTGTGGAATCCTAATTGAGTCCAAATTAAATGTTAATTTAGAAGACTTATGAAACATCAGAACATCATCATGTCTTGGGGAAAAACCTTTAGTTTTTCCAATCCCTTGTGTATAGTGCCAACAAATCCAACTTCCAAATTGATAACCTAAATCCCTCTCCATTATATCATAAATGTAGGAAATAAACCTAAACCCCATAAATATGTATATAGTTCCATCTTTTCTTAGAACTCTATCTACCTCTTTTAACCATCTTCTTGAAAATTCTAGGTATTCATCAAAGCATCTTTTATCGGAGCTATTGCCATAATCTTTTCCCAGATTATAAGGAGGATCAGCAATAACCAAATTAACACTGCTATCTGCTATCTCTTTTAGTCTGTCGATTGAATCGCCTTCAAGAATTCTAATATTACTCATTTTTTATCCATTGATTTTGTTTTGCATATTCTAACCAACCATCAAACCCCTTCTTTGAAGAGATACATTTTCTATCAAGAAGTTGGCAAAATTCCCATGTATTTCTTTCTTCTATCGATACATAATGAATATCTCTAATTTGTAACTGACCACTGCCTAAAGCTGGATTGTAACTGATATCTAAGTTAGATATGTATTTTAAGTCATATGCGTTAAAATCTACCGCTTCCATTACTCCCATCATCATACCAGTATTATCATCTTTCTTGCTATAAACCTGATGTTTCAAAGATAGTATAATAAAAATCATATCAGGGTCTTTTACATATGCTGTTCTTATTCGCGCAAAAGACGTAATATTAGGAGATTTTCCACTCCCCTCTATGTCTTTACTTGTGGCTTTTACATCGACATGCCCAGTAATAGAAGTTAAATTCTTTTCTTTACGCTGGATTTGGAATTGTAATATCACATCGGCTAGATTCAGCCTTTCACCAGCTTCAACATTAACTAAATTATATTTATTATTTTTGTCTTCTAATACATCAGAAAAAATCTCATAAGCCCAAGCTTCAAGAAAGGGACCTGCTATTTTATTAACATTTTCCATAGGTATACCAAGCTTTAGATTGGTATTTATGATAATTTTATTTCGGTTATTGTTTATAGCGGTATCTATAATACCTTGAATAGATTCTACTACATACTCAGAGCATTTTTTGTAATCCTTTGATTCTTCCGGAATCTTGAAAACAATTTTCTCATATCTTGGATCACTTTTTTTATTAATAGGAGCCATATTTACGAGGCGTGATAGTTAATGTTTGTTAAAAAATTACAGAACATTAACCGTAGCTAAAAAGTTTAAAGTTTCCATTATTTTTATTCAAAAAGGTCAAAACTACATGATTAGATAATAACCACCTGATTTCTTGTTCGAACGTTCGAAACTCATCAAGAACGGGGAGCCATATCCTTTCAAGCCTTACAGCCATAAGGTTCCAGATGGTTTTCAATTTATATAAGCAATGGATTTTAAGGGCGAGAACGAATAAGATAATAAATCACTTCTTTATTTCGGAGCCAGTTCACCAAACCAGTAAGATGCGGTTACACCACCATCCATTAAGAAATCGCTACCGGTGATAAAAGCCCCATCAGCGCTCATAAGTAACGCTGCAACATTTGCTACTTCATCTGGCGTTCCTCCTCTTCCAGCCGCAGATTTCTCTAACATATTTCGATAGCTCGCACCGCGAGGTCCATTCAATTCATCATTTGCAAGCGGAGTGATTATTATTCCCGGACTGATTGTGTTTACACGTGCACCACGTTTGCCAAAGCGCACAGCTTCTGCCATCACGCGCAATGAATTTCCGCGTTTTGAAATTTGGTAGGCGTGAAGCGAATCTTTTATTTGATCTGGCTGCAACATTGGAAGAGAGAGCAAATCTTCAACAGCACTTGTCGCCAATAGCTTATTTTCTTCAGCAGAAAGTGGCGGCAAACGATGACCAGATTGCGAGGCAATGACAACAGCAGAACCACCACGCGCAATAACCTTGCCGAATTCTTCCAACACCAGAGCGGTTCCATAAAGATCAATTTTCAGAATGATCTCAACTGACGCTTGTGAAGGAGAAACTCCTGCCGCGTGAATTACGCCAAAAATTTCACCAAAAGATGTTGCAGTTTTTACAAGAGCTTCAACTGAAGTACGCAAGGAAACGTCAACTTGCGCAACGCTTACACTAAAACCAGCATCACTCAATATTTTTGCTGTCGCATCTGCATTTTCTTTACGCAAATCAGCAACCACCAAATGCTTTCCCGCACTAACTCGACGTGCAATTGCTTGACCAATCGAACCAGCTCCAATCAATACTATAACGTTTTTCATAAGCCCTGCTCCAAATTACTTCAACGAAGCCATATCAATCACAAAGCGATATTTCACATCACCTTTTACTGTGCGGTCGTAGGCTTCGTTTATCTGATCGACATTAATTTTTTCGATGTCGCAAACGATGTTATGTTCGCCGCAGAAATCTAACATTTCCTGAGTTTCTGGCAAGCCACCAATCAATGATCCAGCCATGTTACGACGACGGAAAATGAAAGGTATGCCATTCACCTTTTTTAGCGGCTCAACTGCACCAACAATAACCATCGTACCATCGCGCTTTAGAAGGTTCATGTATGGATCAACATCATGTCCAACCGGAATAGTGTTTAGCAGGAAATCAAAACTGTTTTGCGCAGCGCTCATGGCGGCTTCATCTTTTGAAATCAGCACTTCATCAGCGCCAAGTTTTTTGGCATCTTTCCCTTTTTCTGGTGAAGTTGTAATCATCACAACTTTTGCCTTCATCGCATGCGCAAGTTTTACACCCATGTGACCAAGTCCGCCCAAACCAATAATGCCAACTTTTTGTCCAGCTCCAACTTTCCAATATTTTAGTGGAGAATAGGTGGTAATGCCGGCGCAAAGCAAAGGCGCGGCAGCAGCAGGATCAAGGTTTTGCGGAATTCTTAAAACAAAACGTTCGTCAACAGTAATGACATTTGAATATCCGCCAAAGGTAAATTTATTTGGCGTGCCACCAATTTTATCATGGCCGTTGTAGGTGCCCACGAATCCATTTTCGCAATATTGCTCAAGCCCTTCATCGCAGGAACTACAGTGACGGCAACTATCAACCAAACAACCAACTCCAACTAAATCGCCAACTTTAAATTTAGTAATTCTATTTCCCGCCTTGCTGACGCGACCAACAATTTCATGTCCTGGCACAAATGGATAATGCGTACCGCCCCACTCATTGCGAGCCGAGTGAATGTCGGAATGGCAAACACCGCAATATAAAATATCGATCACCACATCATTTTCCCTTGGCTCTCTTCTTTCGAAAGAAAATAAAGAAAGCTGTTCTGTTGCGCCTTGAGTGGCAATTCCTTTTGCTTTGATCATGTTAGTTTGCTGTTAATTGTTGGTAAAAATTCTTTACGGATTAATTAGCTAGAACCAATTATTATTAAATAATACGACATATTCCTTCATGAACTCTTTAGAAAAACTTAATAATGAATAATGACCAATTAAATGGGCTAATTGCTTTAAAAACCGTCGCAGAGAAGAAAAATTTTACCGCCGCTGCAGAAAGTTTGAGGATTTCCGCCTCAGCCATAAGTCAGTCAATCAAACAACTCGAAAATAAACTTGGTGTTGCATTGCTTTCACGCACCACAAGAAGCGTTAGCGTAACCGAAGCTGGTGAACAATTTTTAAGTCAGGCAAATCCGGCTATCGATCAAATTCTGGCAGCGATTGAAAATGTTGGAAGTTATGCCAAAAAACCTTCTGGAACTTTGCGCATCAATCTTCCGCGAGCTATTTATCACTCTTATCTCGCACCACTCATCAAAAGTTTTAATAAAAAATATCCTGAAATAACGGTTGAGCTGTTTTTTGAAGATGGGCAATTGGAAGTTTTTGCCAAAGGCTTCGATGCTGGAATTCGACTGTCAGATATTTTGGCAAAAGACGTGGTGGCAATAAAGCTTTTCGGTCCCGTGAAATTTGTTACCGCCGCATCGCCAAAATATTTAGATAAAAATGGACGCCCAAAACATCCGAAAGATTTACTAACTCATAACTGCATTCGTCCGCGTTTGGGCAGTGATAATTTATATGACCGTTGGGAGTTTGAGCAGAAATCTAAATCTGGAAGAAAAGCTTTTCAGGTGCAGGTGAAAGGATCGTTAATATTCAATGATTCACTCTTAGCACTAGATGCCGCAATTGACGGAGCGGGAATTATTTACACAACGCAAGATAATCTCCGAGATCAGGTTAAATCTGGCAAACTTGAAATTATTCTTAATCAATTTGCTCCAACCAGCGCGGGATTTTATCTTTACTACCCAAACAAAGCTCAAGTTCTTCCAAAGCTAAGAGTCTTCATTGATCACGTAAAAAATTTTACCAAAAATTAGAGAAATAGTTTTGAGCGACAAGAACCCACAATCAGAATTTTAATATCTGCATAAAAAGTTCGAAACTCATCAAGAACGGGGAGCCATAACAAAAAAGGCCGTTAGCGCAAGCTAAACGGCCTTTTTTGTTAT
>CAYUHG010000031.1:0-9110 GCA_964444545.1 uncultured Rhizobium sp.
AGTCGCCAAAAAAATCTTGCCACCACAGTTTGACAAAATAATTTCCCTCACAGCTTTTTTTACAAAGCAACGTCAGTGTTTTCATCACAAGCAGTTTGACAATCAGATTTCTTCCCGGATTTCTTCCAAAGTTTTTCCTCACGATTTCTATTTCATGTGTTTGTGGTGTTTCGCTAGCGCTTCTTCACCTTTAAACATCATTCATCATGAAAAAAATTATTTTTATTACAGCTGCGGCATCGATCATTTCTATGTCTTCAGCTTTTGCTAAAACTGAAGGAAACTACGGTTCTGTTGCGGTTTTGTATAACAGAATTGAGTTGGGTCAATTAACTTCAACCAGCAATACCACTAAGACTACAAACTCTGCAGGTATGGGTCTTGGTTACAAACACGCTTTTAATTTTGACGGAATTTTCGTTGCACCGGGTGTGTTTGGCGAAAGAACCAATATCAAATCTTCAATCAACGATGTGGATGAAGTTAATTTAAAATATCGTTACGGATTCAGAGCCGACGTTGGTTATGATATCGAAGATGATTTGGCAGTTTATTTAACCGGTGGATTGGCATTCATGAACACCAAAACTGTTACTCAAGAAGGTACAATTTCTCATCGCACTAAAAGTGCTCCATTCTATGGCGTTGGTATTAGCCACGAATATTCGAAAAAAACTTCATTCTTTTTGGAATATCAAACTCAAACCTATTCTTTGGCTGCTGCTGGCGAGAGCAACAGAATCAAAGTGGATAACAATATTGTGAAAGTTGGCATGAGCTATAAATTCTAGTTTGTACGATTTTTACGTTTGTTCGTGATGGTGAAAATTAATTCATCATCACGACAAGCCAGAATTTTGATGATAAAAAATTCTACCGCCTGAATCCGCACTATTATTTTTTCTTCGCGTAAGTTCCGATATCGCCAGATTTTCTGAGCATTTTATTAACTTCGCCGATGTGCATTTCTTCTTCTGAAATCAATCTTCAGTTGAATGATTAAGAAGCTAAATAGTGCAAAATTTTTCTACGCAGTTGCCAAAAAAATCTTGTTACCGCGGTTCAATATAATAATTTCTTCACAGCTTTTTTTACAAAGCAAAGTCAGTGTGTTCACCATCACAAATTTTTATGATTACCAGATTTATCAAATTCGCGTCGCTGTTTTTTTTATTTTTGCCGACGCTTTCTTTCGCTGCCACTACAGATCAAGATGCAGTTAATCAACAGGATTGGATCACGCGTCAGCAGCAAAATATTTTAGAAGATCAGAAGCGTAATTTAGAGTTCGATACTATCAAAAAAGAGCACGAGCGTAAGAAAAAAGAAGAGCAAGAAGAAACAAAATCCAACGCTTTAGTGACTGGAAAAATCAACGGCAATTGTGTGGTGATTAAAGAAATTCATTTGCTCGAAGCCAAGTCGTTGTCGAGTTTTCGTCGCAAAAAAATTGTCGCACCTTTCATCGGAAAATGTATGGAGGCAGAAGTTCTGGCCAGCGTTATTAAAGCGGTGAACGATTATTACCAAAGTCAGGGTTACCTTACAACTCAGGTGAAAGTACCGAAACAAAATTTACAAAGTGGAATTTTTGAACTGCAAATTATTGATGGAAGAGTTGAGAAAATTTCGTTCGGGAAAGATCGTGCGATTGAAAAATTGCAGCAATTTACAGCGTTTGGAAATGCTGAAGGCGAGGTGCTAAATATTAATGACATCAATCAAGGAATTTATCAGATTAATCGTCTGCAATCAAACTCGGCGGTGATGAAAATTGAACCGGGAAGTGCGAGTGGCGACAGTATTGTGAAGATCGAGAACACCAAAAAATTTCCGGCAAAATTTACCATTGGAAAAGATAATTTAGGCAATCAATTTACCGGCGTGCAGCGTAATAATTTTTCGGGAAATTTCGACAATTTGTTATTTCTCAACGACAATCTGAATCTGAATTACACCACCAATTTACACGACGATAGCCAAGTGAAAGACATCAAATCATTTTCGGGAAGTCTTTCAATTCCATTTAAGCACAACACATTTTCTTACGATTTTTCGCACAGCGAATTTAAAGGACAAAATTCTGGAAATAGCGGTGCGACAACGCTTACTGGCTTTTCGCAATCATCAAAAATTACTTTTGATCGCGTGCTGTTAAATCAAACAAATTTACGACTTTCGGTTAATACTTCCCTGACTGACAAATCTTCAGCAAGCTATTTAAACGGTGAAAAAATTACGACTTCAGAAAGAAAACTTTCAATTTTGAACGCCGGTTTTGCTGTTTCATCTTACCTTGATAACACAACTAGCATTTATCTCAGCCCTTCTTACTCAAAGGGTTTGAAGATTATGAACGCAAAACAAGATGAAGCTAATGTTTCCAATACTACACCAAAAGCGCAGTTCGATGTTTTTAAACTTTATGCTAATTTTTCGAAAAAAATTACGATTCCAAAAATTGAATTGCCGCTGACTTTTGTAAGTGAAGTGACGGGACAATATGCCAAACAAACGCTTTTTGGTTCAGAACAAATTTCAGTTGGTGGATATTATTCGGTGCGTGGATTCCGCGAAAACTATATCAACGGCGATTCGGGATATTATTTGCGCAATAAAGTGAACGTAAATTTCGGTTCTTTGCTAGTGCCTTTCACAAAAGATAATTCCGGATTTTTGAGTAAAAATTTAGCACATTTCAGCAAAATTTCTTTCGAACCATTTTACGATTACGGCTACATCAAAAATAAATATGTTGATCAAGGAGCAGATGGAAGGCTTTCTGGCGCTGGTTTGAAGACTTTGTTTAATTCTCGATATTTCACCGCATCTTTGACTTATTCTTGGGCTGCAAGTACTTCGCGTTTGGTGACCTCAACTGTGAAGGAAAATAAATTGGTTTATTTTGAGTTAAGTGCTTCTTGTTGTTGAATCGAATAGCCGGAAGAAAATAAATAAAGTGATCAGACTAAAAAATTCTTACCAGCTATTCGAATCATTTGCTAAATTTTTTTAGCAAATTCTTGTGACATCGTTTTATCTATCTACACAACACCGTCATCCTTGATGCGAAGCGTCGAGGATCTCTTTAAGTTCTTTCTGTAAACTTTAAGAGATCCTCGAATTTACTGCGTAAATTCAAGGATGACGAAGTAGACGATTAAGACGATATTTTCCTAATCATCATTGCTTGATTTATAATTTGGCTCAGCCGGTTTTTTATCTTTATCACCTTCTGTTAAAGGTGGTTTTTTTTCACCAAGGTGAGGTAGTTTTTTACCAAATAGATGACCAGTTTTAATTTCACGTACGATTTTTTGGCGTTCTTCTTGATTCAGACCATTCAAGAGTTTTGCGAGTTCTACATTAGTTTCTTGGCGCATTTTTGTCATCATGTCATCAGATTTAGCGAACTCTTTTAAAAATTCTGCTGAGTTGAAATCTTTTGCTGTGACAATTTCCTCAACTTGAGTCATATGTGAGTGCATTTGCTCAAAATTATTTTTGTGAATTTCACGAATTTTCGCAAAAGTTTGACGTGCATTTTCTTGTTTTTCTTGCGGTAAAATTGAGATGATCTTTTTTTCTTCACGCTCAAAAGGAGCTTTCGGCTTATGATGAAAAGCGCCAAAAGCGTGACCAAGATGATAGCCAATAAAAATAACGTTTAAGGCCAGCGAAGTAGCTAAAATGATTTTGCTATTATTTTTGATAAAGTTGGTTTTCATAAAATTTTAGAGTCGGGATAATAAATCTCTTCAATCATCGAAGCCTGTTGGTTTGAAGATTGGTTGGATGCGCTGCTAAATCCGGCAATAAATGCCAATAACAACATTGCCAAAGTTAAAGCGCGTCCAAGAGGTTGGTTAATAAAAAAGTAAATAATTTCGTTGGTCTTTTCCTGTTTTATAGATCGTGACTTTGCGATGATTAAATCGGCAAGATCAGCGCGATGTTCTTGATATAAAACTGGCGAATTTTTCGTAGTCATACGTTACGATAGTTTTTTAAAATTTTGGCGCAGAGTTTCTTTGCTGCGCATCAATAGCGACTGAAACGCCTTCAAAGTTAAATTCATCATTTGAGCAGATTCGCTATTTTTACGATTTTGGAAAAATGATAAAGTAATTGCGGCTTGCTGTTTCTCGCTAAGCTCTAAATAAGCTTGGCGTAGAGTATCATGCTTGTGCTTCATCTCGATAAGATCTTGTGCTGAAGCATTAGGGTCGGCGATGTCAAAATCTTCACTTAAAATTTCTTCCCGATTTTTTCTTAGAAAATCGTAGCATCTGTTGGTGACAACACGTGAAAACCAGCTGGTAAATTTTACACCTTTTTCTTCATGCCATTTTTGCGGATCTTTCCACAATTTCAGAAAACATTCTTGTACCACATCTTCAGCATCTTCCTTTGATTTCAAAAGCATGAAAGCAGTTTTATAAAATTTGCTGACATGTGTTCTAACCAAAATACTAAAAGCGGCGTGATTGCCATCAGCAATCATTCGCATCAATTCTTCGTCGGAATGTTCATGGGGAAGAAGCGACATTTTAGTGAGTTTGGTTAATTAAAATTTCTTACAAACTCTTTTACGTTGGGAGTGAAAAATATCTTCGAATTTTTTTTAGAACTATATTGTCATCCTGAACGAAGTGAAGGATCTCGTTAGGTTATTCGGTAAAGCCAAACTCAAGAGATCCTTCGCTTTATTCAGGATGACAGTTTGTTGTAAGACCTACAAATTCAGCTTAAGATAAAGCTGCGCTAAATCTAACGCTTTGGTTTTTGCAGCGGAATTTTCGCGGAATAAATTTGCTAAAGCTTTGGTAATAAATTCTTTGTGATTGTCGTGATTTTTGGCATGTTGCAGAAGAGCTTTATGTAGTTGATCAACAATCTGCTCAGCTTGATTGAAACTTGCGCCATTTCTGAAGTCATCAGGTTGCAAACTATCAAGGAATTCAGCTTTGGCTTGGCGAAATTTTTCACTTAGTTGATGAGACATCGATTTGCCTTATTTTCGAGTTGTGATTGTAACTTCATCAAGCAATCCACCAAGTTTTGGAGGTAAAAGTTTTTTGACACGGAAAGCAAATTTGGCGATGTACCATTTTTTGTGATTAATTCCGTTATGAATACGATAAGAAAATTCGTGATTTCCGCTGCGGAAAGAATGTTGTGAAAGTCCACTCATACCCCAAAGAAGTCCGGTGCATTTTGATAAAAGTATGGCGTCGACTAGCGCATCCATGCCAAGTAAATAGCGGTGTTGCGGACGATAATTTTTTAGATTGTAGGCATTGACCTTTGAAACACGCAAAGCATCAGAAGACAAAACTTTGTTGCCGTATCTTTGTACGAATAAATCGAAATAATCTTTTTCTTCGGTCACCAAAAAAATCTTTTCGATTTTATATTTTTCTAAAATTTCATCGGTGTAGCGAAACATTTGTTCAACTGTCGGGCCAAAAGCGTGAAGTTGGGCAACGTTTAATTCTTTACCGCGGAAGTGCACACCTAAAATTCTTTGATTAAAGAAATGATCGTATTTTTTTAGCTCATTTTTTACCGCATCTTGCAACTCAATATTTTCGTTGAGAAATTTTTTGTACATATCGTGATTGTCAAAAACTTCGTTATATTCTTTTGGAAGCTCTGAAAATGCTGCATTAGAAGGTGGCTCACCATTGCAGAAAAACACTCTTTTGCTTTGGTAAACTTCTTCCAAAGAATAATTTGAAAGCTGTTTAAAGTAATATTCCCAAGCATTTTGCGTGCAATTGATTGGTTCTTTTTCGTTATAAAGAGTTTTGAAATTTTGATAATCAACCACAGGAATCATACCAAGATTTTTGGCCATCTGAATGTGGGAAACCACTTGCGTGAAGTTAGAAAAAAATCCCGATCCCAAATAATCGCGCCAAATTACGTAAAATGTTTTGTCCGGATTTTTGTCGCCGAAGCTTTTCAGATAGCCATTTAGTTGTTGCCTAAGATTGAAAGGATATTTGCGATCAAACTTGTCGAGACAAAAATGACGTTTGTAAAAAATTTTACGAATGATGCTCATGGTGTTATTCTTTTAAGATTTCGGGTAACTCAATTTTAATGAAATTTTGCGATAAATTTACTTCGGAAAAGATTTTTCCGCTGAAAGGGAAATTCTCGATTTTTTCGAAATTTTTGCCATTCGTGGTTTTGCGAAATGAATCTTCAAATTCAATTTCTAACATTCCGCCTGCGCCAAAATCCTGCACATTAACAACTTTGCCGATTCTTGTATTGGCATCACGTACTTCCAAACCGATTAAATCGGCGTAATAAAATTCATCATCGGCGGTATCTTGTAAATCTTCGCGATTAACAAAAAATTCGGCACCACGCGCTGCTTCTGCTTCATTGCGGTTTGAAATTGTGCTCAGCTTTGTAATTAAAATCGGATCTCCAGAACCGCTGTGGCCAACTATGGTTTTGTTTTTGTTGGTAATTTTGATTTGAACTGGATTTCCCTTTTCGTCAAAAATCTGATATTTTTCGATTTGTAGTGGATCTTGTGAATATACTACAATCTTGACTTCGCCTTTGATTCCGAAAACAGAATTGATTTTAGCGATAAGAATTTTTTTAGACATTTTTCGCAGTTTTAGCTTGTTGTAATTCGTCGGCGCGATGCTTTTTTGCGATGCTTTCCAGAGTCGCGTTGACGAAGGTAACTTTTTTATTTTCGAAAAAACTGGCGGCGATATCAACATATTCGCCTAAGACAACTTTTACTGGAACATCATGCATGTAGCGCAATTCAAAAGCACCAAGACGCAAAACATAAAGCATTACGTCAGGTAAATTTTGCAATTCCCATTTATCTTTTAAGCATGATTCGATCTCAGAATCGATATCTTTCATGCCGAGAGCAATGCCAGCTAGAAGCGAATTCAAGAGGTTTTGATCAATTTTTTTGCGATAAGAGCTGATATTTTCTTCTGATTCTAAAACGTAATTATCGATGATGGTGTTTTTAATTTCTTCTAACTCGATTTTTTCCTCGTGAAACTCGAATTGGTAAAAAATCTGAATAGCAATAAGACGACTTAAAGTACGCTTGCGATAGGTTGGGGCAGGAATTTTAGTTTTGGTTTTTGGTTGTAAATTCATTTGATTTTTTATGAAGGCGGTTCGTTGACTTATTAGCGGCGGATTTTTAATCTCGCGAAAATTTTTTCGCCAGTTTTCATTTCAAATTTTCCTTCAAAAAATGCCTAAAAGAACAGACATTAAGTCAGTACTAATTATTGGTGCTGGACCAATTGTTATCGGTCAAGCTTGTGAGTTTGATTATTCCGGAACGCAAGCCTGCAAAGCTTTGAAAGAAGAGGGCTATCGTGTGATTTTGATCAACTCAAATCCGGCGACAATTATGACTGATCCGAACTTGGCAGATCGTACTTACATTGAGCCAATCAATCCTGACATCGTTGAAAAAATTATTGCTAAAGAGCGTCCAGATGCAGTACTTCCAACAGTTGGTGGTCAAACTGCGCTTAACTGTGCGATTGGTTTGGCGAAAAATGGTGTGCTTGAAAAATATGGAGTAGAGTTGATCGGCGCTTCAATTGAAGCAATTCACAAGGCTGAAGACCGCGCGCTTTTCCAAAAAGCTATGGATAAAATTGGTCTTAAAACTCCAAGAAATGCTATCGTGCAAACTTTGGAAGATGGTATGAAAGCCTTAGAAACAATTGGCTTGCCAGCAATCATTCGTCCTTCATTTACCATGGGCGGTGCTGGTGGCGGTGTGGCTTACACTAAAGAAGAATATCGTAATATTGTTGAATATGGTTTGGCAATTTCTCCAACCAACGAAGTGTTGATTGATGAGTCAATCATTGGCTGGAAAGAATATGAGATGGAAGTTGTTCGCGACAAAAATGACAATGCAATTATCATTTGTTCAATTGAAAACGTTGATCCGATGGGTGTTCATACTGGTGACTCGATCACAGTTGCTCCGGCTTTAACTTTGACTGACAAAGAATATCAGCAAATGCGTAACGCTTCAATTGCCGTGCTTCGTGAGATCGGCGTTGAAACTGGCGGATCGAACGTTCAATTCGCTGTAAATCCTGCCAACGGAAATTTGGTGGTGATCGAAATGAACCCACGAGTTTCGCGCTCTTCAGCTTTAGCTTCAAAAGCAACTGGTTTCCCAATTGCTAAAGTTGCGGCGAAGTTGGCGGTTGGATACACGCTGGATGAAATCAAAAATGACATTACTGGTGGCGTTACTCCAGCTTCATTCGAACCAACGATTGATTACGTAATCACCAAAATTCCACGCTTCACTTTCGAGAAATTTAAAGGCTCAGAAACCGCGCTTTCCAGCTCGATGAAATCAGTTGGCGAAGTGATGGGAATTGGTCGTTCATTTATTGAATCTTTCCAAAAAGCTTTGCGTTCAATGGAATCAAATTTGAGTGGTATGGATGATATCGTGATTGCTGCAGAAGACAAAGAGCAACGCATCAAAATTATCACAGAAAAAATGAAAATTGCGGCGCCAAACCGTTTATTGTTGATTGCTCAAGCTTTGCGCGAAGGCATGTCAGTTGAGGAAGTAGCAGCAATTACCAAATATGACAAATGGTTCTTGGAGCAAATCAAAGGTGCTTTAGATGTTGAAAATAAAGTCAAAAAAGAAGGTTTACCAAAAAATAGAGAAGATCTCTTGAACTTGAAACGCATGGGTTTTTCTGATAAACGTTTGGGAAAATTGAGTGGATTAACAGAAAAAGAAGTTCGTCAATTACGCCGTGAAGCTGGAGTTCATCCATCTTACAAGCGTGTTGATTCTTGTGCAGCTGAGTTTGATTCAGTCACATCTTACATGTATTCCAGCTACGAATCTTAACCCAGTGTAATGAACAGAACATCTAGAGAGTCAGAAAATCTTTTTAAGAAAAAAGTCAAAAGACGAGCTTTCTCAATGATCGAGTTGTCGGTAGTAATTCTGATTATTGGTATTCTGGTTTCAGGTATTTTGGCTTCGAATGTGATTATTAAGAAGTTTCGTATTCAGACGGCGCAGACTCTGACGATGTCGTCACCGGTGCAGG
>CAYUHG010000032.1:0-6477 GCA_964444545.1 uncultured Rhizobium sp.
CTTGAGAAAATACAAGGCTTCGTGGTGAGAAGCTTCATAAAGTGGGTTTGGAATTGGGTGGAAATATTTACAAAACAAAACTTAAACACCAGCCTGCTTTAAGGCAAAGGGTTTTTAACACTAAATATAAATCCGTTATGGATTGCCAACGTAAAAAAACTAAAATCCTGAGTGCGTTGATAATCTATTTCATTGAGGGGAAAGCAATCCATACTTAATCAACAACACCATAATAACATCATTTCACACAACCTAAAGTAGGGAAAAATTTTCAGAAAACTCGTTGAAGTAAACCATCATTTTTGTTCAGAGATTTGTTCTAGAAATTAAAATCTCTTATAATTATCTGGTCACACGCACTTCACTATTAATCAAATTTTCTAAATTATGAATACTACACTAATTGCTGTTTTGACCCTAGCTGCATTATTTATCTTCTTCTTAATCAGTATATTTAACCGATTAGTGGCGCTAAGAAATCGTTTTAAAAATGCTTTCTCTCAAATTGAAGTTCAGCTTAAAAGACGTTACGATCTTATCCCAAATTTAATCGAAGTAACAAAAGGTTATTTAACCCACGAAAAAGAAACTTTGGAAAATATCACCAAAGCACGTAGTCAAGCCCAACAAGCTTTAGCAAATGCTTCATCTAATCCCGGAGATATTTCTGCTATGAAAAATCTATCGCAAGCTGAAGCAAATCTAAGTAGTGGTTTGGGAAAATTTAACATCGTTATGGAAGCATATCCAGAGCTGAAAGCCAGCCAAAATATGATGCATTTTTCTGAAGAATTAACCAGTACCGAGAATAAAATTTCTTTTGCTCGCCAAGCTTACAACGACGAAGTAATGAATTATAACACCTACAAACAAAGCTTCCCGCAAAATATCGTCGCTTCTATGTTTGGTCATGCTGCCGACGCTTCTTTATTGGAATTTGAAGATAGCAAATTACTACAAAACGCTCCTAAAGTTTCTTTTTAGTAGATGAATTTTTTCGAACAGCAGCAACGTTCTCGTACCAACACCACTCGCCTTGTTGCCCTGTTTTGCTTGGCAGTATTTTTCCTGATAGTACTGACTAACTTTTTGTTCATTATTATCATTTCACTTTTTGAAAATAGTGAAATTTGGACAAATCCTAATGCTACATTTTCATCAAAATTAGGCGCAATAATTAGTCAATTTAACCCAATTCTGTTTTGTGAAATAAGTCTGGGAATAATTATTTTTGTGACACTAGTCGGATTGTATAAAAAAAGTGAATTATCTCACGGCGGTAAAGTAATAGCACAAAAACTAAACGGTCGTCTTATTCTACCAACAACTAAAGATGCGCTAGAACGTCAATTACTAAATGTTGTTGAAGAAATAGCGATTGCTTCAGGCACACCGGTTCCACCAGTTTATTTAATTAATGAAGATGGCATTAATGCCTTTGCCGCTGGTTATAACTCACATGATGCGGTTATCGGAATTACCAAAGGAGCGCTCAAAAATTTAAATCGCGACGAATTACAAGGCGTAATCGCCCATGAATTTAGCCATATCTTTAACGGTGATATGAGAATGAATATCCGACTCATTGCCATATTGCATGGAATTTTGGTAATCGGATTGATTGGATCACGAATGTTGAATTCGATACCTAGAAGATCTTTCAGTAAAGATGGTGATAAAATCTTAGCAATTTATTTATTACTGGCTCTTGGTCTCACAGCTATTGGTTTTATCGGAACCTTTTTTGGCAATCTTATCAAAGCCGGAATTAGCCGCCAGAAAGAATATTTAGCTGATGCTTCCGCAGTACAATTTACTCGTAATCCACATGGAATAGCCGGAGCTTTAAAAAAGATCGGCGCAATTAGCTCAAAAATTTCCAATTCAAAATCGCTAGAGATCAGCCATTTATTTTTTGCTGAATCGAGAAAATCTTTTTTTCTTCTGATGTCAGATCACCCTCCTCTGGAATACAGAATCAGACTAATTGAACCGAACTGGAATGGTGATTTTAGTGTTCCTAGCTCAGATCAGGAATTTTTCTCACAAATCGAGAAAACAAAAAATGCAAGCAACACAAACAATATAGAAAAATCTTTCGCATCAATTGCAGGCGCTTCATTTATCAGCACTTCAGAGATGATTCAAAACATTAATGATGCCGGCACAATCAAAGATAAATCTATTGATAAAGCTCATGAACTTATCGTTGCCATTCCCGAAGTTATCAAAAATTCTATTCACGATACTTATGGCGCTGTAGCAACAATCTACGCGCTTCTTATCAAAAAAGATGATACGTTTTACTCGAAACAATTAGAGATTTTGCAAAATAGTTCTGATGCCAATGTTGTAGCACTAACCACTAAAATGAATGATGAAATCGAGAAACTATCTCAAGAAATGTACCTGCCGATTATTGAAATGGCTTTACCAACTTTGAAGCAACTCTCTGCATCTCAATATCAAGTTTTTAAGAAAAAAATTTTAGATTTGGTCAACTGCGACTCGAAGATCAACATTTTCGAATGGTCGTTTAGCAAAATTTTATTTAACAACCTCGATCCTGAATTTGACAAAAATCACGTTAAACCAAAAGAGATTTATAGTTTGAAAAATATCAAAGCTGAGGTTGGTTTATTTTTATCACTTATGGCCAATTCTGGAAATAAAGAAGATGAAGCGAGAGAAGCTTTCAATACTGCTATTGCTGATCAGAAGCTTGAACTCAATTTCCTCACCAAAAAAGAAATTAGCATCAACAGTTTAAATAAAGCCGCCTTTAAGATAGAAAGATTGCAACCTTTAGACAAAGAAAAATTACTAAAAACCTGCGTAACTTGCATCGCTCATGACGGAAAAATTCTACCTTCCGAAGTTCAAATTCTACGAGCATTTGCCAGCATAGTTCAATGTCCGATGCCTCTGATTGCTTAGCTTTTTGCCACCAACTGTTTAGGGATGCTGTGATAGTACTTTGATAAGCAATATCAAAAAACCGATTGTTTGTTAATTTTAACTAATGATAACTACTATCATTAGCTTCCCGCAATCCCCTAAATCGACATCCAATCAAACTACTGAACTGCCTTTATGCTCAGAAATACTTCTGCTAATTCTATACTTTTTTATCGTAAATTTATCTTTTCTACAGCAATTCCTTTAATTTTGTCTATTCAGGCTGAGGCAGCCGAGTCAAAGCAAAAACAGGATTTGGTTTTACCTACTGTTACAGTGATGGCAACAACCGTTAAAAATGATGGTGATGTTGATGGTTATAAAACTGGATCAACCAGAAGTTCTACCCGAACTGATACTGCTTTGATAAATGTGCCACAATCAATTTCGGTTGTAACTGAGGATCAAATTCGCGATCAAAATATCACCAATATGGAACAAGCAGTTAGATATGTGCCAGGTGTTAACATTCAACAAGGTGAAGGAAACCGCGACCAAATAACTATTAGAGGCAACAGCACTACTGCTGACTTCTTTGTAGATGGCGCGCGCGATGACATACAATATTTCCGTGATTTTTATAACATTGACCGAATTGAATTTCTTAAAGGCCCTAACGCTATGGCTTTTGGCCGCGGTGGTGCTGGAGGTGTGGTAAATCGCGTTTCAAAATTTGCTGATGGCGAAAAAAGACTTCAATTTATTGCTTCTGGAGGGTCTTTTAACAATAGAAGATTTGAAACTGATTTGGGTGATAAAGTTAACAATAATTTATCGCTGCGCTTAAATGCCATGTATGAGAAAACCGGCACTTTCCGTCAATATGGCGACATAGAGCGTTATGGCTTTAACCCAACAGCGACACTTAAATTGAGTAAAAAAACCGACATCAAATTTGGATATGAACATTTCAGCGATGCCCGTTTCAGCGATCGTGGAATTCCTTCTCAAAACGGTACCGCTTACAAAATCAATCCAAGCAAATCATTTTTTGGCAACCCAAATGACAATGAAGTTGAAGCAAAAATTGACTCTGTGTATACAACAATTACCCACGAATTTAATCCAAAACTTCAAGTGCGTAACTATACGCGCTATACTCAGAATTCCAAATTCTATCAAAATGTCTATGCTTCAAGTGCGGTAAATTCTTCGGGAAATCTTACTCTTTCTGCTTATAATGATGAGCAAGAGCGCAATAACTTTACCAACCAAACCGATCTAACCAAAAAATTTGCCACCGGAACTGTCAATCACACCCTTTTGCTTGGCGCTGAAATCACCAGACAAGATTCAACAACTTTGAGAAAAACCGGTTTCTTTAATAACAGTTCATCAACTGAAACTGTTTCGGTAAGTAATCCGATAAGCCTTACGCCAATTACTTATCGCACCTCAGGAAGTGACAATGATAACCGTTCTAAAGTTCGGGTCTATGGCGTTTATTTACAAGATCAGCTAGAAATTAATAAATACGTACAGCTAACCGCTGGCTTGCGGTATGACAGATTTGAAATGGATCTGCTAAACAATCGCACCGATCAAAAATTCAAACGCACTGATGAATTGATTTCGCCGCGCGCTGGTCTTGTGATTAAACCGCGAGAAAACATTTCTCTTTATACGAGTTACAGCACCTCATATTTGCCTAGCTCGGGAGATCAGTTTAACAGCTTTAGCACTGCAATAGCAGCTCTAAAACCTGAGAAGTTCCAAAATTATGAGGTTGGAGCTAAATGGGATGTGACGCCAAAACTTAATTTGTCGGCCGCTATTTTTAGACTTGATAGAACCAATACTCGTGCCAACGATCCAAACAACTCTGGTTTCTTCGTCCTCACCGGCGAATCTCGCACCAACGGTGTTGAACTTGGAGCAACAGGAAAAGTAACCGACAAATGGCAAGTTATTGGCGGATATGCTTATCAAGATGCCTATTATGTATCGACAACATCAAGCGCCAGCGCTGGGAAAAAAGCTGCTTTAGTACCGCACAACACTTTCTCTTTGTGGAATAAGTATGATTTTACTCAAAAATTTTCAGCAGCTCTGGGCGCAATTAGTCAATCAGATCAATTCGCCTCTGCCGATAATACCGTAAGATTGAAAGGATTTACCAGATTTGATGGAGCAGCTTATTACAACATCAATTCTGCCTATCGTATGCAGTTTAATATCGAAAATATTTTTGATCGGGGATATATCCAAACCGCTCATAACAATAACAACATCCAGCCTGGTTCGCCACGCGCCTTTAAAGTTTCTTTAATTACAAATTTCTAAATTGTTATCGCTGCTTGTATTTTGCTTCTTAGCTCCTGCCAGTTAATTGATACCAATTATTGCCGAACTTCTAACATTCAAATCTCACCTCTTTGAATCTTTACTTGAAGTGTCAGTTTAATTTGGGAGGTAATTAGAGATTCGTAATTTATGTGGTGGTTCATGGGAATCCTTTTACACACTTTTCTCTAATGTGCCACGAAGGTGCTATTTCATTGACTCAATCAAGTTCACCGAAAAGTTAGCGGTTTTTTGTATATAGAATTGATACTCATTAGGTGTAATATTTTCTTCTACTAAGTTAGCCTCGCCATCCTCTAGAACTCTTAAAGATAGCTTGCTTTCATAGCTCAATTTCTCAAATGCTCTCATTTTGATCTAAATGCATTTTTTAATTTCATCCAAAGTCATCCTTTCTTCCTTCATTCTCTGAATTTTCTCTGCTCTCTCAACCATTTCTTCGGAATACATCTGATACCCCGATTCAGTTATTTCCGCAACCTGCAACAATCCTTCTTTTGTCCAATGACGAATTGTCGGAACGGTTTGATTCGTTGCCTTGGCGAGCTCACCGATTTTTAAAAGTTTTTCGGATTCTGGTTCTTCAACTTCACCATCAATTGCTTTGAGATAGATGTTTAGTGAGCGATCAACTGCTGCAGCAATTAATTTGAAATAATCGTTTTTCGAATCTCCTTCACCATTAACTAGCTGAGGTTTTTCCAAAGATTTAATGTAAGCCAAGCGATCGTTTTTGCGAATAATTGCAGGCGGATATCCACGCATCATCAAAATCATATTCATCAACAAACGCGCGGTACGACCATTGCCATCAACGAAAGGGTGAATCGTCACAAAGCGATAATGTGCTTCGGCAGCAAGTTCAACTGCGTGCATTTTTTTCTCGTTTTCAAGCCAAGAAAAAAACTCATCCATCAAAGTTTGAACTTTTCTTGGATTAGGCAAAACAACTGCAGAACCGGAAATACGAACAGGAACGCGGCGATAGATTCCAGCGTTCTCTTTATCGATTCGATCTAAAATAATTTCGTGAATTTTTAGAATGTCTCTTTCTCGTAAGTCAGATGGTTTTCTTTTTATTTGTTCTTTAACGAAATCGAGTGCAGCAGCGTGATTAGTTGCTTCCAAATGCTCAGTGATTGATTTGCCACCAATTGTTAAGCCTTTCTCCACAACCAAAGCAGTTTCAGCGCGCGACAAAGTATTTCCCTCAAT
>CAYUHG010000033.1:0-5678 GCA_964444545.1 uncultured Rhizobium sp.
ACAATGCCTTTGGCAATATCAACATCATCGCCAGCAAACTTACAACTTCAGACACAGACAATGATTCTTCAAATAACTCAGGAAGTGGCGATATTAGTTTAACTGCGAGGAATAATCTGATAATTTCTTCAGATTTAGACACCAGCTATTCTAAAAGCTTGTCGGGTAAGAAAAATTCTTCGAGTAAGATTACTAATCTAAAAATTGATTCATCAAGCACTAACGTTTCTTCGGAAATCTCAGGTAATGATATTACAACCGCCAGTGGAAGTAATACTTACGTGATTGCTTCTAATATTACTGGTTCTGGTGATGGTCACTTGACAGCTGGTAAATACACAGATTCGAGCAACAATATTATCTATAATTCCGATGCAACTTTGAATGTAATTTCTGCAACTGATGAGAAATTCCATTACGTAATGAATCAGAAAATTAGTACAGATTACAAAGCAGTTGCGGTTGGAATGTTATCAGCTGCAGCAGTTGGAGCAATGACTGGCGGGATTGGAACTATTGCAATGGCGGGCGCTTCGGGAGCAATGATTGGAGCTGGTGCTAAAAAATCGACCACCTCAACTGAAATGACTTATGATGCGGTGCAAAAAGCATCTGAGTTAACTTTCGCAGGAAATTTAAAAACTGAATCTGGATCAGATACCAACATTATCTCTTCGAATTTTAATGCTGACCAAATCACGATTAACGCTGGAAAAATCACCGATGAAAATGGCGATCTACAAACCATCAATTCAAATGCAAATTTGAATATTGCGACAATTGCTGATATTCACATCAAAGAATCTTCGGTCAAAAAAACTCATGCTAATTATTTAGCGGTGGCTGCAACATCAGCTGCAGTTGCTGGAATGAGTATGGCGGTTGGAGCTGCGGGGCAGGCTGGTGGAAATTATATTGGAACTGCGATTGGTGGAGAAGTAATGGGGCAGTACTTAGGTAATGTTATGTTTTACGCTGGCATGGCGGGAACGAGTTTATCTATGGTTGATGGCGCAGCTGCCGCATCAACAGAAAGAAGATCATCTTCTACCTCGACAACCACACAAACTCAGGCTGCTTCAAATTTAAACTCGATTGGAAATATTAATTTGTTATCATCAAAAAATCTTAACATCTCAGCCTCAAACATTCAAACGACTGGAACTGGCGATATTAATTTAACTTCTGAAACTGGTGATGTGAATGTTATGGCTGGGATTAATTCAAGCACTACGGTTTCTTCCAGCAGTAATCGCGATTTTGATGCGATTGGCTTTTCACATACTCATTCCTCGGTTGGGATGGATTTTACTCAAACTGGGAATGAGAGCACTACGACTATAACTCAAACTTCAATGGCTTCTTCTATTTTGTCTGCGGCGAATAATATTAATATTTCATCAGGCTCGTCATTATTATCTGCGTCTGAAGGTGGAAGCACGAATATTTTGGCGTCAACTTTGAGTGCGGATAATCAGATTAATATCACGGCTAATGATGAGTTGAATATTAAATCTGTGGAAGAGGTTGCGAAGGTGGTGAATGATTCTTCAGATGTGAGAAACACGATAACGTTGAGTGTAGGAAATGCGTGGTTAGGTTTGGCAGATAGCACGGTACAATCTGCTCAAAGGATTTCTGATAGCAGCGGATCACAGACTGATGATAAGGCGAAGGCTGCGAATGCGACTGCTGCTGGTGCCCAGATTGGGATGAATGCGTTACAGGCGATTGTGACGGCCCCGAGTTATGGATTTTATGGTGCGGTTACGGACACACTTTCTAGGACTACTACAACTTCAGAGACAGATTACATAACGAATGCGGCGAGTAATCTTTATGCTACGAACGATATAACATTAATTTCTAATTCAGATCTAACTATCAAAGGCAGTAATGTTTATTCAGAAGACGGAGATATTAATCTGAGAAGCAAGGAAGGAAACGTCAACATAACTGCGGCGCAGAATAGTGTAAATTCATCTTCAAGCAGCAGGACTGATTCAATTTCTGAAACTGTTTCGGTGAGTGGCGGCGGAATTTTTGTGAGTATTCCAACGATTTCTACTTCAAGCAGTTCAAGTGATTTGAGTTCGACATCTTATCTCTCGTCAAATCTCAACGCATCTAATGGAACTATTAACATCAACACAAAACTCGACACGAATGTAGTTGGAAGTTCTGTGCTTGGTAAAGACGTAACAATCACGACTAACAATCTGAATGTTGAATCACTTCAATCTAAACTAACTTCAAACAGCGAATCTAATTCTTACTCGTTTGGTGGAAATATTGGGTTTAACAATTCAGACAGCAGTCAGGACAGATTATGGACAGACAATATCGCAAGCATAATTGGAACAAACTCAGTAACGATAAACACAGAGAACAACACTAATATTGTTGGTGGAGTGATTGCTAATTCGACGAATGGATTAATCGGATCAAGCGCGACTGATGGAAATAATCTAGTAATAAACACCAAGACTCTGACTTACTCGAATCTTCAGGATCACAATAATTCTGAAACGAATGCGATTGGGATTAACATTGGTCTTCCAGTTGGATTTGGAGTTACTCCTGGTGGATTGATGATGGTTGCTGATATTAAGAATACGACACTTGGGATGAGTTATGCTGCGAATTCATCTAATCAGAGCGGAGAAACTAAAGCGACAATTGGCAATGGAACGATTAATCTAAATAGCACAATCACGAGAGACGCAACAACTGGGGAAGTGACGAGTATTACAGGATCAGAAACCATTGCATCAAAAGACTCAAGAATCTCAAGCTTAAACAGAGACATCACAACCAACCAAGTTAACAACGGAACTCATTACGAAGGCGGATATAATATTGATTTAAACATCAGTGTTGCGGTTTTAAGCAGAGCTTATGAGTTGCATCAAAATGGTCAGTTGTTGCAAGAAGCTAAAACGAATCTTGGAGGAACTGCTAAGTTGTATGGAGATGCAGCGGTGAAAGCTTATGAGGTTGTTGCAACAACAGCTCAAGAAATTTATCGTGAAGTTGGGTTGATATTTACTCCTGAACAGCAAGAGCAATTTAATCAAGCTATTGCATCTGGAAAACTTGAGAAGGTTTATGCTTATATTGAGGAGAGAGGCATTACTCTTACTGATTCGATGAAAGAAAAAATCAGACAGAAAGTTGAAGGTGAAGTTGGAGGTAATAAGTTTTTGGCGAGTTTAACGGATGAAGAAAGACAGGTTTTGGTGCAGCCAAAAAAAATCGGAATCTTTTTTGACGGAACTGACAATAATGCTGAACGTGATTTAGCTAAAGGTGAGGAAAGTAATGTTTGGAGGTTATCTACAATCTATGATGGTGAGGCTAAATATATAAAAGGTGTAGGAAGTAACAACGAATTTGGTGATACTTTCTGTCAAGCAACTGGTTGTGGAGCTAGTTTAAGAGAACAGGAAGGAATGAATAAGTTTGCTCAAGCCTATTATAAAATGGTTTCAGGTGTTAATAATCAGCCATTTATAATTACTGATACAGTTGGTTTTAGTCGAGGTGCTGCAACTTCTCGTGATTTTGCAAATATTCTTTTGAATGATGGTGTGACTAGCAGTTATGGTTCAATTATGCCAGAGTTAATAATTCTTCGCTCAGTCACACCATTTGACACGGTAAGTTCATTTGGTGCGCCTTGGAATGGCGTGGATATTGGTAAAAACTTTGAAACGAATTTGGATACAATAGTGGTTCATCCAACTGCTGAAGATGAAGTGAGAACCAATTTTGCTTTGCAATCTATTAAAGCTTATGCAGGAGCGCTTTTACCATCAAATTGGATTGAACAATCTTTCCCAGGTGTTCACTCGGATATTGGAGGAAGCTTTGCAGATGGTTTCCAAGGTAAATCAAATGATATTTCTAAATATGTTCTGAATTCAGTGGTGAATGATGTTAATAGATTAGCAGGAGAAAAAATCTTTAATACCCCAGCTGCAGAGTGGCAACCATCAACTTATTTGAATGTTATTATGGACACATATTTGCAAGCAAAAGCAAATAATGATCAAACTACAGCCCAATCAGCAAAATCAATACTTCAAGACAAGTACATTCATGATAGCGTGAAGCAATATCATCCAGCTCATTGGAGTTTTGGAGATAGAGAAACTCACTATCCTAATAAGGCATTAACTCCGCTTTTCAGTGACATAAAGCAAAACTAAATACCGTATGAAAAATAATTTGTTTAAAGTTTGTTCATTGCTGATTTTTATAACTTTAACCTCTTGTTCTTATCCGATTTATTCGCCGAGTATAAATGTAGAAAACGCCAGTAAAGACAAAATCAAAGTTACTAAATTTAGTTGGAATGGTTATAGATTAAATGAAGGTTATTATTACGGATACATTCCAGGGCAAAGCGCAGGACAAAGTTTTATCTTACAAAAAAGATCTCATCTCTACGGACCAATTCGTATCGAATGGCTAAATGCCAAGAAAGAAAAAATTGTAAAAGAGATAGAGTTTACAAGAGATCATCTACCAGATTTTGATCAAAAAAAGTTGCCATTCGTTAATTTTTATTTGACTCAAGACGATCTAAAAATGTTTGTAGCTCCTCATGGTATTTTGTTTGCTAATGAAGAAGAGAGACAAATATCTAAACAAGCTGCACAATTTGAGAGAGATTATAAAGCTACCCACTCTGATTATTGCTTTAACGCTTATGGTTGTGTAAATAAAAAGTTAACATCTAAGGAAAAGTCAGAAAAAAAATCATTTCAGTAAGTGGTGGAGGAATTTTTGTGAGTATTCCAACGATTTCTACTTCGAGCAGTTCGAGTGATCTAAACTCAACGAGTTATTTATCTTCAATACTTACAGCAAATAACGGAACTATTAACATCAATGCGAAGGAAGATACGAATGTGGTTGGAAGTAGTGTGTTAGGCAAAGATGTAACAATCACTACTAACAATTTAAATGTGGAATCGCTGCAATCGAAACTCACATCAAACTCAGAATCAAATTCTTATTCATTTGGTGGAAATATTGGGTTTAACAATTCAGACGGCAGTCAGGACAGGCTTTGGACAGATAATGTTCAAGCATAATTGGAACAAATTCCGTCACAATTAATACTGAGAACAACACAAACATTGTTGGCGGAAGCACGAAATCTGGGGACAGTATACCAATTAACCAAGATAATCGAATCACCAACACCATTAACTTTATAACCACCACACCACCATCACCATGGCGAGAATAGCAAGGGTAGTAATACCAGAAGTAGCGCACCATATAACTCAAAGAGGATTTCGTCGCATTAATATTTTTGACGATGCGAAAGATAAAAAATCCTACATTGAAATTTTGTCGCAATTATCAATCGAAGAGCAGCTTGAAATTCACGCTTATTGTTTGATGGACAACCATGTGCATTTATTAGTTGTGCCTAAGAAAGAAGATAGTTTGAGGAAGGTAATAGGAGAAACTCATCGTCTTTATACAAGAATGATAAATTTTAGGAAAAATGTCAGAGGTCATTTATTTCAAGAAAGATTCTTCTCGTGTCCTCTTGATGAATCTCATTATGTTGCTACTGCTAGTTATATTGAAAGAAATCCTGTTCGAGCTAAGATGTGTGACAAGGCTTGGGACTATGATTTTTCTAGTGCTAAATATCG
>CAYUHG010000034.1:0-3739 GCA_964444545.1 uncultured Rhizobium sp.
ACCTCCAACCTTTGCCTTCGGAAAGCAACACTCTATCCAGTTGAGCTACGAACGCTTTTGTAAAAACCCTTCGTCGCTTTTCTCGCCAAATAAATTATTTGGCTCGAAGACGACTCGCGCCAGGGCGAGCGGCATAGCCTTCGCCCGTTCTCGCTAAAAACGTGCGTTCAGCACGTTTTCTTAACGCTCAAACCCAGTTGAGCTACGAACGCTAAAAACTAATCTTCGCCAGAAACTTGTTCAACCGCTTCAACTTCAGGAATGTAGTGTTTTAGCATGTTCTCAATTCCATTCTTTAAAGTGATTGTTGAGCTTGGACACCCTGAGCACGAACCTTTCAAAACCAAGCGCACAATTCCATCTTCGAATGAATGGAAAATGATATCACCACCATCCATTGCTACAGCTGGGCGCACTTTGATTTCGATTAATTCTTTAATTTGTTTTACGATTTCGCTGTCTTCATCACTTACAACATCTTCTTTTACAGCATCATACATCACCGGTTTGCCCGACACAAAAAAATCCATGATTGTAGCTTGAATATCAGCTTTAATTTTTGGCCATTCAACTTTTTCAGATTTAGTGATCGTAATAAAATCACGACCCAAAAAAATCGCTTCAATACCAGAAATTTCAAAAAGCTGTAAAGCCAGAGGAGATTTTGTCGCTGCTTGTTTTTGATTTTTAAATTCTGCAGTTCCAGACGCCAAAACAGTTTGACCATCTGGTATAAATTTTAACGTTGCCGGATTAGGCGTTTCTTCGGTTTGGATGAACATAAATTTGAGATTTGGTTTTAAAACTGAAAGGGATTGTAGGACTAAAATATAAAATCAAAAAGCATTTCTTCAATGTATCACCTGCTGCCGTCTGAGCTTGTCGATTCCTTCTGCTATAATTTAGCAGCAAGATTTCACGAGGTTTCGACAAGCTCAACCAACGGTAGTGATGCATTTTTATTTGATCCACCAAGAATCAACACTCAGCGCATATTTCGGGGTAATTTTCGGCATGGCAAAAATATCACGATACAAAATGCGATAGCTGTTATTATGCCATTGCAGAATCGTATAATAATTTTCCAACATGTGGCGATCAAACTGCTGACAGAGCTGCATCAGCTGTTTTTTATCTTTTGATTGCGCAATTTTTACTACTAAATCATCAACTATTTTGTCGTTCAAACCTGATAAATTCTGACCACCTTTCACATCTTTTTGCGACGAGTGCCAATAAGAATAAAGCTCATTTCCCGGAATTAATCCCTGACCAAACACGGCTACAATCACATCATAATCAAAATTATTTACTCGTGTTTGATATTGATTTTCCTCAACAAAACGAAGCTTCGCGGCGATTCCTAATTTTTCCAAATTTTTAACAAATGGTGCGGTAATCATTTGAAATGAAGCGCTATCGATCAAAAATTCGATCTCCAATTGTTTGCCAGTTTTTGGATCAATTAATTTTCCCTCGGAAATTTTATACCCAGCTTCATCCAATATTTGCTTAGCTTTAATTAAATTATCGCGATTGAATCCATCGCCACGAGATTTCGGCAAAGTAAAACTTTTATAACCAAAATCAGAATTGGGGAAATAGCTTTCTGTGCGTTTGTAAGCACCGTAGAAAATATGATCTTTTAACCACTCAAAATCGAAGGCATAATTTAGCGCTTTGCGCAAAGCTAAGTTTTGGAATTTATCGCGGCGCAAGTTCAAAACAAAGGCCTGAGCCGGTGCTGGCAAATTGTTCACAATTTCTTTTTTGATAATTTTGCCATTTTTTACCGCATCAATATTGTAAGCATTAGCCCAGTTGCGCGCTACATTTTCTTGGCGCAAATCGTATTTTTCAGCTTTAAAAGCTTCGATCAAAACGTTGTTATCGCGATAATAATCGAAAGTGATTTTGTTAAAATTGTAGCGACCACGATTAACTGCTAAATCCTTCGCCCAATAGTTTGAATCACGTTCGTAAACAATAGATTTTCCTGCATCAATTTTAGAAATTTTGTACGGCCCCGATCCTAAAGGCGCTTCCAGAGTGGTTTTAGCGAAATCAACTTTTTCGTAATAATGTTTTGGCAAAATCTGCAGAGACGCAACTAATACTGGCAAATCACGATTCTGATTATTTTTGAAAATGAATTTTACTTCACGCGGAGAAACTTTTCTGACTTCTTTAACATCACGATAAACCATTTTGTAGCTTGGATGTCCGTCAGAAATTAATTTATTAAAAGTGAAGACAACATCATCAGCAGTAATTGGTTGACCATCTTGCCAACGCGCAATTTGTCTGAGTTTGAAAGTAAGTTCAGTTTTATCAGCGGAAAATTTTACACCTTCGGCAATTAAACCATAACGCGCTGAAATTTCGTCTTCTGAACCTTCCATCAAACTATCGTAAAGATAAGAAAGTCCGGCGGCGTTGATGCCTTTTAAAATGAAGGGATTGAGATTATTGAATGTTCCTTCAACTCCAAACTTAACTTCTCCTTTCTTTGGTGCTTGTGGATTTACGTAATAAAAATGATCAAAATCTTGTGCATATTTTGCATCATCAAACGTTGAGATTTTTCCACTAAATGATTCGACGCCAAAAGCTGGTGACGCAATACAGAAAAAAAGGAGAAAAAATTTTAGATTTAAGAATTTAGATTTTAGATTCGTCATCGCAAAAATTTATTTATTTTCTAGAAATGCTAATAATTCGAAAACCACTTCCAACCAAAAATTCTACAGGATTGGCACTTACTATCGGAAATTTTGACGGCGTACATTTGGGTCACGATAAAATAATTTCTGAAGTAAAAAGTTGTGCCGAAGAAAAGAATTTACTCTCAGCAATTTTAACTTTCGAACCACATCCGGTTGTTTTTTTTAACCAGGAGAAAACAAAGAATTTTAACATCAACAGCCTGTCGCAAAAATTAAAAATCTTTGCTGAGAAAAAAATCGATCAAGTAATTGTTCTGCCATTTAGCCATAAAATCGCGGCGATTGAAGCCGAAGATTTTATTGAGCAAATTCTGGTTAAAGCACTGAATGTTAAACATTTATCGGTTGGTTATGATTTTACTTTTGGCAAAGATCGCAAAGGTAATTTTCAACTTTTGGAAAATGCGGCCAAAAAATTTGGCTTTGAGTTAAAACAGATTTCAGCTCTTAAAGAATCAGATCAAATCTATTCTTCGAGCTTGATTCGCAAATTGATTTCTGAAGGTAAAATTGCTGAGGCCAATAAATTTCTCGGACATAATTTTAGCATTTGCGGCAATGTTGTTTCGGGCAGAAAATTGGCTAATCAGCTCGGTTTTCCAACTGCAAATTTGATCAGTAAATCACACATCATCAAACCAAAATTCGGAGTTTATAAAACTTCAACTTTCGTTCCTGACTTGGAAGAAAAATTTCCCTCAATCACTAATTTTGGAATTAAGCCAACGATTGGCGGTGATTTGAATCCGCTGTTTGAAACCCATATTTTGAACTTTAGTGGTGATCTTTACGGCAGAAAAATCGAAGTGGAATTTCTAGATTTTGTACGTGAGGAGAGAAAATTTGCGTCGCTTGATGAGTTGAAGGAGCAGATTAGGAAGGATATTCAAAATTCGTAATTAATTTTATTTCCATAAGTATTAGATGGAATAAACCCCCCGACCCCTAGCGGGGCCACCCCCCTTGACAGGGGGGCTAAATTCGGCAAAAGCCCCCCTGTCAAGGGGGGTGGC
>CAYUHG010000035.1:0-3131 GCA_964444545.1 uncultured Rhizobium sp.
TTCCTGAACTTGTTATGTCGATGTCAGATGTCGAGTTGAAGGTTAAGGCCGATCTCGCAGTTGCAGCATCGTCTTTGGTAGTTGAGGATGTCGCGAATAATAATCCTGATGAGCTGCTTGAGGTAAGCGACGGAATCGATGCGCTTAAAGTTGTAAGTTTTAGATTCTTGTCATTGGCTATCGTGATGTCGCCAGTTGAAGCAAGTGAAGTTGTGCCGCCGGAACTTAAATAAGTGTTTCTGAGATTGGTTTGGCCAGAGGAATTAATCGTCAAAGCATTGCCAGATTTAATCTTCGCCAAATCAGTTAGATATGTCGTCCCTGAATTTGAAGAATAGTTAGAACCACTCGTCAAACTGCCAACATTTAGAGTTAAATTATTGCCAGCGATGATTGAGCCAGAATTCAGAAGATCAGTATTTGACGCATCGATTGTTAAATCATCTTTAGCAAAAATTGTCGCATTTGATGCAATTGCGGAATCATCGCCCAACAAACGATTTCTGGTATCAAGACTTAAATAAATCTTCGGAGCCAAAACCGAAATTCCATTAACCTTCGTCAGCTCGAAAGTTACAATGTCTTTGGTCAGAGAGTTCGCCTGTGCAGTTGTTAAGCCATGAAGCGCAACGTCTTCTGCGCTTAATCCTAAAGCAGCAAATTGATTAACGCTGTTGTCTAAAAGTTCTTTAATCTGAGCATTAGCATCAGTCGTGGTTTGAGAAAGAAGGAGTGAATCGTTGGTTAAGCTTCTTAATTGATTGAGGATCAAACTAGTCTCAACAAACGAATCGCCCAACATTCGAGTATTAGTGTTGCGGGTTTGACGATCTAAATCAGCCAGCACCGCACTTCCGTTCAATCCAAGTGCAGTAAAATAATATGACGATCCAAAGAACTTTGAAGTATCTGTGAACTGACTGCGGCTCTCAACTAGTGGAGTTGTCGCAGCTGCATCAAGATTAATTTTGTAAGAACCAGAATAAATCGTATTTGAAGTTTGTGATGCGCTTAAACCAGTTGATTGAACTGTATTTGAGGTGTCAGTCTCATCGGTATTTTGAGTAATCGCATTTGTAATCGCTGATAGGTCAACACTGAGAGCACCAGTTTCACCTAAAGAATAAACATCGATTGCATTGATCTTAGTGGGTTTGTTTACCACATCCGCACCGCTAACTGTGGTGTTAGATGCAACGTAAGATGAGCTTGAGCAACGAGAAATCTGGGGCAGTATACTACTTAACTGATTACCTGAATTTAATAGTATACTGTCCCCAGATTTTGAGTTCGGGATTTGACCCTATTTCTTTTATTGCGAAGTTGAAGAAGGGTTTTGAGTGGTCCATTGCTGGATATCTGAAGCTAAACCCTTGAAGTTTTTATTAAAATATGTTTCGAACGGGTGTTGGAGTTTGAGAGAAGTAAGGCCAATTCCACCGCCAATTCCACCGCCAATCAAGCCGGTAAAGAAAGATTCTAAACCACTTCCTGTACTAGTTGTACCAATCCCAACAGTCGCCCCATAAGAAGCTCCTGCGCCAGCTAAAGTTAAAGCTCCAACCGCCCAAGTTTTGCTATGAGTCACCGGATCTAATATGTTATTGTATCCTCCAATAACACTTCCTCCAACTTCACCAAGAGCATTTCTTAAACTTGAAGTTGAAATTGGAGAACCAACAGAAATGAAATCAATTTTACCATTCAGATTAACATTGTTGAGTTTAAGAATTTTAGCTGCTTGGTAAGCATCATTATTTCCAGCAGAATGCATGATAACAAGGTTTTTCCCATCGCTATTGTTAGCAATTTGTTGATAAACTTCACCGTTTAGAGCATCTTTTAGATAAAGGTCTGTCGGTAAATATTCTGAGATGTCGTTACCTATCCCTCCTGTACTATTAACTATTAACCCAACATCTTGACCAGTTAAATCCTGAATTAATTTCGCTGAAGCAAGAGCAGTTTGGTAATTATTATCCATACCGTTTTGGAAAAATATTTTTGCCATATCATTACTATCGTTTGAATTAAAAATTAGGTTAGTGGTCTCTGGTGAATAGCTAATACCAAATTGACCAGTCATTTTGGCTAAAGTGTCAAAATCAGATTTGATAGTGAGATCATAAAATTTACCATTGGTCTGATATTGATATTCAGAACTAACAGGAACAACTCCAGTTATAGCTTCATCAACATTTGGAACTAAACTGTTAGCAAGAAGATATTCTGTACGTTTATCAAAAATGATATTTGCCTCAGATTCATCAATTAAAATCACTTTGTGATCATTTTCTCCATCTGCCGCAATAACTCTTCCTGTTGTTTTTAGAACATAAGTCGCATTGTAAGTAGCTGCATTTGATGCTACAAAACTTCCAATCTGTATATTAGTTGCAGTTTGCTCATCAGACCTTCCTTGTAGAAGTGAGGTTAGAAGCGCAGCTCCAGATCCAGCAGTTTGACCAAGTGCAATTGAGAAGTTTGCACCTAGTCCACTTTGGTAAAGTGAATCAGCTGTATACTCTCCCGCAATCGCCGCCGCAGCTCCGCTTAGGGCATCTCCTCCCATCAATGTTGAAGTCGTAGCTCCAACTATCCCGTGTAGAGTTAATTGGATTGGTTGGCTGATATTGTAATTGTGATACTGATATCCGATCTCCTTCGACCCAGCTTCACCTATCGCCATCGCCACCGTATTCTTAATAACCTGATCTAACCCGCCTTGTTCTTCAATAGTCTCGTTGATTGATTGCCCCTTTACAATCGAAGTAGCAACAATCTGGGTCGATGTCTGAATCGATGCACGTGTTATCGCATTTAACGTGTTTGTCGTAACTCTTTCAGTAGTTGTAGCTGAAGATGGAACTGCCACATTCAACTTCGCAGCTCCATACTGTGTTACACCCGCAGTCAACGCAGCAATCACATAACTCTGTAACGCCTCTTTGCTCGTCGTGTCTTTTAACGTGGTTTTTCCTACGTCATCGGATTCTCTTAAGCTATCAGCATTTAATGCAGCATTAGTAAAAGATATCGTCGCAATTGTCGCAGCAGTGGTAGCAACCGCAGTCAGCATCGCACCAGATAATCCACTTCCTATACCACCTGTACCTATCGCCACCGCAGCA
>CAYUHG010000036.1:0-2328 GCA_964444545.1 uncultured Rhizobium sp.
TTGTTCACGGTGTATTCCAGCTGGTTTTGGAATGCGCCCAGTGCGCCGCGTTGGGTGGTGATCGCGTTCAAATAGTCGGAGGCCTTGGTTTGGATCACGCCCATTTTGGCGGTGGTGATCCCACTGGACAGATCCGCAATGGCGTCGAACAGGGCCTTGCCTTCGGTCGTGGTGTCACCCGAAGTGGTGGTCAGTTTGATTTTGGCCAATGCTGCGGTGGAGACCGTGACAGTGTCGCCAGAGTCATTGCTGACTTGCAGCTTGATTTCGGCGCCAGCAAACAGCGTGGTGCCCGTGAAGTTGGTGCGTTTGGCAATGTCGTTGATCGAGTCCCGCAAGGCGCCAATTTCAGTTTTGATGGCATCTTTTTGCGTGGCATTCAGCGTTTCGTTCGCGCCTTGTGTGGCCAATGTGATCATGCGCTGTGCAATTTCAGCCACGGAGGCCAAAGCGCCTTCCGCGGTCTGGGCAAGCGAGATGCCATCGTTCAAGTTCTGAATGCCTTGCTTGACCCCATTGATCTGCTTCTGCAGTGCTTCAGAGACGCCCAAGCCGGCGGCATCGTCTTTGGCGCGGTTGATGCGCAGGCCAGAGGAAAGTCGCTCGACGGACGTTGTCAAAGCATTTTGCGCACCTGCAAGGTTTCTTTGCGCTGCCAAAGAGGCTGTGTTGGTGGTGATGACGTTGGACATTTCTACTCCTAATTTGATTCGTGTGGCTTTTCAGTGCTTTTGCTTATTTCATCAGTGTCAGGATGACATTGGGCATTTGATTGGCCTGTGCCAGCATGGCCGTCGCTGCTTGCTGCAGGATTTGGCCTTTGGTCAGATTGGCCGTCTCTGCTGCGTAATCCGTGTCAATCACGCGACTGCGGGCGGCCGACAAATTGGTAGAGAAATCGGTCAGATTGGCGACCGTGTATTCCAGTTGATTCTGGAACGCGCCAAGCTCACCTCGTTGTGTTGTGATGGCGGTCAGGAATTTACCAACTTCGTCCTGCACATCTTGGAATTCCCCAGTAATGGTTGCTGTAACGGGCGAGGCTACTGTCAGAGCTGTATTGAGGTCAGCAATCTTTGTATTCAGTGTTCCATAAGAAGTGCCATCAATAGCGATCTTTGCCAGTGCGGTATTTGTGATTTGAACTTTATCCCCGGAGTCGTTGCTCACTTGAATGGACAATCCGACACCGGTAAATAAGTCGTTGCCGGTGAATTGGGTTCGGTCGGAGACGTCATTGATGGCTGTTTGGAGTGCAAGGATTTCTTGGTAAATGGATTTGCGCTGAGCGACACTGAGTGTTTCGTTTGCGCCTTGTGTCGCCAGTGTCAACATACGCTGTGCCATTTCCGAAACCGCCGCCAACGCGCCTTCAGCCGTTTGCGCCATCGAAATGCCGTCGTTGATGTTCTGAATGCCTTGCTTGATGCCGTTGAGCTGCTTTTGCAGGGATTCAGCGACGCCCAGGCCGGCGGCATCGTCTTTGGCGCGGTTGATGCGCAAGCCAGATGACAGGCGCTCGACCGAGGTGGTGAGGGAATTTTGCGCGCCCAGCAGGTTGCGTTGGGCTGCTAATGACGCGGTGTTGGTATAGATAACGCTAGGCATTTTTTACTTTCTGAATGTGTATGACTGAAAGTGATCACTTGAGCAACGTCAAGATCACATTGGGCATTTGGTTGGCTTGCGCGAGCATGGCTGTTGCTGCTTGCTGCAGGATTTGGCCTTTGGTCAGATTGGCCGTCTCTGCCGCGTAATCCGTGTCAATCACGCGGCTGCGGGCGGCGGACAAATTGGTAGAGAAATCGGTCAAATTGGCGACCGTGTATTCCAGTTGATTCTGGAAAGCACCCAGCTCTCCTCGTTGTGTTGTGATGGCGGTCAGGAATTTTCCAACTTCATCCTGTACAGCTTGAAATTTGGTGGTGATGGTTGTGGTGCTTGGCGTTGCTGCAGTAAGTGCTCCATCTAAGCCAGTGGCAGCGTTGATAGCAGAATCCAGCGTTGCATTCGAACCAGCATCAATAGCGATCTTTGCCAGTGCGGTATTTGTGATTTGAACTTTATCCCCGGAGTCGTTGCTCACTTGAATGGACAATCCGACACCGGTAAATAAGTCGTTGCCGGTGAATTGGGTTCGGTCGGAGACGTCATTGATGGCAGTTTGGAGTGCAACGATTTCTTGGTAGATGGATTTACGCTGAGCAACACTGAGTGTTTCGTTTGCGCCTTGTGTGGCCAGTGTCAACATGCGCTGCGCCATTTCAGAAACCGCCGCCAACGCGCCTTCAGCCGTTTGCGCCATCGAAATGCCGTCATTGATGTTCT
>CAYUHG010000037.1:0-2184 GCA_964444545.1 uncultured Rhizobium sp.
TATCGTTTCCGCCTGCGCCATTCAGCGTGTCATCTTTGTTGCTGCCAAAGATCGTTTCAGTGTCTGACGTGCCAGGTGATGCGATGCCTGGGTTGGCAATGTAAATAAATGACATGCTGATCCTTCAGAAATAAATCTACCCGCTCCAACTCCCATCCACATCTCCACGCAGCACGCCGACCAGCTCAATGGCTGTGTGGTCAGCATCAAAGAGCTGATCGATGGCAGGGGGTGTGGTGTTGGTTTTGCTTAAAGGCTGGCCATTGGTCCCTGTCAAGCCGGCCGTGATGTCTGCGGCATCCACAAGCACCCATTGCGGTGTGGCGGGAGTCGATTTGCCCAGATAGTATTTGAGCAGGCTCAAAACGTCCGTCAGTGTCACGCCACCCACGCCATCAAAGTCAGCGGCGATGTAATTCAAGGGCGAGGTGTATGCGCTAGGCAAAGGCTTGCCCAGGTAAATTTTCAGCGCAGCCAACACATCGGCCAGGGAGATGGCGGCTTTCACATTGCTGGGCACCGCCAAGCTGGGTGCCAGCGTGATGAAGCCATCATCCACACCATCGGTGTCTTCCACGCCTTGCAGCAACACACTGCCTTGGCTGTTGGTTTGGCCGGAGACGCCACCGGTGTTGAACGCTGCGCCACTCAGCTTCGGTGTCGAGCCGTTCAAGCTGGCATTCCAATAACGTGCGGTCACTGAAATATCCACTCCTGGCGGTTTGGGTGCCACTGTCCAAGCAAAGCTGTTGCTGACCGATACGCCACCCGAGTCCGTCGCGGTGACATGGACCGTCCATGATTGCGCTGTGTCGCCCACCACCTCACCGCCGGGCCGTGCGGTGAAGCTGCGGCTGGCAGCATCGAATGTCAGCCAACTGGGCAAGGCGTCGCCGGACTCTAGCGTCGCGGAGTAGGTGAGGCTGCTGTCATCCACATCGCTGAAACTGCTGCTGGCCAAGGTGTAGGTCACCGAGCGGCTCTCAGCAACACGTTGATCCACCAGCGCGCTGCCCACTTGGGGGCTGTCATTGCTGCCTTGAATCACCAGTTGCAACACGGCTGGAGTGGGCGTGTTGTTGCCGTCGCTGACGGTGTAGCTCAGCATTTCCTTGAGCGACTGGCCTTCGTTGAGGGCTTCCAGGACAGTGTTGCCCGCATCGGGCAGATAGTACAAAGTCCCATCGCGCACGCTGATCTGACCGTAGGCCGTTTTCAAGCTGGTCAGGCTGCCCAGGGCCGCGGTGCCCACCTTGATGCTGCTGACCGTCAGGGCGTCTTGTTCGGGATCACTGGCATTGGCCAACAAGTTCAAGGCTTTGGCGGCGTCTCCTGCAAAGCCAGTGCCGGCCAGCTTGAAACTCGTTTGATTGAGCGAGACACTGGGCGCCAAGTTGATGCGGTCCAAGGCGATCGTCAAACTGGCGCTGCTCTTTCGGTCATCGATGCCAGCGCCATCGGATACCTGATAGAGGAAGACGTCGTTTGCAATTTGGTTGGCACCGATTGACGCGGTCTTGCTCTTGTCCTCGGTGTAGGTGTAAGAGCCATCGCTGCGCAACAACAAGCTGCCGTACTGGCCGTTGAGGGTGGCAGCGGCGTTCAATGCCCCCAGCGTGTCGCTCGCGCCCACGGCCGCAGCCCCGACTGTTTTGTTGTAACTGTTGTCGGCCGTGTCGTTGTTCAGAACCGAGCCTTGCACCGTCAGTGCGCTGCGCGTGCCGCTGGTGCTGCCTGGCAAGGTCAAACGCACCTGGTCGTTCACGGCCAAGGGCGCTGCGCCTGCCTGTGAAACAAACACCTGGCCGACCTTGGACAGCGCCAAGCCCATGCTTTGGCTCAGGTTCACATTGATGCTGGTGCTGCTGGTGTCGCCCGAAACCACGCCTTGCGCCACGGCAGACTGCGCCTTTGCGCTGACTTGCTCTTGCGCCACGATTTGTGCGGCCACAATGTTCACCAAGGCAGAGGCCGTGTCAACTTTGCCAGAACTTGCGCCCGCGCTCAAGGCGCTGTTCACGATGGTGTCGATCGAGGTGTTGACTTCTGACAGTGCAGAGCCAATGCTTTGGCTCTGCGCTTTCAAAACCTCTTTGGCCGTGCTGTTGGTCTGTGTGGCAAACGCCGTGTCCGCAGCCGCATTCAAGGCGCTGCTGATGAGTTCGGAACTGCCCAGGTTCAGTG
>CAYUHG010000038.1:0-2143 GCA_964444545.1 uncultured Rhizobium sp.
TGGTTATACAGGTTACACAGGTTTTACTGGTGAAACCGGTTATACTGGTTACACTGGTTACACCGGCTTTACAGGATTTACTGGTTACACAGGTTATACAGGTTTTACTGGTGAAACAGGTTATAGTGGGTACACAGGTTATACCGGTTTTACTGGTGAAACAGGTTATACTGGTTACACTGGTTACACCGGCTTTACTGGATTTACTGGTTACACCGGTTATACAGGGTTTACTGGTGAAACAGGTTATACTGGTTACACAGGTTATACCGGTTTTACTGGTGAAACAGGTTATACTGGTTACACTGGTTACACCGGCTTTACTGGATTTACTGGTTACACCGGTTATACAGGGTTTACTGGTGAAACAGGTTATACTGGTTACACAGGTTATACCGGCTTTACTGGTGAAACAGGTTATACTGGTTATACTGGTTACACAGGTTACACAGGTTTTACTGGTGAAACCGGTTATACAGGATATACTGGTTATAGTGGATATACCGGTTATACAGGTTTTACTGGTGAAACAGGTTACACAGGATATACTGGTTATAGTGGATATACAGGTTACACCGGATTTACTGGTGAAACTGGTTACACAGGTTACACTGGATATACAGGTTTTACAGGCCCAATTGGACCAACAGGTTCTGGTGGTGCTTTAGGTAATTATGGGTCATTTTATGATACAAGTACACAAACAAATGTAAATGGTCCAACTGGATCAAACTTAATGACATTTAATACTACTGCTGAATCTCAAGGTGTTTCAATTGTAAGTGGAAGTCAAATAACATTTGCTTATCAAGGTGTATATAATTTACAATTTTCAGCAGTATTTGAAAAACCAAACGCAAATTCAGCAGATGTAAGTATATGGTTAGCTAAAAATGGAAATATACTTGATGAAACAAATACTATAATAACCGTTGTTGGAAATAATGCTAGTACAGTTGCTTCATGGAATTTTGTATTATCAGTAAATGCGAATGATTATTTAGAATTATATTGGAGTTCTGATAATTTAGATGTAGATATTTTATATACAGGAACACAAACTGACCCAACACGTCCAGCAACACCTTCAATAATATTAACAGCTACTCAAGTAATGTATACTCAACTTGGTCCAACTGGTTATACTGGTTATACAGGTTTTACTGGATTTACTGGTTACACTGGTTATACTGGTTATACAGGTTTTACAGGTGAAACAGGTTATACAGGTTATAGTGGTTACACAGGTTTTACAGGTGAAACCGGTTATACAGGTTATACAGGTTATACAGGGTACACTGGTTTTACTGGTTTTACAGGATTTACAGGAAGTGCTGGTTTAAATGGTATATCTTCTGGTTTAGTTTACTTTTTAGATGGATCTGGTGGAACTGCTCCTCAATTAAATAATGAATTATTACTTATTCCAAATACAGGAACACAAACATTAATTACATCTGGAACACAAAGTAATACAACAATATTAATGGCAACATATACATCACCAGCAACAACTTTAACAAATAATGTTATAATTGGAGGTATATGGTATATGAATTTATATGCTTCATCAAATGTTTCAAGTTTTGGTGATGTACGATATTATTTTAGTGCATATTATGTAGATGCTGATGGTAGTAGTAATAAAACTTTAATTGCTGCTGGCGATTCAGTGAACGCAACAAGTGTATTAAGTTCACAAGGAATTTATACATATCAATTATATGTTCCATTAACAACATTACCAACTTTAACAAAACGTATTCAAATTGATGTATATGGTGTATTTGATTCAAATAATGCTATTTTAACAATGGAAATGAGAGATAATACTCAATCATCTGTAATAACAACATTATCTACAAACTTATTTGGTGATACTGGTTACACAGGTTATACAGGATATACAGGTTTTACTGGTTATACAGGTTTTACTGGTGAAACCGGTTATACTGGTTATACTGGTTATACTGGATATACAGGTTACACAGGTTTTACAGGTGAAACAGGTTATACTGGTTATACTGGTTATACTGGATATACAGGTTACACAGGTTTTACTGGTGAAACCGGTTATACAGGTTATACAGGTTACACTGGTCCTGAAATAACTGGTTATACAGGTTACACAGGTTTTACTGGT
>CAYUHG010000039.1:0-2117 GCA_964444545.1 uncultured Rhizobium sp.
CTACTACTTCGAATGAGTCTTTGAAAAATATTGTACTTGCTGCTGCACTTGCGGCGGCTGGTTATGGAATTGGGGAGTGGATGAAATCAGAAGGGGTTAATCCAAGTCTTGAATCGGGAACTATGGAAAATAGTAAAGTTGGAGTGAATGCGGAGTATAAAAATGGAGTCTTAATGAAAATAGATAGTAATGTTCCAACAAACTATTGGACAAGTAACCAGAACCACGTATTCAAAGTTTTAAATACAACTCCCGGAGCTCCAACTTTTGCTGATTTTCATGATGCTATGAATTTTCCAGCATTGGTTAATCAGGTTACAATTGCTCCATATTATGCTATGAGCCAATGTGCAGCTGCACCAACATTTTGTGCCATGTTTCCAGATACATTTATTAAAGTTGGAACTTTTGGACAGGTTGATACTAATCAAGATATTTATAAAAATAATTATGAACAAAATTAATAAATATTTTCTCTCTCTTTTACTTTTTACATTCTTATTTGGGTGTGCTTCGGATGGGTGGTATAATCAGAGAGAAAGAGAGAAATTTTTGAAGCTTGATACTGAAAAACAAAAAGCAGAAAGAATAAAATGTCGTGAATTATGGGGGCATGAATGCAATGTTTATAAAAATCCCACCCCCAAGGAGCAAGAAAGGATAAAAAATAAAGACTCTTGGAAATATAAGATTCGTTCTTGGTATTTTGGTGTTTACTAAACAAAAAGTTTCAAATCCTGACCCACGACACTTCTTCCCAATATTTGCAATTCTCAATTTTACAATACGAAGCGGAAGAATCTAGAATCAGGAAATTCATATTTATCGACTGCTTCCAACATATCGGCTGGTAATGATTTAACTATAACCAGTACGAAAGACGTAACGATTCAGGCGAGTGATTTAAGTGCAGGTAATCAGCTAATTCTTAATGCGGAGAATCTGAATATTTTAACGAGGTCAGAGACTGATATAAATACCAGCGAAGATAAATACGGAAATCTGGGGACAGTATCACTACTGTCCCCAGATTTCTACTGAGTAGGCAAGTGGAATTAGTTAAGAAAGAAATTTGTATTTAGTATAGGAGTGTCGGGATCTGACACCTTTCTCTATCTTAATTTAGTACTTTATCTAAGTTTTTATTGCTTCGTGTTTTTGTTGTTTTTTACTGTCTCGCGACTGCATCTCTAGTCATCACTTACAAAATTTTAAACTTAAAAATCTCAAAAAAATGAAAAAAATAATAGTTGCCGTAGTTGCTTTGGTAATGGTTTCCTCCTGTGCTACGCAAACATTCTTGGTTGATAAAAATATAAAAAGAGAAGTTCCTTCTAGTAACCCGCATTTTTCTAAATGGAGTCATTTCTTTCTTTCTGGTATAGGTCAAGATGACGTTCAGAATGCAGCTCAGTTATGTCAAGAAAGCGGAGGAGTATCTTTTGTGGAAGCAAAACAAACTGTTGGTCAGGTTCTTGTGAACATTGCCACTCTTGGTATATACACACCAAGAACCATGAATATCTATTGCAAAAAACAATAAACCTTAAATCCACTCAGTTATGAAAAAATTACTCGTCTTATTATCTATATCTTTACTTCTATCTTCTTGTGCAACCCAGACTTTTGTGGTTGATCCTTCTATGAAAAGAGAAGTGCCTTCTGGTAACCCTCATTTTTCTAAAGGAAGCCATTTTTTTGTTAGTGGTGTTGGTCAAAGTGATTTCAGAAATGCTGGGGATCTTTGTAAAGATAGTGGTGGGCCAGCATTTGTTGAAGTTAAACAAAGCTTTGGTCAAGTGCTATTGGCAATGGTTACGTATGGAATATATACACCTAGAACAATGAATGTTTATTGCGCTAAAGAATAATTCTAAGAAGTCTTGTTAGAAGAAAAACGGCACTTATTTGGATTGATAAGTGTCGTTTTTTATTTAGGGAATTTTGTGTTGACAATCTGGCGGCAGAAAAGGTGTCAAACTTAAACAACTATAAAAAATACTTTTGTAGTATTGAGGTAAGTAAAATTCTAATCTTAAAACAAGCGCTATTCTTTTTACCCAGTCGCCAAAAAAATCTTGCCACCACAGTTTGACAAAATAATTTCCCTCACAGCT
>CAYUHG010000040.1:0-2088 GCA_964444545.1 uncultured Rhizobium sp.
TGCATCTATGAATGCTGATGGTAGTATTTGGAGTCAGATTAAGACGACTGCGGATACTTCTTATAAGACTACTACTTCGAATGAGTCTTTGAAAAATATTGTACTTGCTGCTGCACTTGCGGCTTTATCCAATGCTACGGTTCAGGCAAGTGGTGGAAGTACAACTTTGGAACAAGGAAAGGATTATGCGGTTTATAAGCCTTCGGAAGAAATGATTAAAGCTGATCCTGTAAAATATTCTAACTACAATGGAGTTATAGATCCATCTGTTAATAATATTGGTGTGGCTAATATTGCTCCAAATCCCAACATGGTAGGGCAACCAGTTCCAGCTTATTCAACTAATCCTTTTACGAATAGTTTTTGGGATGGTTTCTTGAAAGAGAGTGGATTTATATCAAATGGCGCAAATAAACTTGGTGGAATGAATGCTATGTCTACGATGCACGATCCACTAACTAATAATATTGTAATGAGCCAAACTCCTATTTTACAAATCAGTATATTACCAGCAATTGCTGTACAATATTGTGCAACATTTCCAGCTGCGTGTGGGACGGTTGTGAGTGGTTCAATGAATAACGACTTTGGAACAAAACAATGATAAAAAAATTACTTATTTTAATGTTGTGCTTAATCCTGTTTAGCTGTGGGGGATTTAGTATTGTAGCTGGTGTAAAGTTTAAAAAAGTAGTTGGAGCAGAAACAAATAACGGAAATCCAAGCTCTACTGATGATGTTGTTAAATTAAGTAATGAGAAATTTATCAGTTTTAAAAGACCAATTGGCGAATGTGGGACTGGAGTAAGTTTTTTTGGAATAATATTACCAATAATTCCGGTAGGAGTTACCACTAATAAATGTGAAGAGAGTTTTGATATAAGTACTGAAGGGTATGAAGTTTTAATGATAAATTTAAAATATAACGGAAGTACTTATGATTCAGTATCAATGGAAAATCTGACAAAAGATGGATACAGAAAGAAATTCAAATTCAAAATTCAAAATTTTTGGAAGTTCAGAATGTCAGATGATAAAGCTATAATAGTAAGTGGTAAAACAAAAGATGGGCAAGAATTTACCCAAGAGCTCCCTGTAAAATGGGGTATAATGATTTACAACAATTGGGTTTTTCCATAAATCAAACAATTTGAACATTCTGATACCTTCCTCTCAGCTATTCACAGAAATCTACTTCATTTCAAAGAAAAGGTGTTAAGTCCCGACACTCCGATACTAAATCGGGACATTACCAATTAAATTGTTATTTCATCCTTCTTCACCACGTTTCTTTTACGCTCGAACCTGACACATCAAAATTCTTCGGCTCATCATATTATTTTACTGCGTTAGGTTTAGATGGCAGTTCAGTTCTTGCCGATCTTGATCGTCAAACTCGCAACACTACAACAACTCGGATGTTGGGTGATTCTGTGGTTGAGACGAAGTTGATTTTGGATCAGATTAGATCGCTTACGAATGACTCTTTGCTTCTTTCTCAAACCACGACTGATGCTAATGTTCAGATCAAAGAACTTTTAGATAATTCTATCGCTGAACTTGCTTCTCTTGGTTTAAGTGCTGCGGATGTTGCAAGAGCTGGTCTTACAACCGCACAAGCTAATTCACTTACCAAAGATATTGTAACCTTTGAGATGACGAAGATTAATGGCATTTCGGTTCTTGCTCCAAAGATTTATCTCTCACTTGATACTAGAAAGCGTCTTCTTGGATCTGATTCAGCCCTTGCGACGAATTCTACAATTTTTGCCAAAGATGATTTAACGATTGATGCTTCAAATGCGGAAGTAACCAACTCTGGCTCAATCATTGCTGGGAATAATTTAACTCTAAATGTTGGAAGCCTAACCAGCACTTCGAATTATTCTGGCAATCTTGGAACGGCTTATTTGACTGATTTGGCTAAGATTAAATCTGGGAATGATTTAGTGATTTCTGCTGCGAGTAACTTGCCCGTTCTCACACCATCTATTACTCTTAAAAATACCTATTTGAGTGCAGGTGGCGCAACTTCACTTGCTTCAACAGGCGACGTTACAATTGCCAATGACAAAAACTTAAAGCTGA
>CAYUHG010000041.1:0-1881 GCA_964444545.1 uncultured Rhizobium sp.
TGTGTTTGATGAGTCTGAGATGTCTGTGATGTTATTATCTGCACCAGTTTTAGTTAAGCTTTTACTCGCAATCAGAGTTGTGATTGATGAGAGATCAACAGTTAATGCGCCGGTTTGGCCAAGATTGTAACTACTAATATTATTGATTGAAGTAATCTGTGACTGCTTAGAAATCTTTGCTAACGAAACGTTTTGAATAACATTCTTATTATTTAAGAAGCTTGATGTTGAATCAGAACCATTTTGAGTAATAGTTAAAGATCCTCCAGACTTTATGTAAGGGATATATGATTGAAGGTTAGAGAAAAAATACTCGTTATGACGAAAACCACTCTCACCAACAGTTAGATTATACGTTACATTTTTGTAATAGCTGAAAGAACTATTATTAAGACTACCAACATTTAAAATCATGCTGTTGGCGCTATAAATCTCAGAAACATCATTTGTTAAAGATGTAGATTCAATCTCTAGATTATTACCAGAAGAGATCTTGCCAGAAATTGAGTCATTATTCACAACGCCTTGTTGAGTAACGTACTGATATACGTGATTTCTACAATAATTACCGAAACACCAATGATTTACAACATTACCCCAATTTTGTAGATCATGATTAACCCATTTTTGTCCATAAGGGTATTGATATACATATCCCTTAGGCAGAGTTAACAAAGCTGTGATGGGAGCTGTTGATCTAGCATTATTAATAATCTCAGATTTGATAAGAATATCACCTTCATAAGTCTCAATATTTCCTGAGATATTTTGTAAAGATGAAGCTTTATCTCCGGCAGAATTTTTCTGAATTACAATATCATTATTGGCATAAATCGTAGCCAATGTATTCGTCAAAACATCGGTATTAAAAGTAGCGTTGTTATTACTCCAAATCAGAGCTGTCGCGTTATTATTTATGCTATTGCTTGCGTTGATTGTAAGATCGTTTGCTATTGAGATCTCGCCGTAATTGTTGAGATTTTTTACGTTAAAGATGGCGTTGTTGTTGGAAGTGACTAGCGAGCTTGCGGTGGTATTGCCGTTAACGTCAGTTGTGTTTTTGTTATTAAAAGCTCCGTTGGTGGCATTAATTGTAAGCGTTCCACTTCCGCCGGTAATTTTTCCTGATGAGTAATTGTTAATGTCGCCAAGAGTGCTGCTTAAAGTGATGTTGGTGTTGGCTAGAATTGTGGCGTAGTTCTCGATGTTATTTTTAGCGGTGAAGTCGATGTAGCTTCCAGCCGCGAGTTGGATGTTTGAGTTATCGCCAGTTGAAGTGCCATTGGTGATCGTTCCGCCTCCTCCATTTCCCGTAGCGTTCAAAATTATGTAATCAGTTGCGGTGACGTTTCCGGTGTTGGTGATGTTATTGGCGGTAATGTTGATTGTTGAAGCTGTCAGAGTGGCGGTGTTGTTGTAGTCGATATTTCCTAAATCGAGCAAGATTGCTTGGCTAAAAATAAAACTGCCGCCAAGTAACGGTAACGACATGCTTGTGCCGTTAAGATATTTCACATCTGCAGTTTTACCCATCACCAAACCTGAAGTATTATTCAAAGAATCGGTTCTTAGTGTTATATCACCAGAAGTTGAGATAATTCCTGAAGTAGCAACTGAAGTTGATGGTTTGGTGTTGCTGTTGGTGATTGAGTTAGATGTGATGTTGAGATCGCTACTCGCTAGAATAAGAGCGGTTGATGAGTTAGTTAGCGATGCGCTGTTGATTGTGAAGCTGCTGCCTGATTGCAAAGTTCCTGAATTCGTAACTGAGTTGCTAGCTTTTAAAGTAAAATCCGAAGTTGCCGAAATTGCTTGGTAATTGGTCAGATTGGTTAAATCTAAAGTAAGAGCTGCGCCAGATTTGATTACGGCGTTGCTGAC
>CAYUHG010000042.1:0-1831 GCA_964444545.1 uncultured Rhizobium sp.
TTTGGTGTGACGACCAGCACCAGCGCTGCGGTGGGCAGCCATGATGTTCAGGTGAGCTCGATTGCCAAGGCCAAGCGGGTGCTGACCCAGGGGTTTGCCAGCGCATCCACCGCTTTAGGCAGTCTGGCGTCGCCTTTGAGTTTGAAGCTCAGGAGTGAGAATGCCGGTGTGCAATCTGGCGTGCCCTTGACCCCTGAGGCCGGCGCTAACTCGGGAACTTCTTCGGGTACCACTGTTTCCGGCATTCAGTTCTCAGGCGCTTGGCCTTTCAAGGCATTCACATTCACTGCTGATGACAAGCCCGTGAGTGTGAGCATTCCTGATGGAACGGGGATGACCGACGTGGATGATCTCAAAACGATCATCGATCAGCAGTTGTTGATCGCAGGTGTGACAGACGTCAGCTTGACGGTGGACGATGCCAGCAACTCGCTTACCCTGAGTTCTGCGACGCGCACCCTTTCCAAGCCTGCGCTGAGCAGCACTGGCATTTCCAATATTTCATTTGGTTCGCCATCCCCTGCAACCAATGATTTCAAAAGCTTTAAAGTCACCGTTGCAGGTGTACCTCACACCCTGACTCCTGCACCTGCTGCGGCCACCGTGTCGGCATTGGCGGCGGATTTACAGGCTCAATTGCAAAAATTAGACGGCAGTTCGGACCTTCGCGTGCTGGAGGTGGATGGCAATTTACAAGTTTTCTCTAACACTGGCAGAGCGCTGACGAACATCGAACTCAGCAAAGACCTGCAGATTGATCTGGTTTCTGATGCCAGCGGGGGTAATGGCTTTGCTTCCGATGGTGCCACGCCGGCAAGGCTGAACAGTGTTGAATTTGCCACAGCGGCCTCAGTCAATGATTTCAAAGAGTTCGCCATTTCCATTGGCGGCGTGGTTCAAAAAATCATACCTGCGCCCGCATCGCCGACCCTTGCCGATTTGGCTGCCAATCTTCAAAGTCAATTGCGGACCTTGGATGGCAGTTCTGACATTTCTGTCGTGGTCTCAGGTGGAAGTTTGTTGTTTTCTTCGGCCTCAGCGCGCGCCTTGTCGGCCCCACTGTTGACGCCAAGCACTTTCGCGCAAACCCCGGAAGGGGTGGTGGCGGCCATCAATGCCAAAAATGCAGGCGTCAAAGCAGAGTTGGTCAATACAGGGTCTGCGCTCAACCCCTACAAAATTCTGTTCACAGGTGCGACGGGGGCCAGCCAAAACTTTTCCTTGATTAGCACGCCAGCGGATTTGACTTTTCAGGATGTCACGCCAGCGTCCGATGCTGTTTTTTCAATCAACGGCATCAACATGACGCGCAACACCAACACCGTCACCGATGCCATCGCCGGTGTCACTTTGAGCTTGCGCGCGCCCACTTCGGGCACAGCCACGCTGGACATGTCGCGTGACACGGCCGGGTTGACCACCAAAATGACCGATTTGGTCACGGCCTACAACGATGCCAACGATTTGCTGAACCAGGTCTCCGACCCCAAGTCGACCTTGGACACCTACGGGGCGACCTTGGTGGGCGATTCCACGGTCAGGCTGGTTCGCCAGCAACTGCGAAGCCTGTTTCAAGGCGCATCCTCCACACCAGGTTCGTCCGTCAGTGCCTTTTGGCAATTGGGCTTGAGCGTGGATGAAAAAGGCAAGATGAGCCTGGACAGCGCCAAGCTTGACAGTTCCTTGAGCAATCATTTCAGCGATGTGGTCAAGTCGCTCACTGGAAACTATGACAACCTGAGCGCGTACTCTAAAGCGCCCGCAGGCTTGATGGGTGATGCGGTTCGCAAACTGAGCAATTTGCTGGACCCCAAAGGCACTTTGATGACCC
>CAYUHG010000043.1:0-1818 GCA_964444545.1 uncultured Rhizobium sp.
ACATTGAGAAATATGGCTACAAGGACTGGTATGATTGGAATGTGGCCAACTGGGGTACCAAGTGGGACTTTAACTTGGAGAACGTTGAGCGACAGGATCCTAACACAGTGACAGCGAGCTTTGAAAGTGCCTGGGCTCCGCCTACTGGTGCTTATGAGAAGTTGATGGCCTTGGGCTTTGAGGTTGAAGCCATGTATTACGAGCCCGGCATGTGCTTTGTGGGCAAGTGGGACAACGGTGAGGACGACTATTACGAATACGGTGGCGAGACCTCTGCTACTGTGCGTGAAGCTATTGGCGCTGAGTTGGATGACTACTTCGGCATCTCAGAAGAGATGGCACAGTATGAGGAGGAAGATCAAGAATAACCCTACAGTCCTCAGGGTTTTTGGTTGCTCTCTTGTTAGTGTTGCGTTATAATACACTTACACTAACAAGGAGCACTTATGCAAACAAACTGCACACTGTACGCAAAACTAGTTAAAAACAAGCGTTTGCAAACTTATCGTTTAGTTTTTAGTTTTGATGCACACAATCGTATTACAGTGCAAAATGCTGTACTAGTTACAGGAGATGTAGCTAGTTTTACTGACAGTGCAGAATATGTTGCACACAGTTTGCAACAAGCTATTGCTGTGGCTAAAAAACAACTGCGTACAAACACAGTTGTAGAACTGTTTTAATAACTTAGTGCGCTGTAGGGTTATTGCTTTACAGCGCACTAGTTTTGCGTTATAATACACTTTTAAACAGGAGCAAAGCAATGCAAAAATTAACACTTGTGCGTTTTGAACGTGATGTAGATTGTATTATTACAGAGTTTGATTGTGCGTTTGCTGTTACTACAGCAGGGGACGGCTTGTGGGGCTGTGAGGCAGGTAGAAAAGTAAATGTTACAGGTATTACTGTTATTAATAACATTTATGAACAAGAATTTTACACAATGGTAAATGTGCAACACGACAGCACATGGGACATTTATACAGACAGCGCATTTGAAGAAGCTATTAGCAACGCTGTAGGTTTTGCTGTTACATTTACAGAGCAAGGCATGCAAGAGGACGAGCTTGCAAGCATGGAAGCATAATAGTTGAGCACAGCGCAGGGTTATTGCTTGCGCTGTGCTTTGTTTTGCGCTATAATACAGACATAGACACAAAGGAGCGAGAGATGCTAACAAACAAGCAAAAAGCAGACAAACTGCGTGAGGCTATTGCACTGCTACAGGATGTTGATGCACTGCAACAAGTAGGCACAGCAGAGCTGGATGGAGATGTGTGCTATGAACTACACAATGAGATAGAGGACATTATATACACACTAGAGGAAGCTATAGAGGAGTTGGAAGCAGAATAACCCGCCACTTGACAGGGTTTCCAAACCCTGTTATAATACACACATCAACAACGCACTAAGGAGCTGAAATGTCTAACTATCCTAACATGTCCTACTGCATGTGCAACAACACTTTCCTGGCCCTGCAACAGGTTGTGCAGGCAATGCAGGAAGAAGGTCCTATGTTCCTGCGTGAAATGAACAGAGACGAGCGTCGCTACTTTGAAGCACTGTTTGGCATGTGTGAGGACTTCATGGCTATGAGCGAGGAACTCCAAGAAGAATTGGAGCGCGAAGAGCGCGATGGTCAGCCCGACGAAGCGCAAGAGTGGGCAGACTTTGACCCTGATTGCTGAAGGGTCTTTGGTTGACGGCCTGCCCAAAAGGCCGTATAATACATACATCAACAACGCACTAAGGAGCACACAATGATCGGTAAAACTATTCCTTCCAGCACTGGCGGCACTATCACTTTCACCAAGA
>CAYUHG010000044.1:0-1628 GCA_964444545.1 uncultured Rhizobium sp.
ATATGAATTTCCTGATTCTAGATTCTTCCGCTTCGTATTGTAAAATTGAGAATTGTGACCCGTCGCAGTCATATATCCATCCTCAAAAGCATCACTCCCACTATGAATCGCAATTTGACGCATCGCAATTCCCGCAAGAGTTAAATCAATAGCAGTAACAACCGCAGAAGTCATAGCAGTTAAGCCCTTAGCAACCCCGTGAAATGAAGTCGATTTCTGTGAATAGCTGTAATTGTGTAATACTGCATCTTGGAAAATTGTGTTGATAGAGTTGGTATTTAAATCAGAAGTAGCTTTGAGATTGCTGCCTTGAACTAACAAAGTTCCGTCATCAGAAGTATTGGCGTTAAGAGTGATATTGGTTGCGCTTAAATTTGATGAAAGAGCGGTCTCAACATAATCAACTGAAGTTGAAACGCTTTTTTTCGCTTCGTTACGTTTTGATCCTGAAGATTCTTTGGAGACACTATCAACTGCGTTGGCAATTATTATATTTTCTGCAGAGGTAAGTGTTAGATCGCCGCTTGAAACTGTGAGATTACTTCCAACAATATTTATGTTAGCAGATTGATCTGAGCTTGTTGAATTGCCGTTGGTTTTAAGAAGTAAAGAATCTGTGAAAGTTAAGTTTGAAGCAACGTTTGTAATGGTTTCTGTAGTTTCACCAGAAGTATGTTTTACACCTTTAAATACAGTAACCTTGGTTTCTCTTGAGGTTTGACTAATCGACGAAGTGATTTTTTCAACTTCTTGAGCTGCCAGAATATTCACATTACCTTTATCAGAAATCAGACTTCCCGTTACACCAGAAACATTTGATCCAGAAATTGTTAAGTCTTGATTTGAAGCTAGATTAACTGAACCAGTTGCTTCAACCACACTGGAAATATTGTAAGTTTTATCAGTAGATTTTGATGAAGATAAAGACTTGTCGCTAGGGTCAATACCCTGATTAGACAATGTTATTCCAAGAGGAGTAAACTGAGTAAAAGCAGCAATAAAAGATAATCCTCCGAATCCTCCATCTAGAGCAGATAAACTTCTCGATTTACTCGAAGAAGCCCAAGATTTGTTTTGGTCAGAAACTGAGTAAATGTTTAACTCATTGCCCGAATTAATATCGAGATTGATCGATTTCAGTTTGGCGCCGATCAAGTTGGTATCAGCATCTGAAGTAATTGAGATATCGCCATTGGTTGCGGTTAATTCAGATAAAACATTGGTGATTGAAGATGATCCTGAATTTGAACTCTTCGAAACTGTTCTGCCTTTTTTCCAAGTTTGAGTTTGGGAATATTTGGTGTCTTGGGCGGCGGTGATATTGACGTCATTAGCGGCAGTGAGGCTTATGTTTGCACCGCTGTCAGTTGTAGTTAGATTGCTGCCGGTGATGTTGATGTCGCTGCCAGAAGCTAGTTCCAGAGTTCCGCCAGAAGAAATTTTTGAGCTTAGATTTGTGGTATTGTCACTTACACTAACCCCGCCTTTCTTTCCTCTTCCCCAACGGCTTACCGTTCTGTCTCTCAGTTCGGCTGTGGTAATGTTGATATTGCCGTTGGTGGCTTCGAGATATGTTGATCCCTCGGCAGTGATATTTGATCCGATGTTGTTTAGGTTATTGCCGGCTA
>CAYUHG010000045.1:0-1566 GCA_964444545.1 uncultured Rhizobium sp.
CATTTTTTATTAAACTTAAGTTTAATAAAAAACGCTCTTTGAGTCATTTTTTATTAAACTTAAGTTTAATAAAAAACGCTCTTTGAGTCATTTTTTATTAAACTTAAGTTTAATAAAAAACGCTCTTTGAGTCATTTTTTATTGGAAAGTAAAAGGTTTCCAATAAAAATGTTATTTGAATCATTTTTTAATCATTTTTAATGAAACGTAAGTTTAATAATAAAATCTTTATGAGTCTTATAAAAAGGTTAACGTAAATAAATATAATTAATATGTTGAATATTTACTATTTTTAATTATTTACGTTATTCATAAATAGAATGATTTAAAGAGTATTTTTAACTTAAGTTAAAAAATGACGGAAGTAGTATTATAAAAATATTTTTTAAAAATTGAATAGTGTGATATTAGACTAGTTGTTTGTTTGTTCAAAAACTCCGTTGCTAAATTGGATTACCGTCTAATTTAGCATCAAAAACGTTTTATATATAACTTATTGGGCAAGTAAAACAACAATTGCGTGTTAGGTGGTAATAGCCGAAGCGCGTGATCAGAAGTCCTCATTGAATCTTTTATACACGTATTTATGATCCGAGTTTGAATGAACAAAGTCATTTGAAAGTTGGCCTTGGCTGGCGAGTAATATAGACCTAGTTTTGAAGGATTATCGGTGAAATGGAGATGCGAAAGCTGTCGCAAGGCAGTAAGTAGTGAAATGTGTTAAGAACAATATTGGTGAAAGGATTGCGAAAGCGTGAATTTTGCTTTAAAGATTGTAAGACCGCGTTGCGGATAATATTTTGAGTCATAAAAATAAAAAATAAAAATAAAAAATAAAAATAAAATAATAATTTATAATAGTAAAAGTGAAAAATGGAAAATAAGAATGTATATATGACTTCTCATGGTTCAAGAATCCGTGATAGTTTTTTTAAACTTGAACCGAATGTAAGGGTATATATGAATTGTAGTGATACATTAACATATGTAGGTAATATAGGTATTTTATTAATATTAAAAAACAATTTAACAAAAAAGAATGAAATAATAAATTATGTTAAGTTACAAAAAATTTTTAATAATTTTTTAAAATTATTTAAAAGTGAGGCTATTAATACTGAAAGGTTATTATCTGAAATAAGGGAAAAAATGAATGAGAATTTAAGAAAAATAAAAAATAAATTAAATGAAGTTGATAATATGATAGATAAAAATATTGATAAAATAAAAAAGAAATTAGAAGTAAAAGTATTAGATAAAAAAGTGGAAAATGAATTAAAAAATAGAGAGAAAAAGTTATTATTTATGAAAAATATGATAAATAAATATATGAATGGAGATCGTGAAAAGCTAAAGTTTATAAATAAAAATTTATATGAAAATGTAAAAAAATATGAAAAAATGTATAAAAAATATGAAAAATCTAAAAAATATATGGATTATGCTTATCATCATCAATTTGGTTTTAGGAAGAAGAATAATGAAAGAATATATTTGAATGCTTTTAATATGTGTGTTTATTCAGGTAATTTAGATAATAATATTAAAAAGTATATGTTATCTTAT
>CAYUHG010000046.1:0-1454 GCA_964444545.1 uncultured Rhizobium sp.
AGCTGTGAGGGAAATTATTTTGTCAAACTGTGGTGGCAAGATTTTTTTGGCGACTTCATGAAAAGAAGTTGGGTTGTTGTAAGAATTGAGCTTTAGTGATAATTTTAAGTTACAGTTACAGCAATCATTAAATAATAAAGAAAGCCGTTCGTAATTTTTTACGAACGGCTTCAATCTAATTTAGAAACTGCGAAAACTATAGAAAAAAAATCTAGAATAAATTGGTAACTCTAGCTCATTTTAGCTAAACTATTCGCCGTAAACAATCACACAGTATCTCCGACTCATTATCCCAGTAATAGAATATGAGTGATCAACCATTTTTACTTTGGTGATTCCACCAAGTTTTGTTGCAGTCGAGATTGAGGCATCACCACTCTTATCAACAAGTAACCAATTAAAGAATTCATATTTATCAGCACCCTCATAAAGAGGATTGTTGGAAATTGAAATTTCAGAAAATCCATAAGTAACCAGCGCTGCTATAGCCCTAGTCCACCCAATAGAACCATCTGAACAACTTTTTGATTCTTTAATGTCTTTTATATTGTTGAAAGAAAGATTGCCCACATCTGAGCTAATTGGAGCAGCGTCAAACTTGTTGCTTGTTCCAGAACAAGAAAACGTTAGTGCAAGAAGCACTAATACAAAAAGTTTAGTGGTCATTATAAGATATCTTTATTTGTTAAAGACTAAAGACCGTGTACAATAGTACAAACCTTTGTAGAGAAGAAGTTGTTAGAAACACTACCATCAATCATTTTAATTTTAGTGATATTACCATTTTTCATTGCATCAATTACTGAAGTGCTAGCTTCAGTCGGCGGAAAACCAAAAACTTTTGTGATACAAGCTTCACCAGTTTTTAACTTACTTAAGTCACCAATTTCATAATTAGTTACATTAATCATCGCACTAGATGTAGGAGTATATTTGTAGGTACAAGAAGTCGCAGCCAACAAAAGAAGGGATAGAGTAATTAAAGATTTTCTCATTTTTTTAGTTAGAGGTTGTGGTTAAAATATATAAGTAAAACATGCTACTACAAAATCTTTTAAGACTTACAGCAACATAGGCCAGTAAATGTCTTTTTGACATTATTATTATTCAAGTTTTTTGTGGATAATATTGCAATAGAATCAATTTTTGTTCACTGAAATCGGGGACAGTATACTAATTAATTTTCGGTCTTCCTGATTTTTTAGTTTTTAGAGCCCTACCTATAATTTTTTCTAAACCTTCTAGAAAATTGTTACTTCCCAAAGGACGACCAGTTTTGGTAAACTTCCTAATCAAATCAATTTCTCTGGGATCTTCTAACAAAAACTTTTTCCATTCTTCATCATTGTAAAACCAATCTTCCTGCGTCAGCAAAATATCATGTGACTTTATTCCAACGCGATATTTAGCACTAGAAAAATCATAGTCCCAAGCCTTGTCACACATCTTAGCTC
>CAYUHG010000047.1:0-1445 GCA_964444545.1 uncultured Rhizobium sp.
ACAATGCCTTTGGCAATATCAACATCATCGCCAGCAAACTTACAACTTCAGACACGGACAATGATTCTTCAAATAACTCAGGAAGTGGGGATGTTAGTTTAACTGCAAGAAACGAAGTAAACATTGCCAGTGCTCTAGATACTTTCGCTTCAAAATCACTAAGCAGCAGTAAAGGATACAGCGTCAAAAAAAGCTCAACTGACATCAAGAACACCACAACCAACGTTCAATCAGAGATTTCTAGTAATAACGATTTAACCATAACTTCTGGATCGGACACCAATATAACCGCATCTAATTTGAGTGGTAATGGTTCAGCTAATATTACGGCGGGCAGATATTTAGACACCGATACTTCCTCATCGACTTACAACACTTACTTAATTAACGATGGGGCTAATGTTAATATTCTGAATGGTGTTGATACCTCTTACACCTATCATAATTCTACGAAACAAGCTACTGGTCTTAATGTAAGAAACTTAGCAATTACTGCTGTATATATTGGAGCAATGGCAATGAGCGGTGGAGTTGGCACTACTCTTATGGTTGGTACAGGAGTTGGTGCAACGCCGTTTGTTGTTGAACAGAAGAACACATCAACTTCCGCTGGTTCTTACAAAGAAACCGTTGTTTCAAGTAATCTGAACTTTACTAACGATTTAAATGTTACGTCAGGAAAAGACTTAACAGTTCAAGGCTCGAATTTAACAACCACGACTGGCGACATAAAGTTAACTTCCGGCAACGATATTAATATTCTTTCGGCGGCGCAGCAGAGTACAAGTTTTTGGGATGAGCGGACGAAGGGATTGTTGAATTCGGCGAGTAAGAGTGTGGTTGAGAGTTCAGGGACGGTGAATGTTTCATCGATAGTTGAGAGTGGTAATAATCTGAACATCACTTCGTTAAACGACACTATACTTCAATCATCAATTCTTGATTCAGCGAACGATTTAACGATAACAACGGGTAATGATCTTTATTTGTTGGTTTCTCAAGATGTTTATTCTCGGACTCATACTGCTCATAATAACAGTTTGTTGAAGTTTAAGGATAGTGGAAGTGGTTTTGCTGGTACTAATGTGATTAATAACCAGATTACTTCGAACAATGGAGCTAATACTAATCTTACGTTTGACGTAGGTAACACCACGACTGCTCAGTATAATTCCAAGAGTGGTGAAGAAGCGACAGCAACTACAATTAAAAATGGGGTTAACGACACAACTTTAACTCGTGACTTTACGAATTCCCCACAGCTTTCATATCTTAACACACTTGATCCAAGCACAACGATTTATAGTCCTATGGATGAGCAGCATATGGATTGGGATTATGCGACTAGGGGGTTAACTAAAACTGGACAGGCTGTGATTGCTGTTGGTGCTGCTGCGGTGGCGATAGGTACAGGTGGTATAGGAAGTGGATTATCTGGTGCGATG
>CAYUHG010000048.1:0-1434 GCA_964444545.1 uncultured Rhizobium sp.
TGCTGCAGGAAACGGTCACAAAGAAATCGTGGAGCTTCTTTTAAATCGAGGAGCTGCAATTGATGCCAAATCTTCATCTAGAGGTCTTACGCCTTTACACTCTGCTGCAGTAAACGGTCAAAAAGAAATCGTGGAGCTTCTTTTAAATCGAGGAGCTGCAATTGATGCCAAATGTTCATCTAGAGGTCTTACGCCTTTAGAATATGCTGTGAAAGGTAAGAAAGCAAGTACCGCATTTCTTTTAAGACAAGAAGAAGTGCGTCAAAAAAGCAGCCAAGAATCCCATTCAAAAGAAAGGCTTGAAATTGATGCTCGATTTGGAGGTGGTGAAACTGCTTTCTACTGGGCTGTAAAAGATGGTAACATGCAAGAAGCGCAATTCTTTTTAGACAAAGGAGCTGACATCAATGTTCGAAAATGCGGAAAATTCAGTGCAGAATTCAATGGCGAGACTCCTTTAGGCTGCGCTATAAAAAATAAAAATAAGGAAATGATAGATTTTCTTTTAGACAAAGGAGCTGACATCAACGCTAGAGGTGAAGAAGATAAAACTGCTTTACACTTCGCTGCAGAAGAAGGGTTAGCAAAAACCGTATTAACTCTTTTAGACAAAGGAGCTGACATCAATAGTGTTGGTGATGGTTATGATACGCCTTTACTTTGTGCTGCAAAAAATAATCATACATCAGTCATAAAACTTCTTTTAGATAAAGGAGCTAAAATCGATCGCAAAGATTTCCTGGGTACGGATGTTTTTTATTGGGCCGCAGTAAATCATAACTCAGAAATCATAAATCTTCTTTTAGATAAAGGAGCCGACATCAATACTAAAAACAATTATGGCGAAACGCCTTTGTATATAGTTATGAAAAGTAAAAGAAGTGGTTATGAAGAAATCGCAAAACTCCTTTTAGATAAAGGAGTTGACATCAATGCTGGGGGTGATAAAGATAACCAAACTCCTTTAAGCATCGCTTTAGAAATTGGCGGAAAAGTAGCAGAAATTTTTAAAGCCAAAAGTAGAGAAAATAAAATTGATGCGCTCTCAACTCAATCTACAACTCCACTTCCAGCTCCATCGCAAACGCCACAGACAGAACCCAGTCCGCAAGCAGCAAGACCATTGAGTCCACCAAGAAATTCAACAAAACAAGATAGCGATATATCGAGTGGAAGAACTTAAAATTGGTGACAAAATTTATGAAAACTGTTCTGTGTTTTCATTCGATAATCACTTTAGTTTTACTTGCTACGCAATTTCTCCACCAACTTTTTCTATATAACAAGTAACAATTAAATTTAATCCAGAAAATAAAAACCTTTTAAAACTTAATTTTTTTAGAAAGTTAAATTTGCAATTGCTAGTTAAGGTTTTATTTTGTCCTAGCCCCCAAAACTGCCGCCACTTCAGTGGAGACTTTTTAGGCGATTAGT
>CAYUHG010000049.1:0-1412 GCA_964444545.1 uncultured Rhizobium sp.
AGTAATTTAAAGTAATAGTGTTATCTTCTACATTTAACTGTGATGATTCAACATTGAGAGTATCACCAGTAACAACTAGGTTACCAGTGACTCGAACTTCACCTACGTTAGGGCCAGTATCAAGAACGATCCTCCCCCCTGTTACAGGGTCAGGAATCGCTCTGATAATATAATCGCCGTTGGTTTGTACAACCTGTCCCATTTAAATTCCTATTATAGAACTGCTGTGATTTCTGTTAATACGATAACATCTGCAGAAGAATCGTTTTCTAGATACCAAGTATATTTTTTCTGATCGTGGTTAGTAGAAGCATTAGATGTTTCTGCTGGCCATAGACCGTCTGCTAGTACTGGTGATGATGGAAAACCAACAGCCACTCTACGTGTAATTTTAGAAATAGCTACAGGGCTGTTAGCGTTACCGCCTGGATAACCCATCATTCTCATTTCGCCGGCAGCGTTAGGTGCTGTGTCAACTAACTTGCATACTTTATAGTTTGCCGGTGTAGCGATATCACCTACTCTTGCAACAACAAATGTTCTTGCTCCGCGTTGTTTGATAATAACACCGTCTGTTTGAAGAGTAGAACCATCGTAAAAATCTACTCTGATACCTGTTGTGGCGCCTGCGCCTGTGCCGATGACTTTATCACCGTTTACATCTTTATATAATGGACGTCCCATTTGTTTTCTCCTTATGTTGACGTTCTAGGTCTACGCTGCGGGTTACAGCATAAGTCCGCCCAATGCGGCTCTCATTTAGACAAAGTATTTATCCTTGACTGAGCATTGCCATAAGCTCTAGTTTTTCCACTGTTGATATCACTCTATTAATTTCTGTGATTTCAAACTGTGCTTTTTCTAAAAAAGATTTACTGTGTGTTTGTCTATATTTGACTAGATGATTACTGTAATTTGTGATATGTTGTTCTATGATACGTTCTATTTTAATAACGTCATGGTGGAACATAGGAAAACGTTTTTTCCATACGGAAAAATGTTTACGTAATTCAGGAAAATCTTTTTCTGATTCTATCTGCATAACATAGATATTTAAGTCAAACAAAAAGGCTCCGAAGAGCCTTTTTGAATTTTGCTTGTAAAGTTTACAATTAAGCGAACTTTAGGTTAGCAGTTGTAACTGCAACTTTAGCTAGGTAGTCAGCTGCATTACCTAGAGAAGAAGCAGTATTTGTCAACTCAACATAACCATAACGTGTCATAAAGGACACGACTGGTTCGAAGGTTGATGGATCTAGAACAACACCGCTGCTCATCAATGGAATGTATGGGCAGTAGAATGCTGGTGCGTCGGACTCAGAAGAGCCTTTGTAACCAATTAGAACATCATCAGATGTTGCATAACCGTTTACATACACTTTCATTGCGCTGTTCAATGTACCAACGAACTT
>CAYUHG010000050.1:0-1340 GCA_964444545.1 uncultured Rhizobium sp.
CACCTAAATTAAAATTATCGGAAAATTGTTATTATCAAAGTACGAAATTAATTTCACAACAGAATCAAGATATGAATAAAAATGTTGTTTATTAAAATAAATTATCCAATAGCAATAAAATCAATAGCTGAATCTGAAGATGTATTAGCACTCCAAGAGTTATATGCCCATAAATCAAATTGTGTAGTTGTTTTGTTTGCTACTAAATATGATACAGAAGCAGTATTTGTACCAGCTGATGATGTAACTGTTATTTTAGGTACATTGCGAAAGGTTCTTCCAAATGTAATATTTCCAGTAAACTTTATACCTAAAGTTGGTACAACACCTATTACAGCAGTACCAGTTACAATTTGTAATGGTGTTTGTGATGTAAATGTAGAAAATCCATTTGAAACTACATTTCCAGATATAGTTGTATTTCCACTAATATTTGCATTTCCATTAACAAATAAATTTCCAGTAAGTATATTACCACTTCCATTAAGAGAAGTATTAATATTTCCTTGTTGAGAAATAATTCTGTTTAACTGATTATAATTAGAAAGTATATTTCCAGTAAATGAATTAAATTGATTTTGTAAATTATTAATGGAAGCATATACATTAGCAAAATCGCTTGATGACATGTTTATAACTAATTATTTTTATAAAAATAGAATCTATTTTATAAATATATTTTTATTTTATATTTTTATTATTTTATATTTTTATTATTTTATATTTTATTATTTATATAATTAACCGATCGCAATATAATCAACTGCTGTATCAGCACCAGTAGCACTAGTAAAAGCATTATATGAATACAAATCAAATTGTGTAGTTGTTTTATTTACTGCTAAATGTGATAAAGAAGCACTATTTACACCAGCAGATGAAGTAATTGTTATTTTAGGTACATTACGAAATGTTCTTCCAAATGAAATAGTTGTAAGTTTTGCTGCTGTTGCTGATACGGAACCTATAGTAACATTATTACTTACAACTTGTAATGGTGTTTGTGATGTAAATGTAGAAAATCCAATTGAAAGTACATTTCCAGAAACATTTGTATTTTCACTAATATTTGCACTTCTATTAACAGCTAAATTTCCAGTAACTATATTTCCAGTTCCATAATAAATAGAATTATAAACACTAGTTTGTTGAGCCATAATCTGACTTAATTGATTATAATTAGAAAATATATTTCCAGTAATTTGGTCATATTGGTTTTGTAAATTATTGATGGAAGCATATACATTAGCAAAATCGCTTACTGACATATTATTTTATAAAATAGAATCTATTTTATAAAAATATTTTTTATAAATTATTTATTTTAAGAAGTATCATTT
>CAYUHG010000051.1:0-1281 GCA_964444545.1 uncultured Rhizobium sp.
TTGGCATTGAAACGCGAAGTTTACCAAAAGCATCTAATGAAGCTTCTACTTCATTATTAAATGTTGTTATTGAATTATTGCTTTGATTATCTGAATTATTTACACTTAAACGTGATGTTAATTCAAAAGAAGATTGTGAAGAAGTTCCATTAGTATATACTACTTTATAATATTTTTTAACTATTTGATAGCTTTTTATAAAATAAGATGAAGCAAAATAAGTATCAGTATAAAATGTATCAAACGTAATATTATCATTTGAAAATTGTATTTGAATTCCGGATGAAGCAGAATCTACATTACTTTTAATTGTAATAATAACAGAATCAAAACCAACTGTTAATGAACTAGTACCAGTAAATACACCAGATGAACCTAATGTACTTGTACTATTATTATTAGTATCATTTGTGGTAAGAACAGATGGAATAAATGTCATTTTATATTATAATTTATATAATATAATAATATTTTTTATTAAATATCTATTTTTATAAAAAAATAAATTTAAAGAATTAACCATCTTGCTGGAACTGTTGTACCATAGTTTGATACTAAATGTATATTTGAAAAATTAACAACAACAATTACTGATGTTGTATTATTAATTAAATCACTTCCAGATGTTTGTATAATTAAATTATTTTCATTTAAATTTCCTATAATATCTACTATATATACATCTCTTTTATTACTATTATCTAATGTACTTATTTCAGGTAATGTAACTGTTATACTATTTGATGTTGTATCAATTTGATAAATATTATAATAATTTGGGTCTGATGTTAAAGATGGTATACTAAAATTTGAAGTTTTTGTTGGTGAAACTGTATAAGATAATAATGAAGATGGACCTGTTTCTCCTATAGGACCTGTATATCCTGTAGCACCTATTTCTCCTGTGTAACCAGTATATCCTGTAGCACCTATTTCTCCTGTATAACCAGTATATCCTGTAGCACCTATTTCTCCTGTGTAACCAGTATATCCTGTAGCTCCAGTTGATGAAGCAAAACCTTCTGGACCAGTATAACCTGTATAACCAGTTGGACCAATACCACAATTTATTTGAACAGGACGGCAAGATCCATCTTTATTAGGATAAACATAATAAATTGGTCCTTTATTATTACAACTCATCTTAAAATATTTAGATATTCTTACTATTTATAAATAATAAAAATTTTATTATCTTTTTTTTTATAATAAAATTTTAGATTAATTACGTATTAAAAGTGTTTGCCTAAACTAAATATTTTTTCGAAAACATTTTATAAA
>CAYUHG010000052.1:0-1264 GCA_964444545.1 uncultured Rhizobium sp.
ATACCTTATCATCTTGAATTTGTAGCAGGAATCACGCCCGAAGAATTTTCTAATGAGCTAGAAAAATATTTCAACATTCTTTACATACCAGGTCTAGATATTTATGTTGAGAAAAATAATTTTAAAAATATCTTACGCTATATGTATGACAAAAAACATTCTGAAGATCAAATTGTATTTGCAAAAGAAATTAGTCAAATCGCAAATTTAGGAAATATTTTATAACATCATACGATAACGAATCACAAGAAAAATGAATATGCAAGAATTTTATCTAATTAACGGAGAATACAACTTTATCAGCGGCGTTAGTTTTATAAATATAAACCAAGTTTGCGATATGGAAGTATTTGGATCCCACGAGCGAAATCCAAAAAATTGGTCACGGCTCAATTTCACAAGGAAAAATTTTGATGATTATTTTCATTTAAATTTTAATGTACCAAATAATTTTCTGCATTTTAAAATTGTCTATTCAGGCGATATTTCCTTACTTGATGATTCTGCCAAAATTGAGTTAGTTATAAAAGCGCCACAGACTAAAGAGGAAATATCTTTTCATGTTAATAACTCTAAAATAGTATTTGTAGGTTGTGCGAGAAATTGTCTATCCAAAATAAACGAGAGTATTAATACATTACTCACATTATCAAAATCTTTTTTAGATTTTAAAATTATTATTTTCGAGAATGATTCTATCGATGGCACGGCTGAACGCCTCGAAGAATTGGCAAAAGAAAATATCATAGAGTTAATTCAGATTAAAAATTTAGACGCAAAATTTCCACTTCGCACTCAGCGACTGAGTTATGCAAGAAATCAACTATTATCAAAATCACTTACATTAGAATATGATTATTATTGCGTAGCTGACCTTGATGGCGTAATTGGCAATAATTTTAGCACCGAAAGTTTCTACTCTAATTTTAAATATCTTGAATGTTGGGATGCAGTTTTTCCAATTAATAAAGGTTCGTACTATGATCTATGGGCATTCAGACACTCTAGCTTTTGGCCTTGGGATTATGAAAGAGAGATGAATGCAGCGCCCCCTATTTTCGGCGATAAAAATCTTTTGGATTTTTATGTCGATAGAGTTCAAAATCTTAATTTCGCTAGTCTCAAAGGTTGGCTTAGTGTTGAATCTGCGTTTGGTGGCATGGGTCTGTACAAGTTAGAAAAATTTAAATATTCTAGTTATTTCGGGCTGTCAGAGAAAAATCAAATCTGCGAACATACTGTTTTCCACGAAAAAGCAAAAAAA
>CAYUHG010000053.1:0-1264 GCA_964444545.1 uncultured Rhizobium sp.
TATACCGGCTATACTGGTTTCACCGGTTTCACTGGTTATACCGGTTTCACTGGTTATACTGGTTATACTGGCTATACTGGTTACACTGGTTACACCGGTTTCACTGGTTTCACTGGTTATACTGGTTACACCGGTTACACTGGTTTTACTGGTTTCACTGGTTTCACTGGTTTCACTGGTTATACTGGTTACACAGGCTATACTGGTTACACCGGTTATACTGGTTTCACTGGTTACACTGGTTACACTGGTCCTGAAATAACTGGTTATACTGGTTATACTGGTTATACCGGTTTCACTGGTTATACTGGTTACACCGGTTATACTGGTTTCACTGGTTTCACTGGTTTCACTGGTTTTACTGGTTACACTGGTTATACTGGTTATACCGGTTATACTGGTTATACCGGTTTCACTGGTTTCACTGGTTATACTGGTTATACTGGTTATACTGGTTATACCGGTTACACTGGTCCTACTGGTTATACCGGTTACACTGGTTATACTGGTCCAAGTAACTCTTATGAAACAACAACTGGTGGTATTGGAAGCTCATCTATACAATTTACAAGTAGTGCTACACAATTATATGCTGCTTCTTCTATTACAACTATTGCTGGTGCTAGATATATGATTGTATATGGATTAAGTGCTCAATCAGGTGCTGCTGGTAATAGTATGAATACCGGTTTATTCAGAAGTGATGGTTCAACAAATACTAACTTAGCTACAAATGATACAAGTGAAATTACAACAACCACAAATGGTTTCTCAACTGCTGTTGTTGGTAGTGGTATTCGTACTACATTTACTGGTACTGCTATTGATTTACCTGGTGCTGGTACTATGACATATAGTGTTCGTGCTATACAAACATCTGGTACTGCTTCTAACTTAATTGGTAATGAATATTACATTCACGTATTACGTATTTCTTAAACTTCCTGCTAATATTTACATATTTCTATGTAAAATTTCTTTTAACAAAATAAACTTTTTTACAAAATAAATTTAATAATAAATAATTATTTATTATTAAAAAAATAATAAAAAATGAAATGAAAGATTTTTAATTATAAAGAACTAAATTATAAAATAGAAATAAGAGATTAAATTAAAATTAAAATGAGTAATTTCGGAAAAACTTTACTTATTGTAGAATCTGGTGCTAAATGCAAAACTATTGAAAAGTTACTTGGACCAAACTACAAAGTTATTGCCAGTTATGGACATATTACAAATATTGATGATGAATCCTTTAACG
>CAYUHG010000054.1:0-1228 GCA_964444545.1 uncultured Rhizobium sp.
TTGCAATTCACAATCATTTCTGTGGTTTTCACGGCCTTTGCAGTTGGTGGGGTGGCCAACGCCATCAACATCATTGATGGCTTCAATGGCCTCGCCAGCACGGCCTCGAGTCTTGCCTTTTTAGGTTACGCTCTGATCGCCTACCAAGTGGGCGACACCACTTTGGCCTGTACAAGCTTGGTTTTGGCCGCTTGTGTCTGGGGATTTTTTTGGGTGAACTGGCCCTTTGGAAAGATCTTCATGGGGGATGGTGGCTCTTATTTCGTAGGCTTTGCGCTTGCGTGGGTAGCTGTGATGCTCTTGGGGCGAAATCCTTCAGTTTCGGCTTTCGCCGTGCTTTTGGTTTGCGTACACCCAGTGATTGAGGTGGTCTTCAGCATTTACCGCCGCAAAATTAAATCAGCCCACCCCGGGCACCCTGATCGATTGCATTTTCATAGCTTAGTGAAGCAACGCTATGTAAGGCGTTGGTTCGGGAACTTGTCTGTAGGCATGCGCAATTCAATTACCGGACTTCTGGTTGGCAGCATGACTTTGACGGCTGTCTTCTTGGCGAACCTTACCTACGACTCCATTTCTTTGTCGCTCTTGGGGTTCGTTGTGCTGGGGCTGGGCTACGTGGCCATTTACGCCAGAATGGTGAGGCATCACTGGTGTTCACCCGTTCAATTCCTGATGGTGAAGCCAGGTAAGGCATTGATTCGAGCCTGAACTCGCAGGGTTTTAGGCAATATTTGAATTGCCTTGATGTTGTTGGCTACAGCACACTTAAAATGACCTGTTAATCAACCGGTCATGATGTTCAGAATTCCCCAGAAATTGAGTTGTCGCGCGCTGTTCTGGCTGGGGTTCATTTTCATGGCTTTGGCGGGGGTGTGCCTGCAAGCTCAGCCACTCTCACCCTCAGGCTATACCGGCGCCATCAACACACCAACTGCGCTCACAATGCGACCGGGCAGCATGGGCTTGGCGCTGACCAATTCCATCCCTGAATTCCATGCGCTTTACCCCGGTGTTGGCGGTTTTGGTGGCATCAATCTGGGCTTTGGTTTGGTGGAGGGCTTAGAAGCCGTTGGGCGTTTAACCTTCAATGGCGATCTGAATTGCGATACCTACTATGCCAACTGCAAGTCCAGCACCCGTGACTTATCCGTAGGCGGCAAATACCAACTTCCCCTAGAGCGCCTCCTAGGCTCCACCCTCGCCAACAACCCCTACCTCAAGCCCG
>CAYUHG010000055.1:0-1205 GCA_964444545.1 uncultured Rhizobium sp.
TATGTCTAAAGCCGTCTTCCAACGCAATAAGCCTCACGTTAACATTGGTACTATTGGCCACGTTGACCATGGTAAAACTACATTAACTGCTGCTATTACAACTTATTTGGCTAAGGCTGGTCTTGCTGAGAAGCGCGGATATGATCAGATTGATGCTGCTCCAGAAGAAAAAGAGCGTGGTATTACTATTAATACTGCTCACGTTGAGTATGAAACTGCTAACAGACATTATGCACACGTGGATTGTCCTGGTCACGCGGATTATGTAAAAAACATGATTACTGGTGCTGCTCAGATGGATGGTGCGATTCTTGTAGTATCTGCTGCTGATGGTCCTATGCCACAAACTCGCGAACATATTCTTCTTGCTAAGCAAGTAGGTGTTCCTTCGATTGTAGTTTTCTTGAATAAAGTTGATATGGTTGAAGATGCTGAGCTTCTTGAGCTTGTAGAGATGGAAGTTCGTGAACTTCTTTCTTCTTATGATTTTCCTGGTGATAAGATTCCTATTATTAAAGGTTCTGCTTTGAAGGCTTTGGAAGGTGATGCTTCTGATATTGGTGAAAAGTCAATGCAAGCTTTGATGGATGCGGTTGATTCATATATTGCTGAACCGGTTCGTGCGACTGACAAACCTTTCTTGATGCCGATTGAAGATGTGTTTTCAATTTCTGGTCGTGGTACGGTTGTTACTGGTCGTATCGAACGTGGTATTGTTAAGATCAACGAAGAGTTGGAGATTGTTGGTATTCGCGCAACTCAAAAAACTACTTGTACTGGTATCGAGATGTTTAAGAAACTTCTTGATGAAGGTCGTGCTGGTGATAATGCTGGTATTTTGCTTCGTGGTACTAAGAAGGAAGATGTTGAGCGCGGTCAAGTGCTTTGCAAACCGGCTTCAATTACTCCACATACTGTTTTTGAAGCGGAAGTTTATATTCTTACTAAGGAAGAAGGTGGACGTCACACTCCATTCTTTAAGAACTACCGTCCTCAATTTTACTTCAGAACTACTGACGTTACTGGTTCAGTGACTTTGGCTGCTGGAACTGAGATGGTTATGCCTGGTGATAACGTAAAGATCACTGTTGAACTAATTGCTCCAATTGCCATGGAAGAAGGTCTTCGTTTCGCGATCCGCGAAGGTGGAAGAACTGTTGGCGCTGGTGTTGTTGCTAAAATTATCAAATAAGAATTATGAAAAA
>CAYUHG010000056.1:0-1204 GCA_964444545.1 uncultured Rhizobium sp.
TGTCCTAGCCCCCAAAACTGCCGCCACTTCAGTGGAGACTTTTTAGGCGATTAGTTTAAGATTAGGCGTAAGCCTAATTGTTAAAATTAATCATTTAATAATTCTAAATTGGAGTAAAAAATATGAGTAAAAATAAGCAATATAGTGAAGCTAAGATTCTTGAGGTTTTGAAGGAATATAATTCTGGTGTTAGTGGTTTAGAGGTTTGTAGAAAGCATAATATTGCTAAATCAACGCTTTATAAGTGGAATAATAAATATCGTGATATGAGTTTGTCAGATATTTCCAAGTTGAAGATTTTGGCTGAAGAGAATCGTAAGTTGAAAGAGCTATGTGCTAACTTAAGCCTTGATAATCTTATATTGAAGGAGAGTTTGCAAAAAAAGTTTTAAAGGCTTCACAAAGATATGAATTAGCTAGTGAAGCCGTTATTAAACATAAAATATCAGCAAGAAGAGTTGCTGATATTTTTGGGATTTGCAGGAATAAAATTAGCAGTAATCAATTGCTTGGAGATGAAGATGCAGAAATAATTATTAAAGATTTTGCGCTTAGGTTTCCAAATTATGGTTATAGAATGATTACAGCCAAGTTGCGGCTTGAAGGCATTAATTTTAATCATAAGAAGGTTTATCGAATTTATAAGAAATTAGGTTTGAATTTTAAGGCTAATTCTAAAAGCAGAAAGCTTCCTGCAAGAAAAAGAATTTTAGAAATCGCTAATAATTCTAATCAGATTTGGTCGCTTGATTTTATGAGTGGCAAAATCAACAACAGAAGGTTTAGAACTTTGAATATTATTGACGAGCATGCAAGAGAATGTCTTGATATTAGAATACTCCGATCAATTCCAAGTAATTTAGTGATTAATGTTTTAAATCAGATTATTGGCGAACAAAATAGAAAACCAATTGCAATAAGATTGGATAATGGCAGTGAATTTACTTCATATGAATTTACAGCTTGGGCTAAAGCAAATGATATAACATTGTTTTACATACAAGCAGGCAAGCCTTATCAAAACTGCTATATTGAAAGGTTTAACGGAACTTACCGAAATGAGGTTTTGAATAAATATATTTTTGACTCAATTGAAGAGTTGAAAGAAATAACTGAGGATTGGTTAATTGAATATAATTACAAAAGACCTCATTCAAGCTTAGGTGGATTGCCACCAAAGATATTTTTAAATCAACAAAATATT
>CAYUHG010000057.1:0-1033 GCA_964444545.1 uncultured Rhizobium sp.
AAATTAATACAAGTGCAATAAGAAAAGTTAATCAGAGTCCAAAAATACATTTTACTTAAATACTTTTTTATTTTTTAATTTTTTATTTTTTTATTTTTTATTTTTAATTGAAAATTAAATATGATTTATAATGTTTTAGAAAAATACTATAAAATTATTATTGCTAATTCAATTGATATAAATTTCAATAAAGAACTTGTTAAATTATCTAATGATATTAACAATATATTTAAAAATTCTAATACTGATATTAAAAATGATTTACTTAAAAAAAAAATTGTAACTAGAACTAATAAATTAACTTTTGTTGATGTGTTATGTTATGTTTTTAATTATTCATTTATTGATTTAAGTAAACAATCTATTGTTTCTAATTATAATTATGATAATAAAATTAATGTTAATAGGACTTCTTTTTATAAAAAAGAAATTAAAATTCCTCTTTCTTTTTATCAAAATACTTTTTTAAAAATTAAAAATTTATTAAATAAATATCTTAATAAAAAGAATGATGATTTTAATATTATTGCTATTGATGGTACTTATTCTAATACTAATATTTATAATGATAAAAAATTAGAAACTTGTTTAAATATGGGTTACTATGATTGTTCTAATTGTATACCTATTGAAATTCAAATTAAAGGAACTGAATATAAAAATTGTGAAATTAAATCATTTATTGAATTTATTAAAAAAAATAAATTTGATAGTAAAAATGTTATTTTAGTATTCGATAGAGCTTATTTTAGTTATGACCTTATTGATATATTAAATGAATATAAATTAAATTTTGTTATTAGAGTCAGAAACAATTGTTCATGTATTGAAAATAAAGAATTAATTAAAAATAAAATTAAAGATAACAATGTTAGATTTATTAACCATAATTCTATCAGGCGTTTTACAATTGAAGACAAAGAAGGTAAAGATGTTAAATTAGAAGAAACATTAATTTGTAACTTGGTTACTAATTTACCTTCAATTAAATACAATGATAATGAAATTAAAAATATTTATCTTCAAAGATGGG
>CAYUHG010000058.1:0-1026 GCA_964444545.1 uncultured Rhizobium sp.
CCGTAGGGTGTCGGATGCACTGTGTCGGCAAACAAATAGAACTCTGAGCCTGTCAGAGCTGTCGCAGTGGTACAAACCAAGGAGCTTCCAAGAGGATTTACCTCCTTATCCAAATTACAAGCAGGTGCCGTCACGTTGGTCAAACCATAATTTTGTTTATTGGCCGCCAAGTCTTGACTCAATCCAAATGCGTCTACCAGCAATATACCGGCACCATCTAACCCCGACTGTAAACTACTGTTGAAAGCCGCCACCATGCTCGTGACCAAGGGCTTGGCGGGGTGCAATGAAAACGCAGGTGTTGAAGCAACATCTGGCAAATTCACCACCACAATGTATTTGGCGCCATTCGCTTTGAGTTTTGTTTTTGTATAACTAGCCAACTCGGTACCAGCGGTGGCCATGGCTGTAACGGCTGCAGTTGCGGCATTAGCAGCCTGAGTTGGATAAAGTTTCACGGTTTCAGCATAGATGGCTACATTGATGAAGACATCATTTCCTCCGGCCATCACCGTAACCAACTCGGTTCCAGCAAACTTTCCTTGGGGCAACTTGCTCAAGTGATTTTGCATCTGAGTCACGACTGGAACCGTTAACTGCCCCAAAGCAGCACTGTCTGCATAGTATTTGTTCCCAGGGCCATGCGGATCGGTCACGCGAGCTCCGCCCTGCGCGTAGTTGTAGCAATTCGAATGGTTCGTCACCGCAACATTAAGTCCTGCACCCGTTCCCTCTAAACCCGTCTGGGCAGCGCATGGTGCAGCAAGGTTGTAATGTGCAGCCACCAGCTCTGTCCAGTTTTTGGCGGTGGAGGAGTTCACTGTGTATTTGCCGCCACCTAACGCGGCCACCGTACCCACCTTGTAGGTCCCGACGTCGCTGAGGCTGTCGCCAAAGCTGACCAAGGATGAATATTGGACTTTGTCACCGCAACCCGTCAGTGTGAATGACATTGCGACGGCGGCAATAGGAGCGATCCAGCGGGTTAGTTTCATACTTGGTCCTTTTAATAATTTTGTAATTTTT